>JBEVLE010000509.1:0-3312 GCA_040509335.1 Longimicrobiaceae bacterium | reverse complement strand
CGGGGGAGAGGGGGCCGGGGGGTGAGGGGGCCCAAACTCGCGGACGCCAGCACCACCCCCGCGTGAGGGATTTCGGCCCGGAGGGGCGAGACCGCGCGGCTGTTTGCGCGGGCTCGACTCCGTTGCAGACGGTCGTTTCGTCTGCTACGGAGCCGAAGCCCGACCCCGGCGCCAGCCGGGGGCACGCCCAACCCCGCTGTTCAGCCGTAAAAGAACGAGGGCCACGCCCCCGCACACCGGAGACACGACCCTCGAAAGAACGCATGCGAAAACGCCCCCCGCCTACATCTGCTTGTACGCCGGCCCGCTCCCCCCCTCGCGCGGGGTCCAGCGCGGCCCGATCACGTCCGTGGCCTTGCAGTCGATGCAGTTGGGCGCGTTCACCACCAGCCGGTCGCCCTGCATCTCGTACACGCCGGCCGGGCACATGTGCACGTACATCTCGGCCACCTCCGCGGGCACGTCCTTGCCCACCACCAGGTGCGAGGGGATGTCGTCGCGGGTCTGGTTCCCCGCCTTGAACACCGCGTCCACCTTGCTGAAGGTGAGCCGCCCGTCCGGCGTGAACGGCTCCGCGGGGGCCGGCTCGCGCTGCGCCTCGGCGTCGGAGTGCATGCTGATCCTGCCGCCGGGGAAGCGCCCGCCGGTGAGCGTCATCAGCCCCGCCTTGGCGCCGCCCACGAAGAAGCCGTCCTTGAACGCCAGCCGCATGTTGCGGGTGCGGTACAGGTCGTCGCGGATGTAGCTGCCCTTGACCGCGGTGTCGTACGACGCCAGCCCCGCCGCCGAGGTTTCGCCGCGCTTGAGCGCATCGAAGATGGCGCGGGCCGCGTACATCCCGGACTGCATGGCGTAGTGGATCCCCTTGAGCGAGGGAACGTCCACGAAGCCCACCGTGTCCCCTGCCATCAACAGCCCGTCGCCGTGCAATCGCTCGGGGAGGGCGTAGAAGCCGCCCTCGGGGATGGTCTTGGCGCCCCACTCCACCATCTCCCCGCCCTCCAGGTACTTGCGGAAGAAGGGGTGCAGCTTCATGCGCTGCATGAGCTCGTGCACGTCCAGCGTGCTCCGGCGGTAGTCCATCCCCGCCACCAGCCCGACCGCCACCAGGTTGGGGGCCAGCGGGTACATGAAGCTCCCGCCGAAGGTGTCGCGCGGCAGCGGCCACCCCAGCGTGTGCACGATCTCCTCCAGCGGGACTTTGGTCTCCCACAGCTCCTTGACGCCCAGGGCGAAGATCTGCGGGTTCTGCGAGGGGATCCCCTGCCACTGCCGGTAGGCCTGGGCCAGCGGCCCGCGCGTCCCTTCCGTGAGCACCGTCACCCGCGCGGACAGGTCGGTGGGGGGCTCGTAGCCGGAGCCCGGCTCGCCGGCGCGGTTCAGCCCCGCCGGGGTGGTGCGGACGCCCACCACCTTCTGCCCGTCCACCAGCAGCGAGTCGGCCGGGAAGCCGGGGAGCACGTTGACGCCCAGCTCCTCCGCCTTGCCGCCCAGCCAGCGCACCATCTCGCAGATGGAGCCGATGAAGTTGCCCTGGTTGTGCATGGGCGGCGGCGTGGGGATGCGCACCGATCCCGTGCCCGTGAGCAGGTGCACCGACTCGCCCCTGACCGCGCCGCGGAAGGGGAAGTCCTCGTCCCCCAGCTCCGGGAACAGCTCGCGGAAGGCGCGCGGGTTGACCACGGCGCCGCTCAGGTTGTGCTCGCCCAGCGAGGCGGCCTTGTCCAGCACCGCGATGTTGACCTCGCCCAGCGAGCCGCCGGCCTCGGCGTCCTTCTGCACCAGGCGCGCGAGCTCGATGGCGCCCGCCAGCCCGGCGGGGCCCGCGCCGACGAAGACCACGTCCATCTCGATGGCCTCGGCGTCCGGCGCCTCGGCGAGGATCATCCGGTCCTGCGGGAGGCCGGGCTGGAAGCGTGCGGGAACGAAGGGCCCGCGAGCGCCGTCTGCCATGGAATCAACCCTGTGCGTCTGGAGATGCGCGGGCCTGGGTTGGGCCCGCCGGTGTGGCGGGATAATACGGGCTCGTCGTGCCGGCCGCAAAGTGTGAGGGATTGAGCTGCGGGTTCGGGCGTGCCCCGGCTGGCGCCGGGTCGGGCTTCGGCTCCGTAGCAGACGAAACAACCGTCTGCAACGGAGTCGAGCCCGCGCAAACAGCCGCGCGGTCTCGCCCCTTCGGGCCGAAATCCCTCACGCGGGCCCCCACCCGGCGGCCTGAGAGCCGCCACCCTCCCCCGCAAGCGAGGGAGGGCTGCCTGAAGCTCGAAATCGTCGTGCTCCCCCTCTCCACTTGTGGGAGAGGGGGTCGGGGGGTGAGGGGTAGACCCGTGCGCCGGTCCTGCCCCCACACCGTCGTGCTCCCCTCCCCCTTGCGGGGAGGGGTCGGGGGAGGGGGTCGCCGTTGCCGGGACCCTCCATTGCCCGGAACCCCCGCCCCGCCCGGGGGACACCTTCCGCTTCGCCGTGCAGGCCGCGGCGGACATGGCGAAGTGAGGCACCCGGAGCTCCGCGAACCGGCTTTTCACGATTCCAGCCGCCCTCCGCACCTGGGTGTTTCCGGGTCCGTCCGTGACTAAATCGTTGTAAAACGAGGGTGTCCGGGTGGAAAAGTCGGGAATTGGCGGTGGGAAACCCCGACAATTGTGGAAAAGTCGCAGATTGGCACGCGATTTGAGGTAGATTGCTGGTTCTCCAGCAGCTTCGTGGTCCGCGCCCGGCTCCCCCGCCGGGCGATGATTTTTTCCTTGCGTCCGCGGCCCGCGGAAACGATCTTGGGTTGCCCCGTCCGGCTCCCTCTCCCCCGCCCCGTCCATGCCAGACTCCACCCCCCGCGAACAGCTCCTCCAGGAGCTGGAGCAGCTCGCTGAGCGCGCGACCCCCGGCCCCTGGGAGGCCGAGATGGCGGTCGACTTCGTCGCCGGCGAGGCGCACCGCACCGTGGTCCACTACCCCGCCGGTACGCACCACTGCGTCCCGGTCGTTTCCCAGGGAGGCGAGCTCTCGCCCGAGGACCAGGCCTTCATCGCAGCCATGAGCCCCTCCGCCGCGCAGTGGATGCTGCGCGAGCTGCGGCGCCTGGGGCGCGTGGAGCGCCAGTACCAGCGCATGGCCAGCCACATGCGCCACGTGGACGAGTTCCTGCGCCGCCGCGGCCTCCAGGGCGAGGCGCAGCGCTTCGCCGCGGTGCGCGAGCAGCTCAGCGAGATCGACTGGGCGTCCTGAACTGCAGGGAACAGGGAATAGGGAACAGGGAACAGCCTGCGACGGCTGAACGGACTACAGGAAAGCGCCCCCGCGGAGCCATCCGCGGGG
>JBEVLE010000508.1:0-5514 GCA_040509335.1 Longimicrobiaceae bacterium | reverse complement strand
CGCCCGCGCGTACGCCCGCGTCGGCCCCGTCACCCGCCCCGAGCTGGCGGCGCTCGCCCGCGATCCCGACGCCCGCGTGGCGGCCGCCGTGCTGGACGCGGTCACGGGCGCGCCGGGGGCGCCGCTCGATTCGCTGCGCACGCTCCTCCTGGAATCGCTCGCCGCCGACGACCCCATCGTCCGCACCAACGCGCTCGGCGGGCTCGCGCGGCTCGCGGATCCCTCCACCCTCCCCGCCGTCCTCAACGCGTACGGCCTGGCCCGCCGCGACTCCCTCAACGACGCCGCGCTCGCCGCGCTGGACGCGCTCGCCGCCATCCGGGCAAAGGGCGTCCCCGTCGTCCGGCCGTTCCTGGCGCGCTACCGCCGCTCCGGCGACTACAACGTACGCCAGCGCGCCGAGGCCGTGTTCGGCGACACCGTCCGGCAGGCGTGGGGTCCGGCCGCCCCGGTGGAGACCGGGATCGACAGCGCCGTGTACGTCACCGTCGTGCGCGAGTGGATCGCCCCCGCGCTCGAGGGGTGGGCGCCGCGCGTGCGCATCGTCACCGGGTCCGGGGCCATCGACCTGCGCCTCTTCGCCGCCGACGCGCCGCTGACCACCATGAGCTTCGCCGCCCTGGTGCAGCAGGGATACTTCGACGGGCAGGAGTGGCCGCGCGTCGTCCCCAACTTCGTCATCCAGGGCGGCGACCCCCGCGGGGACACTTCCGGCGGTCCGGGGTATGCGATCCGCGACGAGATCAACCGCCGCCTGTACGACACCGGATCGCTGGGGATGGCCCTTTCCGGGCCGGACACCGGCGGGAGCCAGTGGTTCATCACCCACTCGCCCCACCCGCACCTGGACGGTACCTACACCGTCTTCGGCGAGGTGGTGGACGGGATGGACGTGGTGGGGCTGGTGCAGGTGGGCGAGACCATCTCACGCATCACGCGCCTGCGCTGAGCCGGCCGGATAACCGAGACGAACGCATGCCCCACGCACTCAGAACCCTCGGCGCCGCACGTCGCGCCCTCCTCGTCGCCGCGCTCGCCGGCTGCGCCTCCGCCGCGCCGCCGGCCGTGCCCACGGGTCCGCCCGCCGCGGACCCGCGGGCCGTGGAGGCGGAGCTCGTCCGGTCCACCACGCCCGCCACACCCCGGCGCATCGGCTTCGCCTGGGAGCTGGACGAGGCGGGGTCGAAGGTGCGCGGGCGCGGCGTCGTCCGCGCCGAGGCGCCGGAGCGGCTGCGGCTGGACCTGTTCGGGCCGCGCGGCGAAACCTACCTGGCCGCCGCGCTGGTGGGCGAGGACTACCGCGTGCCGCCGGGCGTGGCGTCGCGCATCTCCCTCCCCTCGCCCGCGCTCCTGTGGGGCGCCATGGGCGTCGTCCACCCGCCCGCGGGCGCCACGCTCGCCGGCGCCACCGACTCCGGGGCGTCGTCGTCGCTCCGCTACCGCAGCGCCGCGGGGGAAACCGTCGAGTACGGCGTGGAGGGTGGGCGCCTGCGCACCGTGCGGCGCGTGGGCGGCTCCGGCGCGCTGGAGTCTCTGGCCCTCACCTACACCGCGGCCGGCGTGCTCCAGAAGGCCGAGTACCGCGACTGGGGCGCCTACCGCACCCTGGTCCTCAACATCGAGTCCAACGATGACGCAGCACGATTCCCCCAGGACACCTGGCTCGCCGGGGCGGCTCGCTAGCCTTCTCGCGGCGGCCGCGCTGCTCCTTTCCGGGTGCCTGTACTCCTTCACCGGGGGCGGGCTCCCGCCCAACATCCGCACCATGGCGGTGATCCCGTTCGAGAACGGCACCACCGAGCCCGTGCTGAGCACCGACGTGCAGCTGCGCCTCCAGGACCAGATCCCCCGCAAGCTGGGGGTGCGCCTGGCGGACCAGCGCAGCGCCGACGCCGTGCTCCGCGGCCGCATCACCGGCTTCGACGAGACCACGCCCAGCTTCCGCCCCAACCCCGGGCCCGGCGAGCGGGTGGACGTCACCGGCAAGCAGGTGAGGATCACCTTCGAGGCCGAGATCTTCGACGTCAAGCAGGACCGCTCGCTGTGGAAGGGGAGCGGGATCTCCGCGCTGGGCACCTACCAGCCCAACTCCGAGCAGGCCCAGGCCGGCCGGCAGCGCGCCATCGACGAGATGGTGCAGAAGATCCTCGAGGGCGCGCAGTCGCAGTGGTGAGCGCGATCGACGTCCCCATCCGGATCGCCTCCCGCGGCAGCGAGCTGGCGCTCTGGCAGGCGCGCGCCGTGGAGCGGGCGCTGCTCCGGGCCAGCCCCGGCGCCGCGGTGGAGATCCAGGTGGTCCGCACCACCGGCGACCGCATCCTCGACGTCCCCCTCGCCCGGATCGGCGACAAGGGGCTGTTCACCAAGGAGATCGACGAGGCGCTGCTGCACGGCCTCGCCGACCTCGCGGTCCACTCCCTCAAGGACGTCCCCACCCGCCTCCCCGAAGGGCTGGACATCGTGGCCGTCACCGCGCGCGAGGACCCGCGCGACGTGCTGATCCGGCGCGAGGGCGAGGGCGGCGGGCTCGACGCGCTCCCGGGCGGGGCGCGCGTGGGGACCAGCTCGCTCCGCCGCCGCGCCCAGCTCCGCGCCGCGCGCCCCGACGTGGAGGTGCTGGACCTGCGCGGCAACCTCAACACCCGCCTCGCCAAGCTGGACGCCGGCGACTACGACGCCATCCTCCTCGCCGCCGCCGGCGTGCTGCGCCTGGGATGGGAGGCGCGCATCTCCGCGTACCTGGACGCCGGCGCCTGGCTCCCGGCGGTGGGGCAGGGGGCGCTGGCCATCGTCGCCCGCACCCACGACGCCGACGCCCACGAGCGCGTCCGTCCGCTGCACGACGCCGATTCCGCCGCGGCCACGCTCGCCGAGCGCGCCTTCCTGCACGCGCTGGAGGGCGGCTGCCAGATCCCCATCGGCGCCCTGGCCGCGCTGGACGGCGGCACCCTGGTCCTCCGCGGCATGGTTTCCGACCTGGAGGGCGAGACGGTGCTGCGCGGCGAAGCCGCCGGCCCCGCCGCCGATGCCGCCGCGGTCGGACGCCGACTCGCCGCTGAGCTGCTGGAGCGCGGCGCCGGGGAGATCCTGGGCCGGCTGCGGGGCGCCACCCACGGCGAGGTCGCGGAGCCCGCCGCCCCATGAGCGACCGCGAGCGGGAAATCCCCGACCCCGCCTCCAAGCTGCTGACGCGCGACGAGCTGGTCGCCCGCCTGGGGCGGCCCCGGGCGCGGCGGGTGGTCTTCACCAACGGGTGCTTCGACATCCTGCACCGCGGGCACGCCGAGTACCTCCGCGCCGCCCGCAGCCTCGGCGACCTGCTGGTCGTCGGCCTCAACTCCGACGACTCCGTGCGGCGGCTCAAGGGCCCCTCGCGGCCCGTCAACCTCCAGGAAGACCGCGCCTACGTCCTCGCCTCGCTGGAAGCGGTGGACGTGGTGGTCGTCTTCGAGGAGGACACCCCGCGCGAGCTGATCGCCGCCCTCCTCCCCGACGTGCTGGTCAAGGGCGGCGACTACCGCCTGGAAGAGATCGTCGGCGCCCGCGAAGTCGCCGCCGCCGGCGGGGAGGTGGTGATCGCCCCGCTCGTCCCCGGCCGCTCCACCACCTCCATCCTCCAGCGCGGAAGAGAATCGTCCCATGGCTGAAGCACCCACCCGGGAGCACGGACGCGAGCCCGGCCGCATGCGGCCCGTCACCCTGGAGCGGGGCGCCGCCCGCTACGCCGAGGGGTCGTGCCTGGTCTCCTTCGGCGAGACCCGCGTCCTGTGCACCGCCTCCGTGGAGGCCGGCGTGCCGCCGTGGCGCAAGGGCAGGGGCGAGGGATGGGTCACCGGCGAGTACTCCATGCTCCCCCGCGCCACCCACACCCGCGGCCGGCGCGAGCGCGGCCAGGTGGGCGGACGCACCCAGGAGATCCAGCGGCTGATCGGGCGCAGCCTGCGCGCCTGCGTCGACATGGCCGCCATGGGCGAGTGGACCGTCACCGTGGACTGCGACGTCCTCCAGGCCGACGGCGGCACCCGCACCGCGTCCGTCACCGGCGGCGCCGTCGCCCTGTACGACGCGTGCAGCTGGATCGCTGCGCGCACCGGCGCCGCAACGCCGTTCCGCGAGTTCGTGGCCGCGCTCAGCGCCGGGATCGTGGACGGGCACGTCGTCCTGGACCTGGACTACTCCGAGGACTCCCGGGCCGACGTGGACTTCAACGTCGTCGCGCTCGAGTCCGGCGGGCTCATCGAGATGCAGGGCACGGGCGAGCGATCCCCCTTCACCCCCGCGCAGCTCGGCTCGCTGATGGAGCTCACCACGGGCGGGATCCGCGACCTGTGCCGGATGCAGCGCGAGGCCGTGGCCCGGTGACGCGCGTTCTCGCCGCCACCCGCAGCGCCGACAAGCTGCGCGAGATCCGGCAGATCCTCGCCCCGTACGCCACCCTGGAGGTGGTCGACCTGCATGCGGCCGGGATCCCGGAGAGCCCGGACGAGGACGCCATCGAGGCCTTCGACTCCTTCGAGGAGAACGCCCTCGCAAAGGCGCGCTACTTCGCGGCGCGGAGCCCCCTCCCGGTCCTCGCCGACGACTCCGGGCTCTGCGTGGACGCGCTCGGCGGCGCGCCCGGTGTGCGCTCCAAGCGCTTCTCCGGCCGCGCCGACCTGCGCGGGGCCGAGCTGGACCGCGCCAACAACTCGCTGCTCCTGGATCGTCTCCGCGGAGTTCCGGACGAGGAGCGCACCGGGCGCTACGTGTGCGCCGCGGCCCTGGTCCTCCCGGGCGGTGCCGAGCACGTGTCCATCGGCACCTGCGAGGGCGTGATCTTCGCCGAGCCGAGGGGCTCCGGTGGCTTCGGGTACGATCCGCTCTTCTTCGTCCCCGAGGCGGGCGCCACCTTCGGCGAGCTGTCCCCGGGCGACAAGGACCGGCTCAGCCACCGGGGCAGGGCGGTGCGCGCCGCGGGCGAATGGCTGGCCCGCGGACTTGACGATTCCGCGGGAAACAGGTAGTTTCCGGGCCTTGATCGGGGCGTGGCGCAGTCCGGTTAGCGCGCCTGCTTTGGGAGCAGGAGGTCCCCGGTTCGAATCCGGGCGCCCCGACCTGCCGGTAGTGGGCGCCAGTAGCTCAGCTGGATAGAGCAACGGCCTTCTAAGCCGTAGGTCATAGGTTCGAGTCCTATCTGGCGCGCTCCGGGCTCCACGTCGGCGGACCCAGGTCCCCGGTGCTTGACAAAACGACGGTGATAGCGGAGAATTCTCCGCCATGTGGTGGGCGTAGCTCAGTCGGTTAGAGCGCCAGGTTGTGGCCCTGGAGGTCGGGGGTTCAAGTCCCCTCGGTCACCCCATACCGAAGTCCGGGAGGCTGGCGGGCGGTTCTGTGCCGACCGCTACCCTCCCCGGGCGTCGGGCCTCTAGCTCAACGGCAGAGCAACGGCCTCTTAAGCCGCAGGTTCTGGGTTCGAATCCCAGGGGGCCCACTCCGACGTACACCACGGGGGAATCGGCGTGACCCGAGCTCGTT
>JBEVLE010000507.1:0-3149 GCA_040509335.1 Longimicrobiaceae bacterium | reverse complement strand
CGCCCCCCGCATCCAGGGGGCGCCTATTCGCTCCGGGTGCTCCGGGGAACGGAGCGGGCGGCTACCCCTCCACCCCCGCCATGCCGATGGAGCTTTCCGCCGTCTCGATCACCGGCGACTCCGCCGCGGCGACGCCGTGGTGCGCCATCCAGCGCTCCGCCTCCAGCGCCGCCATGCACCCCGACCCCGCCGCGCTGATCGCCTGCCGGTAGTAGTCGTCCATCACGTCGCCGGCCGCGAACACGCCGGGGACGCTGGTGGAGGTGCGCCACGGCGTGGGGAGCTTGACGTAGCCGTTGGGCATCAATTCCAGCTGTCCGTTCAGGAACGCCGTGTTTGGCGTGTGGCCGATGGCCACGAACAGCCCCCCCACCTCCATCTCCCGCTCCTCGCCGGTGACGGTGTCCTTGAGTCGCAGCCCGGTGATCTCGTCGTCGCCCAGCACGTCCGTCACCTGGGTGTTCCACACCACCCGGATCCTGGGGTGGGCGAGGGCGCGCTCCGCCATGACCTTGGAGGCGCGGAACTCGCCGCGCCGGTGGATGATCACCACCTCGCGCGCGAACTTGGTGAGGTAGGTGGCCTCTTCCATCGCCGAGTCGCCGCCGCCCACCACCGCCAGCGTCTTGTCGCGGAAGAAGGGGAGCGCCCCGTCGCACACCGCGCACGCCGACACGCCGCCGCCGCTCTGCGCCAGGCGGATCTCGTTGGGGAGCCCGATCCAGTTGGCGCGCGCCCCCGTGGCGACGATCACCGACGTGGCCTCGATGGCGTCCGAGTAGGTGGGCTTGAGGACGAAGGGATGCACGGAAAAGTCCACCTCGGCGATGTTCTCCATGATGGCGCGGGTGCCGAACCCCACCGCCTGCTCCTTCATGCGGTCCATCAGCTCCTGCCCGCCGACGCCCTGGGGGAAGCCGGGGAAGTTCTCGATGTCGGTGGTCCACATGAGCTGCCCGCCGGGGATCATCTCGCGCGACGGCTCGCCCTCGTACACGACGGGGTCCAGGTTGGCGCGGGCGGCGTAGACCGCGGCGGTCCAGGCGGCGGGGCCGGAGCCGATGATCACCAGCGTTTCGCGTTTCCGTTCCGACATGGCGTTTGTCTCCGGTTGTGTCGAGATCAGCGTCGTTCGCAGGCCGAAATATAACGGGGCGCGGAAGGCGGCTGCCAGGCGGTGCTTCGATATCGTGCCGTGTCGGCGGGGCCGCTCCGGAACCAGGCCAAACTGCCGGCCTGTTTCCTACGCGGGCGCAGGGAGCCACCGGAAACTGCCCCGGTGTCTCCCTGCGCCGGAGTGAGCCAGCCGAAACTGCCCGGCTGTCTCCCTCCGCAACGGATCTGATGGATACTGCGGAAACGGCAAACGGCCGGACATCACCGCGCGCCGCCGCCGTTGCAGGCTGTTCCCTGTTCCCTATTCCCTGTTCCCTCATGCCCCATCTCCCCCGCGTCCTCGGCCTCCTCGCCGCCCTCGCGCTCGCGGCGGCGCCGCTCCGGGCGCAGCTGCCGCCGGACGCGAGCTGGCGCACCTTCGACACGCCGCACTTCCGCGTGCACTACGCCGAGGGGCTGGACTCGCTCGCGCGGCGCGCGGGGGACCGCGCGGAGGCGGCGCACGCGCAGCTCGCGGCCACGCTGGTGCGCCCGCCCGCCGGCAAGGTGGAGCTGGTGATCAGCGACAACGTGGACTGGGCCAACGGCTACGCCACGCCCTTTCCCACCAACCGGGTGGTGATCTACGCGCACCCGCCGGTGGACGAGCCCGGGCTGGCGTTCTACGACGACTGGCTGCAGCTGGTCCTCGCCCACGAGCTCACCCACACCTTCCACCTGGACTACGCGGGGGGGATATGGCGCCCGCTGCGGCGGGTGCTGGGGAGGTCGCCGCTGCTCTTTCCCGCGGCGACCACGCCGTCGTGGGTCACCGAGGGGCTGGCCACGTACGTGGAGTCGCGGCTGACGCCGGCGGGGCGGGTGCGGGGGACCATGCACGACATGGCGCTGCGCACCGCCGTGCTGGAGGACGCGTTCTTTTCCATCGACCGGGCGAGCGGGACGCCGGCCACCTGGCCCGGCGGGTCCACCAGCTACGTGTACGGCTCCATGTTCGTCAACCACCTGGCCGTGCGCTACGGCCCCGAGCGGGTGGGCGAGTTCGTGCGCGCCGTGGGAGGGTCGCTGGTCCCCTACCGCCTGGACGCGGCGTCGCGGCGGGCGTTCGGGGTGCCCTTCACCCGCGCCTGGGGCGAGTGGGAGCAGGGGCTGCGCGCCCGCTACCTCCCCCTCGCCGACTCGCTGCGCCGGGCGGGGCTCACCGAGCCCGAGGTGCTGACGGAGGAGGGGCGCTTCACCAGCTTCCCCCGCTGGTCGCCGGACGGGCGCTCCATCGCCTACTCGGCCGCCACCGGGCGCGCGGAGCCGGCCACGCGGGTGCTGGTGCCGGGCGGGGAGGACCGCGCGCGGGTGCCGCGCACCACGCTTGGGCCGGCGTCGTGGATCCCCGGGACCGACTCGCTCCTGCTGGCGCAGCTGGACTACGTGGACCCGTACCGCGTGTACGCGGACGTGTACGCCGTGGACGCGCGCGGCGACGCGGACGCGCGGACGGAGCGCGCCCGCATCCTGGAGCCGCACCCCTCGCCGGACGGGCGGCGCGCGGTGGCGGTGCGGAGCGCCGCGGGGACCAACGTCCCCGTGGTGGTGGAGCTCGCCACCGGCGCGGTGCGCCCGCTCGCCGAGCCCTCGCTGGACGTGAACTGGGCGCTGCCGCGCTGGTCGCCGCGCGGCGACCGCATCGCGGTGTCGCGCTGGCGGCGCGGCGGCTTCTACGACGTGGTGGTCATGGACAGCGCCGGGGGCGCGGTGCGCGAGCTGACGAGCGACCGGGCCGTGGACGCCGCGCCCGCGTGGTCGCCGGACGGGCGCTACGTGCTCTTTTCCTCCGACCGCACGGGGATCGCCAACCTGTACGCGTACGACCTGGAGGGCGGCCGGCTCCTCCAGGTCACCAGCGTCCTCACCGGCGCCTTCCAGCCCGACGTGTCGCCGGACGGGCGCTGGATCGCCTTCGCGCTGTACCGCGCCGACGGGTACCACGTGGCGCGCATCCCCTACGATCCCGCCTCGTGGCGGCCGGCCCCGCCGGT
>JBEVLE010000506.1:0-4073 GCA_040509335.1 Longimicrobiaceae bacterium | reverse complement strand
GCCAACCCGGCCCCACACGACGTGTGGGGCCGGGCCTGTGTACCTGCCTGATATGCCTTAACGAGCTTCACGCACCCAGGTCTGCGCCCGCCGGGGGCGTCCCCCGTACACCTCGTCCCGGGTGTCTGCCAGGACGAAGCCGAGCCGGCGCGGCACGGCGGCGCTGCGCTCGTTCAGCTCGTCGCAGCGGATCTCGACCCGCGCCGCGCCCAGGCGGGTGAGCGCGAGGTCGGTGAGGATGCGCGTGGCCTCCGTGACGATCCCCTGCCCCTCCGCGTCCCGGTCCAGCCAGAACCCGATCTCCAGGGTCACGGGCGCGTCGCCGCGGTGCAGCCCGATCGCGCCCAGCAGGCGGCTCTCGTCCGCGGAGTAGATGCCGAACTGCCACTCCTCGCCGCGCACGAACCTCGCGCGGGCCTCGCGGAGCCACGCCGCCTTTTCCTCCACCGGCCGCGGCTCGTCCCACGCCCAGGGCATGAAGCGGCGCAGGTGCTCCAGGTTCCGGTCGACCACTTCCTTGACCTCCGGCGCGTCCGCCTCGTCGCGGCAGCGCAGCACGAAGCGGGGATGCTCGATGCGCTCCGGACAGGCGGGCCGTGTCGGCGCGTGCTCGCTCACGATCGGGGTCGTGCGGGTGACGGAGGCCGGGGCGCGAAGGAGGAGGAGCCCCGGGGCTCGAACATGAGGCGTGCCGCGGGGCCGCGCAACGGAGCCCCCCATCCCCCCCGACCCCCTTCCCCCAGAATCGGGGGATAGAGCAGGTTGCCGAAAAAGTCGCCGCTGTGAAATGAGCCTTTCGTTTCCGAACGAAGGTGCCGGGGCGGGCCGCAGTGCCTACGCTTCGCCCCCCTCCGTCCGGCGCCGCCGCTCGCGCGCGGAGCGCAGCAGCGTCGACTCCCCGGCGACCGCGCCCGCTCCGCGCAGCGAGTCCACGCGCGCCGCGAGCGCGGCCACGGTGGGGGCCTCGAAGGCGGTCCGCAGCGGCACTTCCACGCCCATCACGTCGCGGATCTGCGAGACCACGCGCGTGGCGAGCAGCGAGTGCCCGCCCAGCGCGAAGAAGTCGTCGTCCGCGCCGACGCGCTCCACCCCCAGCACCTTGGCCCAGATCGCGGCCAGCGTCTGCTCGGTGGGGGTGCGCGGCGCCACGAAGGCGTCCGCGCCTGCCGTCCACTGCGGGGCCGGGAGCGCCGCGCGGTCGATCTTGCCGTTGGGGGAGAGCGGCAGCCCGTCCAGCACCACCACGGCCGCGGGCACCATGTACGCCGGCAGCTGCTCGCCCACGAACGCGCGCAGCTCCGCGGGCGCGGCGGCCGCGCCCGCGGCGGCCACGACGTAGGCCACCAGCCGGCGGTCCCCGGGCGCGTCCTCCCGCGCCACCACGACCGCTTCCAGGACGGACGGGTGCCGCCCCAGCGCCGCCTCGACCTCGCCGGGCTCCACGCGGAAGCCGCGCACCTTGACCTGCTGGTCCGCGCGGCCCAGGTACTCCAGCTCGCCGCCCGCCAGCCAGCGCACGCGGTCCATCACCCGGTACATGCGGGTCCCCGGCGGGCCGAACGGGTCCGGGAGGAAGCGCTCGGCCGTCAATTCCGGGCGCCCCACGTAGCCGCGCGCCAGCCCGTCGCCGGCAAGGTACAGCTCGCCCGCGACGCCCGCGGGCACGGGGTGGAGGCGGACGTCCAGCACGTACGCCCGCGTGTTCGCGACCGGCCTGCCGATGGCGACGCGCTCCGCCCCCGGGCCGACCAGCGCCCAGGTGGAGTAGGTGGTGTCCTCGGTGGGCCCGTAGAGGTTGCGGAGCGTGGCGACGGTGCCGAGGGCGTGGATCCCCCGCGCGAGCGCGTCCGGCAGCGCTTCGCCGCCCAGGTTCAGCGTCCGCACCCCCGCCGGGATGCCGCCGGAGCGCAGCAGCTCGGCCGCGGCGCTGGGGACCATGCTGGCGGCCACCACGGGCTCCCCGACCGTCGCCAGCTCCAGCGCGTTGTCCACCAGCACCAGCCGGCCGCCCCAGCACAGCGTGCCGAACACCTCGGCCACCGACACGTCGAAGCTGGCCGATGTGGACCAGAGCACGCCCGCGCGCTCCTCGTCGGCCACCGTTTCGCGCAGCCAGTGCAGCAGCACGACCGTCGACGAGTGGCGGATCATCACCCCCTTGGGTCGCCCGGTGGAGCCGGAGGTGAAGATGACGTGCGACAGGTTCTCGGCGGTGGCGCCGCTCTCCGGCGCCGTGTCCGGCCCGGCCGGCAGCGCCTCGCGCTCCGCGTCCACCAGGAGCAGCGCGGCCGCGCCCGCGGGGACCCGCCCGGCGAGCGCCGATTCCGCGACGACCAGGCGGACCCCCGCGTCCTCCAGCATCCCGGCGAGGCGCGCGGGCGGGTACGCGGGGTCCAGCGGCACGTAGGCCCCGCCCGCGCGCAGCACGCCGAGCATGGCCACGGCCAGCTCCGGCGTGCGCTCCAGGCAGATCCCCACGCGCGTCTCCGGCCCCACGCCGCGGCGGCGCAGCGCGTTCGCCAGGCGCGCGGAGCGCCGGTCCAGCTCCGCGTAGGTGAGCGCCTCGCCGCGGTGGACAATGGCGACGGCGGCGGGCGTGCGCCGCGCCTGCGCGGCGAACAGGTCGTGCACGCGCAGCCCGGCCGGGTAGGGCCGCTCCGTGGCGTTCCACTCCTCCAGGACCCGCGACCTTTCGGCCGCGCCCAGGATGGGGACCTCGGCCGCGGGCCGGTCCGGGTCCGCCGCGACGCCCTCCAGCAAAGCCGCCAGGTGGCCGGCCATCCGCTCCACGGTGGCCCGCTCCCACAGCTCCGCCCGGTACGACAGCGCCCCGCCCACCGCGCCCTCCCCGTCGCCCAGCTCCAGGTTGAGGTCGAACTTGGCGGGCGGGTCGCCCACCCCCAGCGGCTCCGCCTCCAGGTCGCCCATGCGCAGCTCGCCCAGGGCGTTGGCGGTCATGGCGAACATCACCTGGAAGAGCGGCGCGTGGCGGAGGCTGCGCGCCGGCGCCAGCTCCTCCACCAGCTTCTCGAAGGGCACCTCCTGGTGGTGGTACGCCCCCAGCGTGCTTTCCCTCACCCGTCCCAGCAGCGCCCGGAACGACGGGGCGCCGGACACGTCGGCGCGCATCACCAGCGTGTTGACGAAGAAGCCGATCAATCCCTCCGTCTCCACCCGGTTGCGCCCGGCGATGGGCGAGCCGACGCTCACGTCGTCCTGGCCGGACCAGCGCGACAGGAGGAGCTGCCACCCCGCCAGCAGCGCCATGAACATCGTCGCCCCCTCTGCCCGGGCGAGCGCCCGCAGCGCCCCCGCGGCCCCGTCGCCGAGCGCGAAGGGCACCGACGCCCCGGCGCCGTCCTGCGTGGCGGGGCGCGGCCGGTCCGTGGGCAGTTCCAGCAGCGGCGGCGCCCCCGCCAGGCGCTCCCGCCACCAGGCGACCTGCGCGTCCAGCGCCGCCCCGGTGAGCCACGCCCGCTGCCACGCCGCGTAGTCGGCGTACTGCACCGGGAGCGGGGGGAGCGGCGACGGCGCGCCGCGGGAGAGCGCCGTGTACAGCGCGGACACCTCGCGCACCAGGACGCCCACGCTCCACCCGTCGGCGACGACGTGGTGCATGTTGAAGAGGAGCGCCCACTCCTCCGCGCCCAGGCGGAGCAGCGAGGCGCGCAGCAGCGGCCCCGCGGCCAGGTCGAAGGGGCGCAGCGCCTCGGCGGCGGCGAGGCGCGCGGCCTCGCGGGCGCGGTCGTCCGGGGACAGGCGGAGAAGATCGACCGCGGGGAGCGCGACGGGGGCGGCCGGGCGGACCACCTGCACGGGCTCGCCGCCGGCCTCGTCGAACACGGTGCGCAGCGACTCGTGGCGGCGCACCACCCCGGCGAGGGAGCGCCGCAGCGCCCCCGTGTCCAGCCGTCCGCGCAGGCGCAGGGCGGCGGGGAGGTTGTAGGCGGCGCTCCCGGGCTCCATCCGGTCGATGAACCAGCGCCGCCGCTGCGCGAACGACGCGGGGAGCGGCCGGTCGCGCGGAACCGGCACCAGGGCGGGCGCCCGGGCGGCGCCCTCCGCCCGGCGCC
>JBEVLE010000505.1:0-35281 GCA_040509335.1 Longimicrobiaceae bacterium | reverse complement strand
CCCACCACCTCCAGGGATTGGGCGTCGGGCCGGAGGTCCGCGTGGGGCTCTGCCTGGAGCGGTCGGCGGAGATGGTCGTCGCCACGCTGGGCATCCTGCGCGCCGGCGGCGTCTACCTCCCCCTCGACCCCGCTCACCCGCCCGAGCGCACCCGCTTCATGCTGGCCGACTCCGGCGCCGCCGTGGTCGTGACCCGCTCGGAGCTGGCCGCCCGCGTGGCCGGGCACGGCGCGGAGCTGGTGCTCCTCGACGCCGCGGCCGACGCCATCGCCAGCGCGCCCGGCACCCCGCCGGTGAGCGGGGCGGACCCGCTGAACGCGGCGTACGTCATCTACACCTCGGGCTCCACCGGCACGCCCAAGGGCGTGATGGTCTCTCACCGCTCGCTGGTCTGCTACGCCGAGGCCGCGCGGAAGGATCTCGGTCTCGGAGCGGAGGACCGGTTCCTCCAGTTCGCCTCGCCCGCCTTCGACGTCATGGTCGAGGAGATCTTTCCCGCCTGGCTGAGCGGCGCCGCGGTGGTCTTTCCCGAGCATGACCTGCTGGAGTCGCCCGAGGCGCTGCTGGAGGTCGTGGAGGCGCAGGGCGTCACCGGCTTCGAGCTGCCGACGGCGTTCTGGCACGAGTGGGTGCGCATGCTGGCCGAGGAGGGCCGGCGGCTCCCCGCTTCGTTGCGCTTCGTGATCGTGGGCGGCGAGCGGGTGCTCCCCGAGCGCCTGGCCCAGTGGGCGGAGCTGGACGTGCCGCTGGTGCACGTGTTCGGGCTGACGGAGACCACGGTCAGCTCCGCCATGCTGCGCCTGGAGGCGGGCGACGACGGCTCGCGGTGGAGCAGCCTCCCCGTGGGGCACCCGCTCGACAACGCCGCCCTGTACGTGCTGGATGGGGGGATGCAGCCGGTGCCGGAGGGCGCCCCCGGCGAGCTGTACCTGGGCGGCGACACGGTGGCGCGCGGCTACTCCGGCCAGCCCGCCCTCACCGCCGGGCGCTTCGTCCCCGATCCGTTCGGACGGCCGGGGAGCCGGCTGTACCGCACGGGCGATCGCGTGCGCCGGCTCGACGAGGGTGGGTTCGAGTTCCTGGGCCGCATCGACCAGCAGGTCAAGGTGCGAGGCTTCCGCATCGAGCCCGCCGAGGTCGAGGCGGCCCTCGCCACGCACCCGGCCGTGCGCGAGACGGTGGTGGTCGCGCGCGAGGAAGCGCAGGGCCGGAAGCAGCTGCTGGCGTATGTGGTCCCGGCGCAAGGCGGGAGCGTGCTCCCCGTGCCCGCGGACGAGCTGCGCGCGCACGTGGCGGGGCGGCTCCCGGAGTACATGGTCCCGGGCGCGTTCGTGGCGATCGACCATATCCCGCTGACCTCCAACGGCAAGATCGACCGGCGGGCCCTCCCCGGGCCGGAGGCGGGCCCGGCCGCGACGTCCGCGGCCTACGCGGCGCCGTCGAGCGAGGTGGAGCGGACGCTGTGCGCCATCCTGGCGGAGGCGCTGCGCCTGAAGCGGGTAGGGGTGCACGACAACTTCTTCGAGCTGGGCGGCGACAGCATCGTGGCCATCCAGATCGTCTCCCGCGCCCGGCGCGCGGGGCTGTGGCTGAAGCCCCGGCAGCTCTTCCTGCACCCCACGGTGGCGCGGCTCGCCCGCGAGGTGGGCGCGGTGGAGGGCGCCGGGGTCCAGGCGGAGCAGGGTGCGGTCACGGGCGAGGTGGAGCTGACGCCGATCCAGCGCTGGTTCTTCGCGGAGGAGATCGCTGAGCGGCACCACTGGAACATGCCGCTACTGCTGGAGCTGCGCAGCCCGCTCGACCCAGCGGTGCTGGAGACGGCGCTGCAGCGGGTGGTGGCGCACCACGACGCGCTGCGCTCCCGCTACGCGCAGATGGCGGACGGCGCCTGGGTGCAGACCTGCGCGGCGCCGGGCGACCCGGTTCCGTTCGAGCGCGTGGACCTCTCGGGCGTGGTGGACGCGAAGCTGGCCGAGGCGATGGAGCGCCGCTCGGCGGAGGCGCAGACCCGCCTGGACCTGGGCCGCGGGCCGCTGCTCCGCGCCGTGCTGTTCGCCGCGGGCGAGGGCCGGGCGTGGCGGCTGCTGCTGGCCGTGCACCACCTGGTGGTGGACGGCGTCTCTTGGCGCATCCTGCTGGAGGACCTGGCGACCGCCTGCGAGCAGCTCGCCCGGGGCGAGGCGGTGTCCCTGCCGGCGAAGACCACTTCCTTCCAGCGCTGGGCGCGCCGGCTCGCGGAGCATACGGCGAGCGGCGGCTTCGACGCGGAGCTGGACCACTGGCTGGACGAGCCGCACCGCACGGTCCGGCCGCTCCCGGTGGACGGCGACCGAGGCGGAAACACCTCCGGCGCGTCGCGGACGGTGTCGGTCTCGCTGAGCGCGGAGGAGACGCGCGCGCTGCTCCAGGACGTGCCGGCAGCGTACCGGACGCAGGTGGGCGATGCGCTCCTGACCGGGCTCGCACGCGCCTTCGGGTCGTGGACGGGCGAGACGCGGCTGCTGGTGGACTTGGAGGGCCACGGCCGCGAGGAGATGTTCGACGACGTGGACCTGTCGCGCACGGTGGGGTGGTTCACCACGGCCTATCCGGTACTGCTGGACCTGCGCGGGGCGGGGACGGATGGCGAGTCGCTGAAGCGGGTCAAGGAGCAACTGCGCGGGATCCCGGGGCAGGGGATCGGCTTCGGTGCGTTGCGCTGGCTGTCGGGCGACGCGGCGGTGCGGGAGCGGCTGGCGGCGCTGCCGCCGGCGGAGGTCGCCTTCAACCACCTGGGGCAGGCCGACGCCAGCCTGCCGGAGGAGGGCCTCTTCCGGCTGGCCGCGGACGCGGCCGGCGAGGGGATGAGCCCGCGCGCGCCCCGCCAGCACCTGCTGGCAATCAACAGCATCGTGCTCGACAGGCGGCTCCGGGTGGACTGGACCTACGGCGAGGCAACCCACCGCCGCGAGACGGTGGAGGCGCTGGCGGAGCGCCACCTGGCGGAGCTGCGCGCGCTGGTCGCGCACTGCGGCTCGGCGGAGGCGGGCGGGTACACGCCGAGCGACTTCCCCCTGGCGGATCTGTCGCAGGAGGAGCTGGACCGGCTGCTCGCAGGCGACCGGGGAGTAGAGGACGTCTATCCGCTCTCGTCGCTGCAGGAAGGGCTGCTCTTCCACACGATGCTCTCGCGGGAGGAGGGATTCTACCACGCGCACTACGGCTTCGAGCTGGAGGGCGCGCTCGACGCGGAGGCGCTGCGGCGGGCCTGGGACGCGACGCTGGCGCGGCATTCCGCGCTGCGCGCAAGCTTCCGCTGGAAGGACCTGTCCCGGCCGCTCCAGGTGGTCCACCTGGAGATCCACCTTCCCTTCGCGCAGGAGGACTGGCGCGCCCTCCCACCGGCGGAGCAGGAGGCGGCGCTGGAGACTTACCTGCGGGATGACCTGGCCCGCGGCTTCGACCTGGAGTCCGCCCCGCTGATGCGGGTGGCGCTGTTCCAGACTGGCGACGAGCGCTTCCGCATGGTCTGGAGCCTGCTCCAGGCCGTGCTCGACGGCTGGAGCATGCCGCTGGTCTTCCGCGACCTTCGTGCCTTCTACCAGGCGTTCGTCGAGGGGCAGCCCCCCGCTCTCGGGGCGGCGCCCCGCCACCGCGAGTACATCGCCTGGGCGGCGCGGCAGGACCCCTCCCGCACCGAAGGGTTCTGGCGGGAGGCCCTCGCCGGCTTCGACACCCCCACGCCGCTGCCGCTGGAGCACGCCGCGGCGGCTCCCGGCCCGGAGCGGCGCGAGCAGGCGGCCCTCCAGCTCCCCGCGGTGGGCACGGACGCCCTGCGCGCCTTCGCCCGGGTGCGGGGGCTGACCCCGGGCACGCTGGTCCAGGGTGCGTGGGCGCTGCTCCTGGCGCGCTGCGCCGGGGAGGACGACGTGGTCTTCGGCGTCACCGTGTCGGGACGGCCGGCGGAGCTGGCCGGGGTGGAGGAGATGGTGGGCGTGTTCATCAACACGCTGCCGGTGCGCGTCCGGCTGCCGGAGGACGCGCGCGTGAGCGAGTGGCTGGGCGTGCTGCAGGCGGACGCGGCGGCGGTGCGGGAGCACGAGCACGTGCCGCTCACGCAGGTGCAGCAGTGGAGCGGCGTCCCCGCGGGGCAGGAGCTCTTCGAGAGCATCTACGTCTTCGAGAACTACCCCATGGGCGAGGCCCTGGCCGGGGGCATCGGGGGAGTCACGGTGCGCGCGACGACCGCCGTCGAGCGGGGCAACTATCCCCTTACGCTCGTCGTGCTCCCCGGTGCGTCGCTGACGCTTCGGCTGCTGTTCGATCCGGACCGGCTCGAGCCCGCCGCGGCCGGGCGCCTGCTCGGGCACCTGAGCACGGTGGTGGAGGCGATGGCGGCGCACCCGGAGCGTCGTCTCCGGCAGGTGCCGCTGCTCCGGGAAGCCGAGCGGACCCAGCTGCTGGAGGAGTGGAACGCGACCGCGGCGGCGTACCCGCACGCGTGCCTTCACGATCTCCTTGCCGGGCAGGCCGCGCGCACGCCGCGCGAGGTCGCGGTGGTCTTCGGAGGGGATTCGCTGACGTATGCGGAGCTGGACCGCAGGGCCGACCGGCTCGCGCGCCACCTCCGCCATCAAGGCGTCGGCCCCGAGTCGCGCGTGGGCGTGTGCGCCGAGCGCTCCCTGGAGCTGGTGGTCGCGCTGCTGGCGGTCCTCAGGGCCGGCGGGGCGTACGTGCCCGTGGACCCCGGTCATCCCGCCGAGAGGATCACGTACATGCTGGCCGACTCGGCCGTGCAGGTGCTGCTCGCGCAGGAGCGCTTCGTGGATGCCCTCCCCGTGCACGGGGCCGAGCTCGTCGTCCTGGACCGCAGCGGCAAGTGGACCGGCGCCGGGAGCCCGGAGGCGCCCGCGTCCGCCGCCGTCCCGGAGAACGCGGCGTATGTCATCTACACCTCCGGCTCCACCGGCCGGCCCAAGGGAGCGGTCAACGAGCACCGGGGGATCGTCAACCGCCTCCTGTGGATGCAGGAGAGATACCGGCTGGACGCCTCCGACGTGGTGCTGCAGAAGACGCCGTTTGGCTTCGACGTTTCCGTCTGGGAGCTCTTCTGGCCGCTGCTGGCCGGCGCGCGGCTCGTCGTCGCGGAGCCCGGCGGACACCGGGACCCGACCTACCTGGCGGAGCTGATCGAGCGCGAGCGCGTGACCACGGCGCACTTCGTCCCCCCGATGCTTCAGGCGTTCCTGGAGGGTGCCGACCCGGAGCGCTGCCGGTCGCTGCGCCGGGTGGTCTGCAGCGGCGAGGCGCTCCCCGCCGAGCTGACGGAGCGCTTCTTCGCGGCGCTCCCCTGGGCGGAGCTCCACAACCTGTACGGCCCCACCGAAGCGGCCGTGGACGTGACCCACCACGCGTGCGTCCGCACCCCGGGCCGCGTGGTGCCGATCGGGCGCCCAGTGGCGAACACCCGGGTGTACGTTCTGGACGGCAGGCTCGAGCCCGCCCCCATGGGAGTGGCGGGGGAGCTGTACATAGGCGGCGTGCAGGTGGGGCGGGGCTACCTCGGCCGCCCGGAGCTGACGGCGGAGCGCTTCGTCCCCGACCCTTTCGGGGAGCCCGGCGCGCGCCTGTACCGGACGGGAGACCGCACCCGGTGGCTGGCGTCGGGCGAGGTGGAATACCTGGGCCGGACCGACTTCCAGGTGAAGATCCGCGGCTTCCGCGTGGAGCCGGGCGAGGTCGAGGCCGCGCTGCTTGCCCACGCGCCGGTGCGTGAAGCGCTGATGATGCTGCGCGAGGACGCGCCCGGGCAGCGGCAGCTGGTGGCCTACGTGGTGCCCACGGACGCCGCGGAGCTGTCCGCGCCGGAGCTGAGGGCCCGCCTGGAAACCGTCCTCCCCGAGCACATGGTGCCGGCGGCGTTCGTGGTGCTGGAACGGATGCCGCTCACCTCCAACGGCAAGGTGGACCGGGCCGCGCTCCCGAAGCCGGAGCAGGGCGGGGTGCCGGGCCGGGTGGCGCCGCGGACGGCGACCGAGGAGGTGCTGGCGGGGATCTGGGCCGACGTCCTGGGCGTGGAGCAGGTCTGGGCGAACGACAGCTTCTTCGAGCTGGGAGGCCACTCGCTGCTGGTGACGCGGGTCGTCTCGCGGGTCCGCCAGGCGCTCGGCGTGGAGGTGCCGCTGAGGGCGGTCTTCGACGCGCGCACGGTATCCGCGCTGGCCCGGCGCATCGACGAGCTGCAGAGCGACGGGCGCCCGGCGGCTCCCCCGGTGCGGCGGGTCCCGAGGGACGGGCCGCTCCCGGTGTCGTTCGCGCAGCAGCGGCTCTGGGTGATGGACCGCCTGGAGCCGGGGAGTCCCGCCTACAACATGCCCTTCGCCCTGCGGCTGCGGGGCGACCTGGACGTCCCGGCCCTCCGGGCGAGCCTGGACGAGGTGGTGCGCCGCCACGAGGTGCTGCGGACCGTGTTCGCCGAACACCAGGGGGTGCCGGTGCAGGTCGTCCTCCCGGCCGGGCGCCGGGCGCTCCCGGCGGTCGACCTGCGGGGGCTCCCCGGGGGGGAGGCGGAGGCCCTGCGCCTGGCGCGCGAGGAGGCGGTGCGGCCGTTCGACCTCGCGCGGGGGCCCATGCTGCGGAGCACGCTCCTCCGCATCGGGGACCGGGAGCACGTGCTGTGCGTCACCATGCACCACGTGGTCAGCGACGGGTGGAGCCTGGACGTGCTGACCGGGGAGGTCTCGGCGCTGTATGCGACCTTCGGCCGCGGCGAGCCCTCGCCGCTTGCGGAGCTGCCGGTGCAGTACGCCGACTACACGGTCTGGCAACGGGGCTGGCTCACCGACGACGTGCTCGACCGCCAGCTGGCCTACTGGAGGGAGCGGCTCTCCGACGCCCCGCCCCTGCTGGAGTTCCCGGTCGACCGCGCGCGGAGCGTGGGGCAGAGCGCCCGCGCCGGGATCTGGCGCTTCGCGCTGCCGGCGGCGACCACGCGGGATCTGCGCTCGCTCGCGCGGCGCGAGGGCGCGACGCTGTTCATGACCGTGCTCGCCGCCTGGCAGGCGCTGCTGGGGCGGTACGCCGGGCAGGACGACGTGGTGGTCGGCAGCCCGGTGGCGGGGCGCACGCGGCTGGAGACCGAGGGGCTGATCGGGATGTTCGTCAACCTGCTCCCCCTGCGGGCCGACCTGGGTGGGGAGCCCACCTGGCGCGAGCTGCTGGAGAGGGTGCGCAGCGACGCCCTGGGAGCGTACTCGCACCAGGACCTCCCCTTCGAGCGCCTGGTCGACGAGATCGCGACCGAGCGGAGCCTCACCTACTTCCCGGTGTTCCAGGTGGTCTTCGCGCTCCAGCGCGCCGGCCGCGACCCCGTGTCGCTGGGCGACATCGCCGTGCAGCCGTTCGGCGGCGACGCGGCGGGCGTCCGAGTCGACCTGGAGCTGACGCTGGAGGAGCGGGACAAGGGGCTGTCCGGCGAGCTGCTCTACCGGGAGGCGCTCTTCGACCCC
Source organism: Longimicrobiaceae bacterium (assembly GCA_040509335.1). Classification (GTDB taxonomy): domain Bacteria; phylum Gemmatimonadota; class Gemmatimonadetes; order Longimicrobiales; family Longimicrobiaceae; genus JAFAYN01. The sequence continues at coordinate 27,794 of JBEVLE010000505.1, read as the reverse complement.
GCGTCGATCGAGCGCCTGATGCAGCACCTGGGAGCGTGCCTGGAGGCGGTCGCGGCCGATCCCGCGGGCCGCTTCTCGGAGCTGTCCCTGCTCCGCGGGGCGGAGCGGGTGCAGGTGCTGGAGACGTGGAACGCCACCGCATCCGAGCCCCCGCGCGCTCTCGTCCATGAGCTCTTCTCCGAGCAGGCCGCGCTCACGCCGGACGTCCCCGCGGCGACGGACGGCGCCGACTCCATGACGTACGCCGAGCTCGAGCGCCGCTCCAGCCAGCTCGCCCACCACCTGAGGCGCCGGGGCGCAGGGCCGGAGGTGCGGGTGGGGATCTGCCTGGAACGCGGCCTGGACCTGGTCGTGGGCGTGCTCGGCGTCCTCAGGGCCGGCGGCGTCTACGTCCCCCTGGACCCCACCTTCCCGGCCGAGCGGCTGGCCTACATGCTTGCCGATTCGGGCGCGCCGCTGCTGCTCTCGCGGGCCGCGCTCCTGGACCGGCTCCCCGGCTTCGGCGGGGAGGTCGTCTGCCTGGACCGCGACGCGGCGGCGATCGCGACGGAACCGGAGCTGGCCCTCCCCGTCCGGCTGGACGCCTGCAACGCCGCGTACGTCATCTACACCTCCGGGTCCACCGGCACGCCCAAGGGCGTCGTCGTGGAGCACGGGAGCATGGCCAACTTCGTGGTCGCCATGCAGCGGCTGTACGACTACCGCGAGGGCGAGGCTGTGCTGGGCGTGGGGAGCTTCGCCTTCGACGTGTGGATCTTCGAGACCTTCGTGCCGCTGGTGTGCGGCGCGACTGCGCGGGTCCTCCCGGCGGAGCGCGTGCGCGACGGTGCCGCGCTGGTGGAGGAGCTGCGCACGGCCGGGCGGATGGCCGCGGTGCCGGCGATTTTCCGGCAGGCGATCCAGGCGGCGCGGCAGGTGGAGCCGGGCGCGCTGGTGGGGGTGCGGTACGTCTTCGCCGGGGGCGAAGCGGTCCCGCCGGAGATGTGGGCCGAGATGCGGGAGGTGTTCCCGGGCGCGCGGCTCTTCGTCGGCTACGGCCCCACCGAGGCAACGGTGCTGGCGACCATGTTCGCGGTCCCCGAGGGACAGCACGGGGGAGGGCCGGTGATTGGGCGCCCGCTGCCGAACGCGCGCACATACGTGCTGGACGCGCGGGGCGATGCGCTCCCGGTGGGGGTGCCGGGGGAGCTGTACCTCGGGGGGACGGGGGTGGCGCGCGGGTACCTGGGCCGACCGGAGCTGACCGCCGAGCGCTTCGTGCCGGACCCGTTTGGGGGCGAGCTGGGCTCGCGCCTGTACCGCACAGGCGACCGGGTGAGGTGGCGCGCGGACGAAGAGCTGGAGTACCTGGGCCGCCTGGACACGCAGGTCAAGATCCGCGGGTTCCGCATCGAGCTGGGCGAGGTGGAGTCGGCGCTGGCCGCGCACCCGCAGGTGCGCGAGGCGCTCGCCCTGGTGCGCGAGGACGTCCCCGGCCGCCGGGTCCTGACGGCCTACGTCGTCCCCGAGGAAGGGGAGGAGATTGCCGCCGCGGAGCTGCGGGAGCGGCTCGCGGCTGGGCTGCCGGAGTACATGGTGCCGGGTGCGTACGTGGTGCTGGAGCGGTTCCCGCTGAGCGCGGTCGGCAAGGTCGACCGGCGCGCGCTCCCCGCCCCCTCCCGGGGAGCCGTGGAAGAGGGCTACGTGGCCCCGCGGACCCCGCTGGAGGAGGTCCTCAGCGGAATCTGGGCGGAGGTGCTGGGGATGGAGAGCTTCGGGGTGGAGGAGAGCTTCTTCGCGCTGGGCGGCGACAGCATACTTTCCATTCAGGTGATCTCCCGTGCACGCCGGCGGGGGCTGGCCCTGACGGCGCGGCAGCTCTTCGAGAACCCGACGGTCGCGGGGCTGGCCCGGGTCGTGGAATCGGCGGGCGCGGAGCCCGCGGCCGCGCAGGAGACGGACGCCGCCTCCTCCGCCTTCCCGCTCTCCGGCCTGGACCGGGAAGCGCTGGACTCGCTGGTGGGGGGCGACGGCGAGGTGGAGGACGTGTACCCGCTCACCCCCATGCAGGAGGGGATGCTCTTCCACACGCTCTACGCGCCCGGGTCCGGCATCTACGTCCGGCAGTCCGTCTTCGTGCTGGAGGGGCCTCTGGACGACTGGGCGCTGGAGCGGGCCTGGCAGGGCGTGGTCGCGCGCCACGAGGCGCTGCGGGCGGGCTTCGCGTGGGAGGGGGTGCACCGGCCGGTGCAGCGGATCCACCGAGAGCCCGGGGTCCCCTTCGGGCGGACGGACTGGCGCGGGTTGGCCCCGGCCGACGTGCAGGCGCGCCTGGAGACGTACCTGACGGAGGACCGGGTGCGGGGGTTCGACCCGGCGTGCGCGCCGCTGATGCGGCTGGAGCTGTTCTGCCTGGCCCGGGAGGAGCACCGGCTCCTGTGGACGACACACCACGTCATCGTGGACGGGTGGAGCCTGTCCCTGATCTTCCGAGACGTCCTCGCCCTCTACACCGTGTACGCGCGGGGCGAGGCGACGCCGCGGCTCGAGCCCGCGGGGCGGTACCGGGACTACGTGGCCTGGCTGGAGCGGCAGGACCGCTCCCGCGCGGAAAGCTACTGGAGGGCGGCGCTCGTGGGGTTCGACGCTCCCACCCGGCTGCGGCTGCCGAAGGCGGCGGGGCACGACGGCGGGGACGGGATCACCGGGTCGGCGAAGGCGGTCTTCGACGAGGCGGCCATGCGGCCCCTGCGGGAGTTGGCGGCGCGTCGGGGGGTGACGATGAACACCCTGGTGCAGGGCGCGTGGGCGCTGCTCCTGTCGCGCTACGCCGGCGAGGACGATGTCGTCTTCGGCGCCGCCGTCTCCGGGCGGCCGGCGGAACTCCCCGGCGTCGAGGCTACGGTGGGGCTCTTCATCAACTCGCTCCCAGTGCGGGCGCGGGTCGATTCCACCGCGCCCGCGGGGGAGTGGCTGGAGGCGTTTCAGGAGCGGCAGGTGCGGGCGCGCGAGTACGAGTACAGCCCACTGGTGGAGGTGAAGAAGTGGAGCGGCGTCCCGGACGGCGAGCCGCTGTTCGAGACGCTGGTGGCCTTCGACAACTTCCCCGTGGTGCGCGCCTCGGGCGAGGCTGCGGGAGGGCTGCGGGTCAGGGGGGCCGCGGGGATGGACCAGACCGACTACCCCTTGAGCCTGGTGGCGCACGCCGCGGCCACCCTGACGCTGGACCTGCGCTACGACCGCGGCCTGGTGGAGGCGGAGACGGCCGAGCGGATGGCGGGCCACCTCCAGGCCGCCCTGGAGGCGATGGCGGCCAGCCCGGAGCGCCCCCTCGCCGCAGTGTCGCTGCTGCGTGAGGCCGAGCGGGCGCAGGTCGTGGAGGCATGGAACGCCACCGCGGCCGCATTCCCCCGCGCGTGCGTCCACGACCTGTTCGCGGAGTGGGCCGCGCGCACGCCGGACGCGCACGCCGTGACCATCGCCGACCAGGTGCTCACCTGCGCCGAGCTGCAGTCCTCCGCCAACCGGCTGGCGCACCGCCTCCGCCGCCTCGGCGTGGGGCCGGAGGCCAGGGTGGGGATCTGCCTGGAGCGCTCGGCGGAGATGGTGGTGGCGATCCTCGCCGTGCTGCGGGCCGGCGGCGCCTACGTCCCGCTGGACCCCGCCTACCCGCCCGAGCGGCTGCGGCATATGCTCGCCGACTCCGGCGCCGCCGCGGTGCTGACCCGGACGGAGCTGGCCGCGGCGGTGGATGGGTACGCCGGCGCCCTCGTCCTCCTGGACGCCGAGCGGGAGGCGGTCGCGGCCGAGCCCGACCGTGCGCCCGGGAGCGGGGTCAGCCCGCAGAACGCGGCGTACGTCATCTACACCTCCGGCTCCACGGGCACGCCCAAGGGCGTGGTGGTCCCCCACCTGGGGCTGTGCAACGTGGCCCTGGCCCAGGCGCGGGTCCTGGGCATCACCCCAGGCGACCGCGTCCTCCAGTTCGCCTCCGCTAGCTTCGACGCCTCCGTGTTCGAGATGGTCATGGCGCTGGCCTGCGGCGGCACGCTGTGCGTGGGGACCCGCGAAGAGCTGGCGCCGGGGCCGGACCTGCTCCGCTTCCTGCGCGGCCGCGGCATCACGGCCGCGACCCTCCCACCTTCCGCCTTGGCCGTGCTCCCGCAGGCGGAGCTGCCCGCGCTGCGGGTCCTGATGACCGCGGGCGAGGCGCTCCCGGCCGAGATGGTGGAGCGGTGGGCGCCGGGGCGCGCGCTGTTCAACCTGTACGGACCCACCGAGGGCAGCATCTGGTCCACCGCGGCGCGCTGCCGCGAGGGAGCGGGCCGGCCTCCGATCGGGCGTCCCATCCCCAACACCGCCGCGTACGTGCTGGACGCCGCGCTCCAGCCGGCGCCGGTGGGGGTGCCGGGGGAGCTGTACGTGGGCGGCGCCGGGGTGGCGCGGGGCTACCTGGGCAGGCCGGACCTCACCGCGGAGCGCTTCGTGCCGGACGCGCTCTCCGGGGAGGCGGGAGCGCGCCTGTACCGCACCGGGGACCAGGTGAGGTGGCTGGCCGCGGGAGAGCTGGAGTACCTGGGCCGCAGCGACGAGCAGGTGAAGGTGCGGGGCTTCCGCATCGAGCTGGGCGAGGTGGAGGCGGCGCTGCGGGGGCACCCGGAGGTGCGCGAGGCCGTGGTGGTGATGCGCGAGGACGCGCCAGGCGACCGGCGCCTGGTGGGCTACGCGGTGGCGGAGGCGGCGGCGGACTTCCCAGCCGGGTGGCTGCGCAGCTGGCTCAAGGAGCGGCTGCCGGAGCACATGGTCCCCTCGGCCGTCGTGCTGCTGGACGGGATGCCGCTGACGCCGAGCGGCAAGGTGGACCGCCGGGCGCTCCCGTCGCCGGAGTCGGGCGGCGGCGTGGGGTACGTCGCCCCCTGGACTCCGGTGGAGGAGATGCTGAGCGGGATCTGGGCGGAGGTGCTCCGCCTGAAGAAGGTGGGGGGGGAGGACGGCTTCTTCGAGCTGGGCGGGCACAGCCTCCTGGCGATCCAGGTGGTCTCGCGCATCCGCGAGGTGCTGGGGGTCGAGATCCCGCTGCAGGTGTTCTTCGAGGTGCCCACGGTGGTCGAGCTGGCGGAGCGGATCGAGGCGCTCCGCGCCGCGGGGAAGGGGGTCGTCCAGGAGCCGATCCGGCGCGCCCCGCGCGACGGCCCGCTGCCGCTCTCCTTCGGGCAGCAGCGGCTCTGGCTGCTGGACCGGCTGGAGCCGGGGAGCCCCGCCTACAACATCCCCGCCGCGCTCCGCCTGCGGGGTCGCCTGGACGTGGCGGCCCTGCGGGGGAGCCTGGACGTGCTGTCGCGGCGGCACGAGGTCCTGCGCACGGTCTTCGCCGAGCGCGAGGGCGCGCCCGTGCAGGTGGTCCACCCGCCCGCGCCGGTGCCGCTGCCGGTGCTCGACCTGCGCGCGCACCCGGCGCCGGAGGAGGAGGCGCTGCGCCTGGCCGGCGAGGAGGCGCTGCGGCCGTTCGACCTGGCGCGCGGTCCACTGCTGCGGAGCACGCTGCTGCGGCTGGGGGACGAGGACTCCGTGCTGCTCTTCACGCTTCACCACGCGGCCAGCGACGGCTGGAGCACGGACGTACTGACCCGCGAGGTCTCTGAAGCCTACGCCGCCCTGAGCCGGGGCGGGGAGCCGTCGCTGCCGGAGCTGCCGGTGCAGTACGCCGACTTCGCCGTGTGGCAGCGGAGCTGGCTGAGCGGGGAGGTGCTGGAGGGGCAGCTGGCGTACTGGCGGGAGCGCCTGGCCGGGGCTCCGCTGCTGGAGATCCCGACGGACCGGCCGCGCTCCCCGGAGGCCGACGCGCGCGCGGAGAGCCACGCCTTCGTGCTCTCCGGGGAAGCGTCGGAGCGGCTGCGGACGCTCTCCCGCCGGGAAGGGACGACGCTGTTCATGACCGCTCTGGCGGCGTGGCAGATGGTGCTGGGCCGCTGGGCGGGGCAGGACGACGTGGTGGTGGGCACCCCCATCGCGGGGCGGACGACCCGCGAGACGGAGGGGCTGATCGGCTTCTTCGTCAACATGCTCGCGCTGCGGGCCGACCTGGCGGAGGACCCCACCTGGACCGGGCTGCTGGGGCGGGTGCGTGAGGCGGCGCTGGGGGCGTACGCGCACCAGGAGCTCCCCTTCGAGCGCCTGGTGGAGGAGCTGGGGGGCGAGCGCAGCCTCACCCACTCACCGGTCTTCCAGGCGACCTTCGCCCTGGACCGCTCCGGCGCGGGCCGGGGGCTGTCGCTCGGGGGCCTCGCGGTAGAGCCGTTCGGGGCGGGGCAGGGGGTGGCCAAGTTCGACCTGGACCTGAGCCTCGGGGAAACGGGCGCGGGTCTGGGCGGTGCGCTGCTGTACCGGACGGCGCTGTTCGACCCGGGGACCATGGCGCGGATGGCGGGGCACGTGGAGCTGGCCCTGGAGAGCCTGGGGGCGGACCCGTCGTGGCGCATCGGGGACGTGCCGCTCCTGCGTGGGGCCGAGCGCGCGCAGGTGCTGGAGGCGTGGAACGACACCGCGGCCGACTTCCCGCGGGCGTGCATCCACGAGCTGTTCGCCGCGCAGGCGGCACGCACCCCGACGGGAGTCGCGCTCTCGTGGGAGGGGGAGAGCCTGGGCTACGCGGAGCTGGACGCGCGCTCCAACCGGCTCGCCCACCACCTCCGGGCGCTGGGCGTGGGCCCCGAGGTGCGGGTGGGGATCTCCCTGGAGCGCGGGCCCGAGCAGATCGCCGCCGTGCTGGCGATCCTCAAGGCGGGCGGCTGCTACGTGCCGCTCGACCCCGGCTATCCCGTCGAGCGCCTGGAGCTCATGGCGCGCGACAGCGCCGTCCGGGTGCTCGTCGCCCGGGGCCCGGCGGTGGGGTGGACTCCGGACGGGACAGCGGTGGTGCGCCTGGACGAGGACAGGGCCGAGATCGAGGCCCGGCCCGTGACGGAGCCCGGTGTAGCGGTGGATCCGCGCGGTCTGGCCTACGTCAGCTACACCTCCGGCTCCACCGGCGTGCCCAAGGGCGTGCAGGTGCCCCACCACGCCGTGGTGCGCCTGGTGCGCGGGGCCGACTACCTGGAGCTCGGGAGCGGAGAGACTTTCCTGGGGCTGGCGCCGCTGAGCTTCGACGCGTCCACCCTGGAGCTCTGGGGAGCGCTGCTGAACGGGATGCGCCTGGCGCTGTACCCGCCCGAGCCCGTGGCCGCGCGGACGCTGGGCGCCTTCCTGCGCGAGCAGGGGGTGACCACGGCCTGGCTGACGGCGGGGCTCTTCCACGCCGTGGTGGACGAGGACGTGGAGGCGCTGGGCGGGCTCCGCCAGCTGGTCGCCGGCGGCGAGGCGCTGTCGGTCCCGCACTGCCGCCGGGTGCTGCGGGCGCATCCGCGCCTGCGCCTGGTCAACGGGTACGGCCCCACGGAGAACACCACCTTCACCTGCTGCCACCACGTCCGCCCGGCGGACGTGGAGCGCACCTCCATTCCCCTGGGCCGCCCCATCGCGAATACGCGCGCATACGTGCTGGACGCACGCGGGGGGCCGTGCCCGGTGGGCGTTGCCGGCGAGCTGTACGCGGCCGGGGCTGGGGTGGCGCGCGGCTACCTAGGGCGGCCGGAGCTGACGGCGGAGCGCTTCGTCCCGGACCCGTTCGGGGGGGAGGGCGGAGGGCGGCTGTACCGCACGGGCGACCGTGTGCGGTGGCTGGCCACGGGGGAGCTGGAGTACCTGGGGCGGATGGACCAGCAGCTCAAGGTGCGCGGCTTCCGCATCGAGCCGGGGGAGATCGAGGCGGCGCTGGGCTCCCACCCGGCGGTGCGCGAGGCGGTGGTGGTGTTGCGGGAGGACGTGCCGGGCGTGCGGCGGCTGGTGGCGTACGGGGTGGTGGAAGAGGGCGCGGAGCTCTCCGTGGGCGAGTTGCGCGCCCACCTGTCCGCGCGGCTCCCGGAGTACATGATCCCGGCGGCGTACGTCGTCCTCCCCGCGCTCCCTTTGAGCGCGAACGGCAAGGTGGACCGCTGGGCGCTGCCGGTGCCGGAGCGGGTGGAGGAGACGGAGTACCTGGCCCCGCGGACGGTCGTCGAAGAGTTGCTCTGCTCGATCTGGGCGGAGCTGCTGGGAGTGGAGCGGGTAGGGGTGAACGACGACTTCTTCGCGCTGGGCGGGCACTCGCTCCTGGCGACGAGGATGGCTTTCCGCGCCATGCAGTCGTTCGGGGTGGAGGTTCCGCTGCGGACGCTGTTCGAGATGCCCACCGTCGCCGCGCTGGCCGTGGCGCTGGAGGACCGGATGCTCCTCGGCCTCGACGACGCGGAGGTCGCCGCGGGCCTGATGTAGCCGGGGGCCTGGCGGAGCCGTGATCGCGGGGCGGTCCCCGGTCCGGGCCATACACAACTACGTTGAAGCGCTGAGATGAGCGACGAGAGAGCCGGCGGAGCATCCGGGCTGAGGGACCGACTGTCCCACGACCAGAGGCAGAAGCTCCTGCAGGGAATCCTGATGAAGAGGGCCGCCGGAGCCGTGGACGGCGAGACGATCCCCCGCCGGGCGCAGGAGGGTCCGCCGCCGCTTTCGTTCGCGCAGCAGCGGCTGTGGGTGGCGCACCGGTTGGAGCCGGGGAGCACCGCCTACAACATGCCCTCTCCGCTGCGCCTGCGCGGGGCCCTGGACGGGGTGGCGCTGCGGCGGAGCGTGGACGAGCTGGTGAGGCGGCACGAGACGCTGCGCACCACGTTCGAGGAGCGCGACGGCGGACCGGTGCAGGTCGTCCACCCGCCGGCACCGGGGACGCTGCGGATGGTGGACCTGAGCGGCCTGCCGGACGAGGCGCGGGAGCCCGAGGCGCTGCTGCTCGCCGAAGCGGAAGCGCTGCGGCCGTTCGACCTGGCGCGCGGTCCCCTGCTGCGGAGTACCCTGCTGCGGCTCGCCGGAGACGACCACGTGCTCTGCTTCACGCTCCACCACATCGCGACCGACGCGTGGAGCATGGAGGTGCTGGTGCGCGAAGTCTCCGCGCTCCACGACGCCTTCAGGCGGGGCGAGCCGTCGCCGCTGCCGGAGCTGCCGGTGCAGTACGCCGACTTCGCCGTGTGGCAGCGCGAGCGGCTCGCCGGCGAGCCCCTGGAGGAGCAGCTGGCGTACTGGCGGGAGCGCCTGGCCGGGGCTCCGCCGCTGCTGGAGATCCCCACGGACCGCCCGCGCGCCGTGGGGCAGGACGCCCGCACCGGCCTCCACCCCGTCGCCCTGTCCGCGGAGGCGTCACGGGCGCTGGAGGCGCTCTCCCGCCGCGAGGGGACCACGCTGTTCATGGCGGTCCTGGCCGCCTGGCTGGCCGTGCTGGGCCGCTGGGCGGGGCAGGAGGACGTGGTCGTCGGCAGCGCCAACGCGGGACGCACCCGGCAGGAGACCGAGGGGATGATCGGCTTCTTCGTCAACATGCTGGTGCTGCGCGGCGACCTTTCGGGCGACCCCACCTGGCGGGAGCTGCTGGCCCGGGTGCGGGAGACCGTGCTGGGCGCGCACGCGCACCAGGAGCTCCCCTTCGAGCGCATCGTGGACGAGCTGGGAGTGGAGCGCAGCCCCACGCACACGCCGCTCTTCCAGGCCATCTTCAACCTGGGCAGGTCCACCGGGCCCGCGGGACGGCTGGAGCTGGACGGGATGCGGCTCGAGCCGTTCGGGAGGGAAGCGGTCGCCGGCAAGTTCGATCTGAACATGCTCGTCAGCGAGACGCCGTCGGGGCTGAGCGGGGTGCTGGTCTACCGCGAGGCGCTGTTCGAGGCGGACACCATGGCGCGCATGGCGGGGCACCTGGAGGTGGCCGTGGAGGCCATGCTCGGCGCGCCCGAGCGGCGGCTCTCGGAGCTGTCGCTGCTGCGCGGCGCGGAGCGAGCGCAGGTGCTGGAGGACTGGAACGCCACGGAGGCGCCGCTCATGGACGGCGCCCGCGTCCACGAGCTCTTCGCCGCCCAGGCGGCGCGCACCCCGGATGCCCTCGCGCTGGCCTCCGAGGACGGGACGCTCACCTACGCCGAGCTGGACCGCGCCGCCAACCGGCTGGCCCACCGGCTCCTGGGGCTCGGCGTGGCCCCCGAGGCGCGCGTCGGGGTGCTCCTGGAGCCCTCCGGCGGGTTCGTGGTCGCCCTCCTCGCCGTCCTCAAGGCGGGAGGCGCCTACCTCCCGCTCGACCCTTCCACACCCCCGGAGCGCCTTGCCTCGGTCCTGGAGGACGCGGGCGCCGCGGCGGTGGTCGCCCGCGACGGCTCCCACCCCGCCCTGCGGCGGACCCGGGCCGCGATGGTCCGCCCGGACGCGGAGGAGCTTTCGCGGGAGCCCGCCGACGCGCCCTCCGTCACGGTGCGGCCGGAGAACGCCGCGTACCTGATCTACACCTCCGGGTCCACCGGGCAGCCCAAGGGGGTGGTCGTCGAGCACCGCCAGCTCGCCAACTACGTCCGGGCCGCCGCCCTGCGGCTGGGGCTCGTCCCGGGGATGAGCCACGCGCTGGTCTCCACCGTGGCGGCCGACCTGGGGAACACGGTGCTCTATCCCTCCCTGTGCACCGGGGGCGCGCTGCACGTGGTCCCGCGCGAGGTCGCCACCTCCGGGGAGCGCTTCGCCGACTACGTCCGGGGGCAGGGGATCGACGTGCTCAAGATCGTGCCGTCGCACCTGGCGGCGCTGCTCGGCGCCGGGGGCGCGGGGGTGCTGCCGCGGCGGCTCCTGGTGCTGGGGGGCGAGGCCTCGCGGAGCGCCTGGGTGGACGAGCTGCATGCGCAGGCGCCGGGGCTCGTGGTGGTCAACCACTACGGTCCCACGGAAACGACGGTCGGCGTCCTGACCCACACGGTCGCGGAGGGCGGGCGGGGCGCGACCGTGCCGCTGGGGCGCCCCCTGGCGAACACGCGCGTCTACGTGCTGGACCGCCCCGGGCAGCCGGTGCCGCTCGGCGCGCCGGGAGAGCTGTACGCAGGGGGGGCGCAGGTGGCACGCGGGTACGCCGGGCGGCCGGAGCAGACGGCCGAGCGCTTCGTGCCGGACCCGTTCGGGCCCGAGCCGGGAGGCCGGCTGTACCGCACCGGCGACCGGGTGCGGTGGCTGGCCTCCGGGGAGCTGGAGTTCCTGGGGCGCGTGGACGCGCAGGTCAAGGTGCGCGGCTTCCGCGTGGAGCCGGGCGAGATCGAGGCCGTGCTGGCGGAGCACGCGGCGGTCCGGGACGCGGTGGTGGTCCTGCGGGAGGACGTGGAGGGGCAGCCGCGCCTGGCGGCCTACGTGGTCCTCCAGGGCGGCGTGGATCTCGGCGCCGCCGGCCTGCAGGAGCACCTCGGGGAGCGGCTTCCCGAGTACATGGTGCCTGCCGCGTACGTGGCGCTCGAAAGCATTCCGCTCACCCCTAACGGAAAGCTCGACCGGCGCGCGCTCCCGGCGCCGGACGAGACGGGGAGGTACGTGGCGCCGCGCTCCGCGGTCGAGGAGGTGCTGGCCGGGATCTGGTCGGAAGTGCTGGGGACAGAGCGAGTGGGGGTGGACGCGAGCTTCTTCGAGCTGGGCGGGGACTCCCTCCTGGGTGTCCGGATGGTCTCGCGGGTGCGAAAGGCGCTCGGGGTGAAGCTGCAGATGAAGGTGCTGTTCGAGGCGAACACGGTGGCCGCCCTGGCCACGCTCGTCGAGGGGCTCCGCGGGGGCGCCGCCGCGGCTCCTCCCATCGAGCCCGTCCCGCGCGACCGTCCGCTCCCGCTCTCCTTCGCCCAGCAGCGGCTCTGGCTGGTGGACCGGATGGAGCCGGGGAGCCCCGCCTACAACATCCCGTACGCGCTGCGGCTGCGCGGCGCGCCGGACGTGGGCGTCCTGCGGTGGAGCCTGAAGGCGCTGGTGGAGCGCCACGAGCCGCTGCGCACCGTGTTCGCGGAGCACGCCAGCGAGCCGGTGCAGGTGATCCGCGCCCATGCGCCGCCGGCCTTCGAGGTCCTGGACCTGTCCGGCCTGCCGGACCCGGAGGGAGAGGCGCGCCGCCTGGCCCGGGAGGAGGCGCTGCGACCCTTCGACCTGGCGCGCGGGCCGCTGCTGCGGACCACGCTGCTGCGCCTGGGCGCGGACGACCACGTGCTCCTCTTCACCGTGCACCACATCGTCAGCGACGGGTGGAGCCGGGACCTGCTGGTGCGCGACCTGACGGCGCTGTACGACGCCCGCGGCCGCGGCAGGGACGCCGGCCTCCCTCACCTGCCTGTGCAGTACGCCGACTTCGCGGCGTGGCAGCGGGCGAGGCTGGGCGGCGGGGGGCTGGAGGAGCAGGTGGCGTGGTGGAAGGGCACCCTGGCGGGAGCGCCCCCGCTCCTGGAGATCCCCACCGACCACCCGCGCGCCGCGGGGCAGAGCGCCCGGAGCGGGAGCCACGGCTTCGCGCTCCCGCGTGGCCTGGCGGACGGGCTGCGTGCGCTGGCCCGCCGCGAGGGGGCCACCCTGTTCATGACCGTGCTGGCCGGGTGGCAGGCGCTGCTCGGGCGCTGGGCCGGGCAGGACGACGTGGTGGTGGGCACCCCCGTGGCGGGACGCACCCGGACCGAGCTGGAGGGGCTGGTCGGCTTCTTCGTGAACATGCTCCCCCTGCGCCTGGAGCTGAACGGGAACCCCACCTTCGCCGCGCTCGTGGGGCGTGTGCGGGAGAGGGCGCTGGCGGCGTACGACCGGCAGGAGGTCCAGTTCGAGCGCCTGGTGGACGAACTGGTGACCGGGCGCAGCCTGGCGCACTCGCCGGTCTTCCAGGTGACCTTTTCCCTCGACCGCGACGCGGGCGCGGCCGGGCGGAGGCTCTCGTTCGGCGACGTGCGCGTGGAGCCGTTCGGGGGCGGGGAACTCGTTTCCAAGTACGACCTGAAGCTCGCCACCCTGGACTTCGAGGCCGGGCTGGCGGGTTCGCTGGTATACCGCACGGCGCTCTTCGACGCGGCGACCGCGGCCCGGATGGTGGGGCAGCTGGAGGTGCTCCTGGAAGCCATGGCGACCGACCCGGCGCGCCGGGCCGCCGAGGTGCCGCTGCTGCGCGGCGACGAGCGGGCGCAGGTGCTGGAGGCGTGGAACGCGACCGCCGCAGAGTTCCCGGACGACCCGGTCCACGAGCGGGTCGCGGCGCAGGCGGCGCGGACCCCGGACGCCGTCGCGGTGGCAGCCGCCGGGGAGACGCTTACGTACGCGGAACTGGAGCGCCGGGCCAACCGGCTGGCCCACCACCTCGCCGCGCTCGGAGCCGGGCCGGACACCCGCGTCGCCTTCCTCCTGGAGCGCGGCGCGGCGACGGTCGCCACCGTCCTCGCCATCCTCAAGTCCGGCGCGGCGTACGTGGCGCTGGATCCCACCTCCCCGGACGAGCGGCTCCGCCTGGTGCTGGAGGACTCCGCCGCCACACTGGTCGTGTCCAGCGCCGCGCTAGCGGAGCGCGTTGCCGGCTTCGGCGGGAGGGTCGTGCGGCTGGACGCCGACGCGGAGGCGATCTCGGCCCGGCCCGACGCGGCCCCGGAGGTCCCTGTCTCCCCGCGCGGCCTGGCGTACGTCATCTACACCTCGGGCTCGACGGGAGCCCCCAAGGGCGTGCTCCTGGAGCACCGGGGGCTCTCCAACTACCTGGCCTGGTTCGACCGCGAGGTGCTGGGAGCCGAGGGCTTCGTGCTCCCCCTGGTGAGCAGGCTCTCCTTCGACGCGCACGTGCGCCAGCTGTTCCCGCCGCTCCTGCGCGGCGAGGCGGTGTGGGTGCTCGCGGAGGAGACCGTGAGCGATCCGGGGGCGCTGCTGGCGGCGCTCTCCACGCGCGAGCGGGTCTCTTTCGGCGGGGTGCCGTCGCTGTGGAGCGCCATGCTGGAGCGCGTCCGCTCCGGCGAGTTCCCCAGGCCTGAGGGGCTCGTGGCGGTGCTCCTGGGCGGCGAGGCGCTCCCGCCGGAGCTGGCCGAGCGGACGTTTGAGACCTTCCCGGACGTAGCGCTGTGGAACCACTACGGACCCACGGAGGCCACGGTCAACACCACGGTGGCGCGGGTGCGCCCGGGGGGGCGGGTCACCATCGGGCGGCCCGTGGCCAACGTGCGCGTCTACCTGCTGGACGGGCGGGGGAGCCCGGTTCCGGTGGCAGTGCCCGGGGAGCTGTACGTCGGGGGGGTGGGCGTCTCGCGCGGCTACCTGGGGCAGCCGGGGCCGACCGCGGAAAGGTACCTGCCGGACCCGTTCTCCGCGGAGCCGGGGGCGCGGATGTACCGCTCGGGCGACCGGGTGCGCTGGCGCGAGGACGGGGAGCTGGAGTACGCCGGGCGGACCGACGACCAAGTCAAGGTGAGGGGCTTCCGCATCGAGCCGGGCGAGATCGAGGCTGTCTTGGAGAGGCACCCGGAGGTGCGCTCCGCCGCCGTGGTCGTCCGCGACGACCGCCTGGTGGCCTACTTCGTGGCGGAGAGCGGAGCTTCGCCCCCCGTGGCCGCCGTGCGGGAGCACCTGGCGGCGCAGCTCCCGGAGTACATGGTCCCGGCCACGCTGGTGGCGCTGGAGTCCATGCCGCTGGGAGCCACCGGCAAGACGGACCGCCGCGCCCTCCCCGTCCCGGAGGCGGCCGCGCCGGCAGAGGGTGCGGCCCCGCGGACCGCCACCGAGGAGGTGCTGGCCGCGCTCTATTCGGACCTGCTCGGCGTGGAGGCGCCGGGCACGGACGGGGGCTTCTTCGAGCTGGGCGGGCACTCGCTTCTGGCCACTCGGCTGGTGTCCCGCGTCCGCGAGGCCTTCGCGGTGGAGCTGCCGCTGCGCGCCGTCTTCGAGGCCCCCACCGCGGCCGGGCTGGCCGGGAGGATCGACGCGCTCCGGCTCGCCGGGGCCCCCGTCCTCCCGCCGGTCGAGCGGGTCCCGCGGGACGGGCCGCTCCCGGTGTCGTTCGCGCAGCAGCGCTTGTGGCTGGTGGACCGGCTGGAGCCGGGGAGCCCCGCCTACAACATCCCGTACGCGCTGCGGCTGCGCGGCGCGCTGGACGTGGACGCCCTGCGGCGGAGCCTGGACGCGCTGGTGGAGCGGCACGAGACGCTGCGCACCACCCTGGAGGAGCGCGGCGGCGTGCCGGTGCAGGTGATCAACGCCCCGGTCCCCATCGCGCTGGAGGTCGTCGAGGTTGCCGACGAGGCGGCGGCGGCGCGCCTGGCGGCGGAGGAAGCGGCGCGTCCCTTCGACCTGGCGGCGGGCCCGCTCCTGCGCTGCACGCTCCTGCGCCTGGCCGACGACGACCACGTCTTCTGCTTCACCCTGCACCACGTGGTCAGCGACGCGTGGAGCAGCGCGGTGCTGGTTCGCGAGCTCTCGGCGCTCTACGGGGCCTTCGGCCGAGGCGAGGAGGCGACGCTCCCCGAGCTGCCGGTGCAGTACGCGGACTACGCGGTCTGGCAGCGCGCCTGGCTGGCGGGCGCGACCCTGGAGGAGCAGGTGCGGTGGTGGAGGGAGCGCCTGGCGGGGGCGCCCCCGCTGCTGGAGGTGCCGACGGACCGGCCTCGCGCCCTGGGGCAGAGCGCCGCGGCGGAGACCCACTCGTTCTCGCTCCCGCCGGAGCTGTCGGCGGGGCTGCGGGCGTTCGCGCAGCGCGAAGGGGCGACGCTGTTCATGACGGTCCTTGCCGGGTGGCAGGCGCTGCTGGGCCGCCGGTCGGGGCAGGACGACGTTGTGGTGGGGACGCCGGTGGCGGGGCGGACGCGGTGCGAGCTGGAGGGGCTCATCGGCTTCTTCGTCAACATGCTCGTCCTGCGCACGGAGCTGGGCGGGGGCGTGACGTGGCGCGGGCTGCTGGGGCGGGTGCGGGAGGGGGCGCTGGGGGCGTACGCGCACCAGGACCTTCCCTTCGAGCGCTTGGTGGAGGAGGCCGCGACGCAGCGCAGTCTGACGCACACGCCGCTCTTCCAGGTGACCTTCGCCCTGGAGCGGGCGGCGCGCGAGCGCAGCGGCCTCCGGCTGGGCAACGTGGCGCTGGAAGGTTTCGAAGGGGGTGGCCGCGCCGCCCAGTTCGACCTCGACCTCACCATGATGGACGCGGCGGACGCGCTGCACGGCGCCGTCCGCTACCGCACGGCGCTCTTCGACGCGGCCACCATCGCGCGGCTCGCGGGGGACCTGGAGACGCTGCTCGCCGCCATGGTTGCCGCGCCGGAGGGGCGGGTCGCCGGGGTGCAGCTGCTCCCTGCCGCCGAGCGGGAGCAGGTCCTGGCCGCCGGCCGGGGCGAGCCACGCCCCTTGGACCGCGGCGCGCTGGTGCACGAGCTGGTCGCCGCGCGCGCGGCGGCATCCCCGGAGCTCCCCGCCGTCGCCTGCGGCGGCCGGGTCCTGGGTTACGGCGAGCTGGAGGCCGAGGCCGCGCGCCTGGCCGCGCGGCTGCGCGCGCGGGGCGTGGGGCCGGAGGTCCCCGTCGCCCTCTTCCTGGACCGCTCGGCGGAGCTGGCCGTGGCGCTCCTGGGCGTGCTCGGGGCCGGCGGCGCGTTCGTGCCGGTGGACCCGGAGTACCCGCGCGAGCGGGTGGAGTACCTGCTCTCGGACAGCGGCGCCCGCGTGGTGGTCACTCGCTCCGACCTCGCCGCCGCCCTCCCCGAGGGAGGCCCGGAGGTGCTGTGCGTGGACGACGCCGGGGACCCCGCGGGGGCCTCCGCGCCCGCCCGGATCGGCTCCGACACGCTCGCCTACCTGATCTACACGTCCGGCTCGACGGGGCGCCCCAAGGCGGCCATGGTCTCGCACCGCTCGCTGGTCTGCTACGCGGAGGCGATGCGCGAGCGGATGGGGCTGGTTCCCGGCGACCGGGTGCTCCAGTTCGCCTCGCCCGCCTTCGACGTGATGATCGAGGAGGTCTTCCCGGCGTGGCTGAGCGGTGCGTGCGTAATCTTTCCCGGGGGCGCCATGCCGGGGACGCCGCGCGAGCTGACGGAGCTGCTGGAGGCGCAGCGGGTCAGCGTGGTGGAGCTGCCGACGGCCTTCTGGCACGAGTGGGTGCGGGAGACCGCCGCGGAGGGGTCCGCCCTCCCGGAGAGCCTGCGCCTGGTGCTGGTGGGCGGCGAGCGGGTGCTCGCCGAGCGGCTGCGGCAGTGGGCCGCGCTGGACCGGCCGCTCCTGCACGTCTTCGGGCTGACGGAGACCACGGTCACGTCGACGACCCTGCTCCTGGAAGCGGGCGAGGACGGCTCGCGCTGGTCCAACCTCCCGGTCGGGACGCCGCTGCCCGACGCCGAGGCGTACGTGCTCGACGCCGAGCGGGAGCCGGTCGCGGCGGGCGTACCCGGGGAGCTGTACCTGGGCGGCGAGACCGTGGCGCGCGGATACTGGGCCCGCCCGGAGCTGACGGCCGAGCGCTACGTGCCGCACCCCTTCTCCGTCGAGCCGGGGGCGCGGCTGTACCGCACCGGCGACCGGGTGCGCTGGCTCGCAGACGGCGGGCTGGAGTTCCTGGGGCGCATCGATCAGCAGCTCAAGATCCGCGGCTACCGGATCGAGCCGGGCGAGGTGGAGGCCGTCCTGTGCGCGCACCCGTCGGTCCGCGAGGCCGCCGTGGTGGCGCGCCCGGACCGCCGCGGCGACAGCGCGCTGGTGGGGTACGTGTCCCTCTCGGCAGGGGCGGAGCCCGGGGTGGCGGAGCTGCGCGGCTGGCTGCGGGACCGCCTGCCGGAGTACATGGTGCCGGGGGCGCTGGTGGTGATGGAGAGCATTCCGCTCACCCCCAACGGCAAGGTGGACCGGCGGGCGCTCCCGGCCCCGGAGCTTCCCGCGGAAGCGGAGTACGTCGCCCCGCGCGGCGTCGTGGAGGAGACGCTGTGCGCCATCTGGGCGGAGGTGCTGGGGCTGGAGCGGGTGGGCGTGGAGGACAACTTCTTCCGGGTGGGGGGGCACTCGCTGCTGGCGATGCAGGTGGCCTCGCGCGCCCAGGAGGCGTTCGGGGTGCCCGTGTCGCTGCGGGACCTGTTCGAGACGCCCACCGTGGCGGCGCTCGCCGGCTCCGTGGAGGTCCAGGTGCTCCTCGCCCTCGACGACTCGGAAATCGCCGAGAGCCTGCCGGAGCTGGCGGGCGGGGCGGAGCTGGAAGGGTAGTGCGGGTCTTCGAGGTGGTGGCTACTCCAATGAGGACGGCTGGATGAGCGAACAGGAGGCTGGCGGGGCGTCGGGTCTACGGGACCGGCTGACTCCCGCCCAGAAAGAGAAGCTCCTGCAGGACGTCCTGCGGAAGAGGGCCGCCTCCACGGCCGGCGAGCGGATCCCGCGCCGGAGCCCCGGCGGTCCGCCGCCGCCGCTGTCGTTCGCGCAGCAGCGGCTCTGGCTGGTGGACCGGCTGGAGCCGGGGAGCCCCGCCTACAACATCCCGTACGCGCTGCGGCTGCGCGGCGCGCTGGATGTGGACGCCCTGCGGCGGAGCCTGGACGCGCTGGTGGAGCGGCACGAGACGCTGCGCACCACCCTGGAGGAGCGCGGCGGCGCGCCGGTGCAGGTGATCCACCCACCGTCCCCCGCCGTGCTGGTGGTGGTCGAGGTGGCCGACGAGGAGGAAGCGTCGCGCCTGGCCGGGGAGGAGGCGGCGCGCCCCTTCGACCTGGCGGCGGGCCCGCTCCTGCGCTGCACGCTCCTGCGCCTGGCGGCCAACGACCACGTCTTCTGCTTCACCATGCACCACGTCGTCAGCGACGCGTGGAGCATGGACCTCGTGGTTCGCGAGTTCTCAGCGTTCTACGGCGCCTTCAGCCAGGGCGGGGAGGTGTCGCTCCCGGAGCTTCCGGTGCAGTACGCGGACTACGCGGCGTGGCAGCGCGCCTGGCTGGCGGGCGCGGCCCTGGAGGAGCAGGTGGGGTGGTGGCGGGAGTGCCTGGCGGGGGCGCCTCCGCTGCTGGAGGTCCCGGTCGACCGCCCGCGCGCACCGGGACAGAGCGCCGCGGCGGGGATCCACCCGTTCGCGCTCTCGCCGGAGCTGTCGGCGGGGCTGCGGACGCTGGCGCGGCAGGAGGGGGCGACGCTGTTCATGACGGTGCTGGCCGGGTGGCAGGCCCTGCTGGGCCGCTGGTCGGGGCAGGACGACGTGGTGGTGGGGAGCCCGGTGGCGGGGCGGACGCGGCGCGAGCTGGAGGGGGTGATCGGCTTCTTCGTCAACATGCTGGTGCTGCGCGCGGAGCTGGGCGGGGGCGCGACCTGGCGCGAGCTGCTGGGGCGGGTGCGGGAAGGGGCGCTGGGGGCGTACGCGCACCAGGATCTCCCCTTCGAGCGCCTGGTGGAGGAGGTGGCGGCGGAGCGCAGCCTGACGCACACGCCGCTCTTCCAGGTGACCTTCTCGCTGGAGCAGGCGGCCCCCGCCCGCGGCGGGCTCCTGCTGGGCGGCGTGGCCCTGGGGCCGTTCGGGGGTGGGGAGAGCACCGCCAAGTTCGACCTCCGCCTGACCATGTCGGACGACGGAGGCGGCCTCGGCGCGGTCATCGGCTACCGCACGGCGCTCTTCGAGGCGGCCACCGTCGCGCGGATGGCGTCGCACCTAGAGACCGTCCTCGCCGCGATGGCCTTGTACCCGGAGCGCCGCGCCGCGGAGGTGTCGCTCCTGCGGGGCGCGGAGCGCGCGCAGGTGCTGGCGGAGTGGAACGACACCGCCGCGGAGATCCCGCACGCGGCCGTCCACGAGCTGTTCGCCGGGCACGCCGCGGCGGCCCCGGAGGCGGTCGCCGTGGTCCTGGGCGAGGACGTTCTCACCTACGCCGAGCTGGACCGCCGGGCCAACCGGCTGGCCCGCTATCTCCTGGGCTGCGGCGTCGGGGCGGAGGAGCGGGTGGCCGTGTGCATGGACCGGAGCGTGGAGATGGCCGTGGGCGTGCTGGGCGTGCTCAAGGCCTCGGCCGTGTACGTCCCGCTCGACCCCTCGCACCCCCTGGAGCGCCTGCGCGACGTGATCGCGGACGCGGGCGTCCGGCGGGTCCTCACCCTCGCCGGCTCCGGCGCCCACCTCCCCCGGGAAGTAGAGCGGGTGCGGCTGGACGAGCCGGAGACCGTGGCTGCAGTGGCGGCGATGCCGTCGGACTCTCCCGGCGTCGCGGTCGACCCGGAGCAGCTGGCGTACGTCATCTACACTTCCGGGTCGACCGGACGGCCCAAGGGCGTGGCGGTTCCGCACCGGGCCGTGGTGCGCCTGGTCCGCAACACCGACTACCTCCCCTTCGGTCCCGATGAGCGGATCGCGCAGATCTCCAACGTTGCCTTTGACGCGGCGACCTTCGAGCTGTGGGGGGCGCTCCTCAACGGCGGGTGCGTGGTGGTCATCGGGCGCGAGGTGTCGCTCGCCCCGGCCGAGTTCGTGGCCGAGCTGCGGGCGCGCCGGGTCACCGCGCTCTTCCTGACCACGGCGCTCTTCAACCGCATCACCTACGATGTGCCGGGTGCGTTCTCCACCCTGCGGCACGTCCTCTTCGGCGGCGAGCTGGTGGACCCGGAGGCGGTGCGCCGGGTGCTGGAGACGGGCGGTCCCGAGCGGCTCCTGCACGTCTACGGCCCCACGGAGACGACCACGTACGCGAGCTGGCACCGGGTGCGTCCGGAGGACACCGAAGCGACGACGGTGCCGATCGGGGGTCCACTGGGGAACACGCGCCTGTACGTGCTGGACGCGCGGCGGGAGCCGGTCCCGGTGGGGATTCCGGGCGAGCTGTTCATCGGCGGAGCCGGGGTCGCGCGCGGCTACCTGGGGCGCCCGGAGCTGACAGGCGAGAAGTTCGTCCCGGACGCGTTCGGCCCGGAAGCCGGTGCCCGGCTGTACCGCACCGGGGACCGGGTGCGCTGGACCGCTGCGGGTGTGATCGAGTTCCTGGGGCGCATCGACCACCAGGTCAAGATCCGGGGCTTCCGCATCGAGCCGGGGGAAGTCGAGGCGGCGCTGCTGGAGCAGGAAGGGGTGAGCGAGGCACTGGTGGTCGTGCGGGAGGACGTGCCGGGGCAGAAGCGCCTGGTGGCATACCTGGTCTGCGGGGAAGGCCCCGGGGCCACGGTGGCCGGGCTGCGGGCCGACCTGAGGCGGCGGCTGCCGGCGTACATGGTGCCGGGTGCGTTCGTGATGCTGGAGCGGCTGCCGCTGAACGCCAACGGCAAGGTGGACCGGCGCGCGCTGCCGGCGCCGGAGCGCGAGGAGGGCGCGGGGTACGCGCCGCCGCGCATGCCGGCCGAGGAGGTGCTGGCCGGGATCTGGGCGGAGGTGCTGGGGGTGGAGCGGGTGGGGGTGGAAGACAGCTTCTTCGACTTGGGGGGCCACTCGCTGCTCGCCACGCAGGTGGTGTCGCGTGCGCGGCAGGCGTTCGGGGTGGAGCTGCCGCTGCGGGCGCTCTTCGAGGCGCCCACGGTGGCGGAGCTGGTCGGGCGCATCGAGGAGCTGCGCAGCGCGGGGACTTCGCTGGCGCCGGCGCTGGAGTGGGTCTCACGTGAGGCGTTGCTGCCGCTATCGTTCGCGCAGCAGCGGCTGTGGCTGGTGGACCAGCTGGAGCCGGGGAGCGCCGCCTACAACATGCCGTATGCGCTGCGTCTGCGCGGAAGGCTGCACCTGGGGGCGCTGCGGGCCAGCCTGGACGCGCTGGTGCGGCGGCACGAGACGCTGCGCACCACCTTCGCGGAGCGCGGCGGGGAGCCCGTGCAAGTGATCCACCTGCCCTCGCCTGTGCCGCTGCCGGTGGTCGACCTGGGCGGTGTGCGGGGTGCCGACGAGGAAGCGGGACGGCTGGCCGGCGAGGAGGCGCTGCGCCCGTTCGACCTGGCGCGGGGGCCGCTGCTGCGGAGCACGCTGCTGCGCCTGGCGGGCGCCGACCACGTTCTCTGCTTCACGCTGCACCACGTCGTCAGCGACGGGTGGAGCATGGACGTGCTGATGCGCGAGGTCTCGCTGCTGTACGCCGCCGCGCGCCGGGGGGAAGCCCCTCGCCTGGCGGAGCTCCCCATCCAGTACGGCGACTACGCCGTGTGGCAGCGGGCGTGGATGAACGGGCAGGTGCTGGAGGAGCAGCTGTCGTACTGGAAGGGGCGCCTGTCCGGGGCGCCGCCGCTGCTGGAGCTCCCCACCGACCGTCCACGCACGCCGGGGCAGAGCCCGCGTGCGGGGGGGCACCGCTTCGCCCTGTCGCCCGCGCTGTCGCAGGGACTGCGGGCGCTCTCGCGCAGGGAAGGGACGACGCTGTTCATGACGCTGCTGGCGGGGTGGCAGACCCTGCTGGGGCGCTGGGCGGGGGAGGAGGACGTGGTGGTGGGCAGCCCGATCGCGGGGCGCACCCGCCAGGAGACGGAGGGGCTGATCGGCTTCTTCGTCAACATGCTGGCGCTGCGGGGGAAGCTGGGGGGGGATCCCACGTGGAGCGAGCTGCTGGGGCGGGTGCGCGAGGAGGCGCTGGGGGCGTACGCGCACCAGGACCTGCCCTTCGAGCGCCTGGTGGAGGAGCTGGGGGTGGAGCGCAGCCTCACGCACACCCCCGTCTTTCAGGCTACCCTCTCCGTCGACCGCCCGGGCGGCCGCGAGCAGCGTCCGGAGTTCGGCGAGCTGGAGCTGGAGCCGTTCGGGGCAGGAGACGGGCGCGTCCACTTCGACCTGGACCTGGCGATGTTGGACGGCGGGGAGATCCTGGCCGGGGCGCTATCCTTCCGCGCTGCTTTGTTCGAAGCCACGACGGCCGCGCGCATGGCGGCGCACCTGGAGGTGGTGCTGGAAGCCATGACGGCCGAGCCGCAGCGGCGCCTCTCGGAGCTGTCGCTGCTGCGCGGCGCCGAGCGCGTCCAGGTGCTGGAGGACTGGAACGCCACCGAGGTCGAGGCCCCGCGGGGGTGCATCCACGAGCTCTTCGCGGCGCAGGCCTTCTCCACGCCCGCGTCGGATGCCGTGCGCTTCGCGGGAGAGGTGCTCACCTACGCTGAACTGGAGGTGGAGGCGAACCGGATCGCTCACGGCCTGCGCCGGCGCGGCGTGCGGCCCGAAGTGCGGGTGGCGATCTGCATGGAGAGAGGCCTCGAGATGATGCTCGGGATCCTGGGCGTGCTCAAGGCCGGCGGCGCCTACGTGCCGCTGGATCCTGCCTACCCGGCCGGGCGCATCGCCTCCACGCTCCGCGACTCCGGGGCCGTCCTGCTCCTGACGCAGGCTCCCCTGGTGGAGCGCTTCTCCCCGAGCGGGGTGCCCGTCCTGGCGCTGGAGATCCTGCGGGCGGAAGTCGCCACCGAATCCCCCGAGGTGCCGGAAAGCGGCGTCTCGCCGGAAAACCTGGCCTACGTCATCTACACCTCCGGCTCCACCGGCACGCCCAAGGGGGTGGCCGTCCCGCATGGCGCAGTGGTCAACTACGCGGCCGACATGGCGTGGCGGATCGGGCTGCGCGCCGACGATCGGGTGCTCCAGTTCGCGTCGCTGGGCTTCGACGTGGTTGTCGAGGAGCTGTTTCCCGCCTGGCTCTCCGGTGCCGCCGTGGTGCTCTCGCGCGAGGATCTGTCTGCGCCCGAGACCCTGCTGCACGTGGTCGCCCGCGAGGGAGTCACCGTGTTCGAGCTGCCCACGGCCTACTGGCACGAGTGGGTGCGGGAGCTGGCGGAGCAGCGGTGGCGCGTGCCGGAGAGCGTGCGCTTCGTGATGGTCGGCGGCGAGCGGGTCTCCGCGGAGCGGTTGAGGGATTGGGCGGAGCAGCGTGTTCCCCTGGTGCATGTCTACGGGCTGACGGAGACGGCCTGCACCTCCACCACGCTGCGCCTGGAGGCAGGCGAGGACGGGTCCGGGTGGAGCAACCTGCCGGTAGGGCGGCCCACGGGGAACGTACGGCTTTACGTGCTCGATCCTGCCGGCCAGCCGACGCCGTTCGGGAATCCGGGCGAGCTGTTCATCGGGGGGGAGGGCGTCGGCCGCGGCTACCTGGGACGGCCGGAGTTGACCGGGGAGCGGTTCGTTCCCGACCCGTTCTCCACGAGACCCGGCAGGCGGCTGTACCGCACGGGAGACAGGGTAACGTGGCTGTCCACGGGCGAGTTGGAGTTCCTGGGGCGCATCGACCATCAGGTCAAGATCCGGGGCTTCCGGATCGAGCCGGGGGAAGTCGAGGCGGCGCTGCTGGAGCAGGAAGGGGTGAGCGAGGCACTGGTGGTCGTGCGGGAGGACGTGCCGGGGCAGAAGCGCCTTGTGGCGTACCTGGTCTGCGGGGAAGGCTCCGGGGCCACGGCGGCCGGGCTGCGGGCCGACCTGGCGGGGCGGCTGCCGGCGTACATGGTGCCGGGTGCGTTCGTGGTGCTGGAGCGGCTGCCGCTGAACGCCAACGGCAAGGTGGACCGGTGTGCGCTGCCGGCGCCGGAACGCGAGGCGGGCGAGGAGTACGCGCCGCCGCGCACGCCGACCGAGGAGGTGCTGGCCGGGATCTGGGCCGAGGTGCTCCACCTGGAGCGGGTGGGGGTCGAGGCAAGCTTCTTCGAGTTGGGGGGCCACTCGCTGCTGGCCACGCAGGTGGTGTCGCGGGTGCGGCGGTCGTTCGGGGTCGAGCTTCCGCTGCGGGCGCTCTTCGAGGCGCCGAGGATGGCGGAGCTGGCCGGGCGCATCGAGGAGCTGCGCAGCGCCGGGGCGGAGGTCGTGGGGCCGATCGAGCGGACCCCGCGCGAAGGGCCGCTGTCGCTGTCGTTCGCGCAGCAGCGGCTGTGGTTCATCGACCAGCTGGAGCCGGGCAGCGCCGTGTACAACGTGCCCTTCGCGCTGCGCCTGCGGGGCCGCTTCGACCCGGCGGTCCTGGAGCGGGCGGTCACGGAGATCGTGCGGCGGCACGAGACGCTGCGCACCGTCTTCGCGGTCGTGGACGGCGAGCCGGTGCAGGTGATCCGGGAGGCGGCCCCGGTCGCGCTGCCCCTCACGGACCTGCGGAGCCTGCCGGCAGAGTCGCGCGAGGCGGAGGTCTTCCGGCTCGCGCGGGAAGAGGCGGTGCGGCCGTTCGACCTGGCCGCCGGGCCGCTGCTGCGGGTCTCGGCGGTGCGGCTCGACGCGGCGGAGTGGGGGCTGCTCTTCACGCTGCACCACATCGTCAGCGACGGCTGGTCCATCGGCGTGCTGATCCGCGAGGTTTCGGCGCTCTACGATGCGCTGGCGGAAGGGCGCGAGTCGGCGCTGCCGGAGCTTGCGGTCCAGTACGCGGACTACGCCGCCTGGCAGCGCGGCTGGCTGGCGGGCGAGAAGCTGGAGGCCGAGCTGGGCTACTGGCGCGACAGGCTGGCCGGCACGCCGCCGCTGTTGGAGCTGCCGACGGACTACCCACGCTCGCAGGCGCGGGACTCGCGCGGCGGGAGCGTGCGGGTCGGCCTCTCCGCGGAAGTCTCGCGCGGGCTGCGGGCGCTCTCGCGGCGCGAGGGGGCGACGGCGTTCATGACGCTGCTGGCGGCCTGGCAGCTCCTGCTGTCGCGCTACGCCGGGCAGGAGGACGTCAGCGTGGGCACGCCCATCGCCGGGCGCACGCGCCTGGAGACCGAGCCGCTGATCGGCTTCTTCGTCAACACGCTGGTGCTGAGGACTGACCTTTCGGGCGAGCCGACGTTCCGCGAGCTGCTGGCACGGGTGCGTGAGACCACGCTGGGGGCGTACCAGCACCAGGAGATCCCCTTCGAGCGCCTGGTGGAGGAGCTGGCGCCGGAGCGCAGCCTGGCGCACACGCCGCTCTTCCAGGTGATGTTCGTCCTGCAGAACAACGAGCGGGGCGAGCTGCGCATGGGCGCCCTGGAGATGGAGCCCCTCTCGGGCGGCGACGCGGAGATCGCCAAGTTCGACCTCATGCTCGCCCTCGCGGAGGACGAGCGGGGCTTCTCCGGCTCGCTCTCCTTCCGCTCGGATCTGTGGGAGCGCGCGACCCTGGAGCGCATGTCCGGCCACTTCGCCTGCCTGACAGAGGCGGTGGTCACGGACCCCGCCCGCCCGGTGACCGGAGTCGCCTTCCTGGGCCGGCAGGAGCGCGCGCAGGTGGTGGAACGGTGGAACGCCACGGCCGCGCCCTTCGCCGATGATCTCTGCGTGCACCAGCTGTTCGAGGCACAGGCCGACCGCATCCCCGCGGCCTTGGCGGTCGTGTACGCCGGCGGCACCCTCACGTATGCGCAGCTCGATGCGCGTGCCAACCCGCTCGCGCGTTTCCTCCGCGGCCGCGGCGTCGGTCCGGATACGTGCGTAGGCCTGTGCCTGGAGCGCGGGCCGGAGATGATGGTTGCCCTGCTCGGGATCCTCAAGGCGGGTGCCGCCTACGTGCCGTTGGACCCCAGGTATCCCGCCGAGCGCCTGGCCTACATGCTGGAGAGCTCGGCCGCGCCGGTGCTGCTGACCCAGGAGTCGCTCGCCGCTCAGCTGCCGCAGTCGGGAGCCGAGGTGGTGCGGGTGGACGCGGACCGGGAGCGGATCGGGGCGGAGAGTGCGGAGCGCGTGGACGGCGGAGGCGCATGGCCGGACTCTCTGGCGTACGTGATCTACACCTCGGGCTCGATGGGATGGCCCAAGGGCGTGGCGATGCCGCACCGTCCGCTGGTCAACCTGCTCGCCTGGCAGATGCGCGACTGGCGGGCGTCTGCCCCCGCGGTCACGCTCCAGTTCACCACCATCAGCTTTGACGTCTCGTTCCAGGAGATCTTTTCCGCCTGGAGCACGGGCGGGAGCGTGGTGCTGATCGGGGAGGAGACGCGCTACGATCCGGCGGCGATCCTGGAGACCATGGAGCGTGAGGGGGTGGAGCGGCTTTTCATGCCGGCCGTCGCCCTGCAGAACCTGGCGGAGGTGGCGGACGCGCAGGGGCGGGCGCCGACTGCGCTGCGGGAGGTGGTGACCGCCGGCGAGCAGCTGCGGGTGAGCGCTCCGCTGCGGCGCTGGATGGGCGCGCTGGAGGCCCCGCTGTACAACCACTACGGCCCGTCCGAGACCCACGTGGTCACCGCGCTTGCCCTGACGGGCGACCCGGTGGAGTGGCCGCTGCTGCCGGGCATCGGGGTGCCGATCGCCAACACGCGGTGCTTCGTGCTGGACGGCCGCGGCGAGCCGGCGCCGGTGGGTGTGCCCGGGGAGCTGTACCTGGGTGGGGTGAGCCTGGCGCGCGGCTACCTGGGCCGGCCCGACCTCACGGCGGAGCGGTTCCTCCCGGACCCGTTCCTCCAGACCTCCGGGGGGCGGCTGTACCGGACGGGAGACCGGGCGCGCTGGCTGTCCGACGGCACGCTGGAGTTCCTGGGGCGGGTGGACGAGCAGGTCAAGGTTCGCGGCTTCCGGGTCGAGCCGGGCGAGGTGGAGGCGGCGCTGGAGCGCCACCCCGGGGTGCGGGAGGCGGTGGTGGTGGTGCGGGAGGACGCGCCGGGGGAAAAGCGGC
This sequence comes from Longimicrobiaceae bacterium, assembly GCA_040509335.1. Classification (GTDB taxonomy): domain Bacteria; phylum Gemmatimonadota; class Gemmatimonadetes; order Longimicrobiales; family Longimicrobiaceae; genus JAFAYN01. The sequence continues at coordinate 459 of JBEVLE010000505.1, read as the reverse complement.
TGGTGGGCTACGTGGTGCCGGCCGACGGAGCGGAGGCGTCATCGGCGGAGCTGCGCGCGCACCTCAAGGCGAGCCTGCCGGAGTACATGGTGCCGGGGGCGTTCGTGGTGCTGGAGAGGCTTCCCCTGACTCCCAGCGGAAAGGTGGCGCGGCGGACGCTGCCGGCGCCGGAGCGGTTGTCGGCGGAGGACTTCGTGGCGCCGCGGACGCCGGCGGAGGAGGTGCTGGCGGGGATCTGGGGCGATGTGCTGCGGGTGGAGCGGGTGGGGGCGGAGGACGACTTCTTCGAGCTGGGCGGGCACTCGCTGGTGGCGACGCGGGTGGTCTCGCGGGTGCGGCAGGCGTTCGGGGTGGAGCTGCCGCTGCGGGCGCTCTTCGAGGCGCCCACTGTGGCCGGGCTGGCGGGGCGCATCGGCCTGCTCCAGGCCGGGGGCGGGGGAATGCAGGCGCCGCTGGTGG
>JBEVLE010000504.1:0-3554 GCA_040509335.1 Longimicrobiaceae bacterium | reverse complement strand
GGCGCTGGGGTTCGTGTTGGGGGCGTTGGCCGCGCCGACCGGCCCCCGGTGCGCGGGCCCCCCCCCCCCCGCCCGCGGCCCCGCCCGCCGCCGCGCCCCGCGCCGTGGGGGTGTCCATCCCGGTGTCCACCAGGGTGAAGCCGTCGTCCCCCTCGATCAGCCAGGCGGCGACCTCGTGCGGGGGGAACGGGAGGGGGACGGCGATGCGGTGGACGCCGGCCGCGACCTCGGTCACGGCTTCGCTCACCCGGCGTCCGCCGCGTCGAAGAACCTGCCGCCGGTCTCGGCCTTTTCCACCAGCAGCGCGGCGGGGGCGAAGCGCGGGCCGTGCTTGTGCTCCAGCGCGCGCAGGCGGGCCAGCACCCTGTCCGCGCCGGTCTGGTCCACGTACCAGAAGGGGCCGCCGCGGAAGGGCGGGAAGCCGATCCCCAGGATCGCCCCCACGTCGCCGTCGCGGGCGCTGCGCAGCACCCCCTCCTCCAGCGTACGCACCGCCTCGTTGACCATGACCAGCGCGAGCCGGTCCTGGATCTCGGCGGCGGGGACGTCGCGGCGCGGCGGGGCGCCGATGAGGGCGTACACGCTCTCGTCCGGGCCCTTGCGCTCGCCGTCCTCGTAGCGGTAGAAGCCGCGCCCGTTCTTGCGCCCCAGCCGCCCGTCGGCCACCAGCTTGTTCACGACGTCGCTGGGCTTCATGCGGTCGGCGAAGGCCTCGGCCATGATCTTTCCGGCCTTGGAGGCCACGTCCAGCCCCACCTCGTCGTACAGGGTGACGGGGCCCACCGGGTACCCCCACGCGGTCATGGCGCGGTCGATGTCCTCCATGCGCGCGCCCTCGTCCAGCAGCAGCGCGGCCTCGGCCATGTACGGGGTGAGGATGCGGTTGGCGTAGAAGCCGGGGGAGTCGTTGACGATGATGGGGGTCTTGCCCAGCCGCTTGCCGTAGGCGTGCCCGGTGGCGGCGACCTTCGGGTCCGTCTGGTCGGTGATGATGATCTCCAGCAGCGGCATCTTTTCCACGGGGGAAAAGAAGTGCAGCCCCAGCACGTTCTGCGGGCGCGACACGGCCTCGGCCAGGCGGTGGATGGGGATGGTGGAGGTGTTGGAGCCCAGCACGGCGTCCTCGGGGATCTCCGCCTCGATCTCGCGGAGCACGCGGTGCTTGAGCTCCACCTCCTCGAACACGGCCTCCACCACCAGGTCCACCGCGCCGAAGCCGGTGTACTCGGCGGTGGGCTCCACGCGGTCCGCCAGCCGGGTGACCTCGTAGCGGGGGAGGCGCTTGCGCTTGGCGCGCTTGGCCAGGATGTCGCGCGCGGTCTTCAGCCCCCTGGCGACGGCCTGGGTGCTCACGTCCTTGAGGCGCACGCGCATCCCCGACTCGGCGGAGGCGGCGGCGATTCCGGCGCCCATGAAGCCGGCGCCCACCACGGCGACGTGCTCGGCCTTGACGGGCTGGGGGTTGCCGGGGAGGTCGGGGCGGTTCTCGGCGCCGGTCTTTGCAAAGAACAGGTGCACCAGGCTGCGCGACTCGGGGGTGACGCTCAGCTCGCCGAAGGCCTTGGCCTCCAGCGCCAGCCCCTCCTCCAGCGGCCGGTCGATCCCCCGCTCCACCACCTCCAGGATCCGGAGCGGCGCGGGGTACAGCCCTTTCGTCTTGTCCATCACCCCTTCGCGCGCCTTGCGGAAGATGAGGGAGCCCACCCCGGGGAGCCCTTCCTTCCAGTCCGGCGACCCGCGGCGGCGCCCGGCGCGCGGCTTCCGCGTGCCGTCGGCGAGCTCGCGGGCGGCGCGCTTCGCCTCGCGGAGGAGGATGGGCGCGGGGACCACCTCGTCCACCAGCCCCAGCTTCATGGCCCGGCGGCCGTCCAGGTTCTTGCCGGTGAGCATCAGGTCGAGCGCGCCGGCGATCCCCAGCAGCCGCGGGAGCCGCTGCGTCCCGCCGGCGCCGGGGAGGATGCCGAGCTGCACCTCGGGGAGGCCCAGCTTGGTCTTCGGCGAGCTGCTCGCCATGCGGTAGTCGCAGGCCAGGGCGGTCTCCAGCCCGCCGCCGAGCGCCGCGCCGTCGATGGCCGCGACCACCGGGATCTCCAGCGCCTCCAGGCGGTTGAGCAGCCGGTGGCCGGCCAGGCTGAGCTGCTCGCCGTCGGCGGCGCTCGTGATGTGCTGGAACTCCTCGATGTCGGCGCCGGCGATCCACACGCCGGGCTTGTCGGAGACGATCACGGCGGCGCGGGCGCCCCCCTCGCCCTTTTCCAGGCGGCCCAGGACCTCGCCCATCTCCTCCATCATCTGCCGGGAGATGACGTTGACCGGCTTCCCCGGCTGGTCGAGGCGGATCACGGCGATGCCGTCCTCGATCTCCATGCGGACCATGCGGGAGCCGGTCTCCACCGGGGTCTCCGTGGCTGCCATCGCTGTCGCTCCTGTGAAAGTCTGTTCGTCGCTCGGACCACCCGCGCCGGGGCCCGCGGGACCCGGCAATCTCCGCACCCGCCGCCCGGCGGCTCAGGCCGCGGTCATCCCCCCGTCCACCGCAAGCACCTGCCCGGTGACGTACGACGCCGCGGGCGACAGGAGGAAGAGCGCCGCCCCCATCAGCTCGTCGTCGGCGCCGACGCGCCCCAGCGGGACGATGCGCGCGATGCCGCGCTCCGCCGCCGCCAGCACCCCGGCGGTCATCTTCGTGGGGAAGAAGCCGGGGGCCAGGGCGTTGACCCGGATCCCGTGCCGCGCCCACTTCACCGCCAGGTCGCGCGTGAAGGCGACCACCGCGCCCTTGGAGGCGCTGTACCCCACCGCGTCCAGGATCTCGGGCGGGGCGCCGCCCAGCCCGGACACGGAGGCCACGTTGAGGATGGCCCCGCCCGCGCCGCGCGCGATCAGCCGCCGCCCCACCTCGCGGGAGCACAGAAAGGTGCCGGCGGCGTTGGTGTCCATCACCCTGCGCCACGCCTCCAGCGGCATCTCGGCGGCGGGGGCGCCCCAGGTGGCGCCGGAGTTGTTCACCAGCAGGTCCACGGGGCCCAGCTCGCGCTCGGTCTCGTCTACCGCGGCGCGCACCTCCTCCTCGGAGGTCACGTCCAGGCGCAGGCCGAGCGCCCGCGCGCCGTGCGCGTCGCGCAGCTCGGCGGCGATCGCGTCGCACGCTTCCTTTTTCCGCGAGCCCAGCGCCACGGCGGCGCCGGCCTGGGCCAGCCCGCGGGCGATCTGCTCGCCCAGCCCGCGGCCGCCGCCGGTGACCAGGGCGACGCTGCCGGACAGGTCGAAGAGCTGCCGGATGGTGCGCACGCGGCTCCGGGTCCCGGGGTGGTGGTGGATGGCGCGCAACATCGTAATCGCTGAGCGCGGCTCATACAAATCGGCGGGTTGGCGGGGTTGACGGAGCGAGGGAGGCGACCCCGTGCGGACGTGCCGCGGCGCGGCCGCCACGGCTGTGGGATGGCCGCCGGACCGGGGCGGAGCCGGCACGCGGGACGGGTGGGGAGAGCGGGGGACAGGCGGGGCGCGGGCGCCCCGGGGCGGAAAAGTTGCGCGTGGGTGGAAAAGACTAC
>JBEVLE010000503.1:0-3336 GCA_040509335.1 Longimicrobiaceae bacterium | reverse complement strand
CCTGTCCCTCGGTTTTGTCGTGCTCCCCCTCCCCCCTTGCGGGGGAGGGGGTCGGGGGGAGGGGGGTCCCGTCGCACACGACGATCGCGCCCCCGAACTCCGGGAGCGCCGCGCGCAGCCGCTCCTGCGTCAGCAGCACCGCCGCGCCGGAATCGGCGAGCATGTAGGCGAGGCGCTCGGCCGGGTACTCCGGGTCGAGCGGGACGTACGCGGCGCCCGCGCGGAGCACGGCGAGCAGCGCCACGACCATCTCCGCCGAGCGCTCCATGCAGATGCCCACGCGCGCCTCGGGGCCGGCGCCGAGCGCGCGCAGCTCCGCCGCGAGGGCGTCGGCGCGCGCGGACAGCCCGGCGTACGTCAGCGATGCCCCGGAGGCCACGACGGCGACCGCGTCCGGCGTGCGCGCGGCCTGCTCCGCGACCAGCGCGTGCACCGGCGCGGGCGGGAACTCCGCCGCGGTGCCGTTCCACGCATCCACCACCCGGCGGCGCTCCTCGGGTGGGAGGATCGCAAGCCCCGCGGCGGGGCGGTCGGGATCGGACGTGGCGGAGCGCAGCAGGACGACGAGCTGCGCGGCCATGCGCTCGATCGTCGCGCGGTCGAACAGGTCGGCGGCGTACTCCAGCACCGCGTCCAGCCCGCCGCCCCGCTCCACCATCGCCAGCGTCAGGTCGAACTTGGCGGTCGCCGACTCCGGCTCCTCCACCCGCGCGCGCACGCCTCCCATCTCCAGCTCCGCCGCGCCCGGGGTGTTCTGCAGCGCGAACATCGCCTGGAAGACGGGGTTGCGGCCGGCGTCGCGCTCCGCGCCCAGCGCCTCCACCAGCCGCTCGAAGGGAAGCTCCTGGTGCGCGTACGCGCCCAGCGCCGCTTCACGCGCGCGCGCCACCACCTCGCGGAACGACGGCCGGCCGGACAGCTCCGTCCGCAGCGCGAGCGTGTTGACGAAGAAGCCGACCAGCCCCTCCGTTTCCGCGCGCGTCCGCCCGGCGATGGGCGAGCCCACGACCACGTCGTCCTGCCCGGACCAGCGCGCCAGCAGCGTCTGCCAGGCGGCGAGCAGCACCATGAACGGCGTCGCGCCCTCGCGCCGGGCGAGCGCGTGAACCGCCGCGGCCACCTCCGCGGGGACGGCGAATGAGTGCGACGCGCCGCGATGGCTCTGCTCGCGGGGGCGCGGGCGGTCCGTGGGGAGGTCGAGGGCGGCGGGGGCGCCGGCCAGGTGGCCGCGCCACCAGGCGAGCTGCGCGTCCAGCCCCTCGCCGGACAGGCGGCCGCGCTGCCACGCCGCGAAGTCGCCGAATTGCACCGGGAGCTCCGCCATGGGCGCGCCGCGGTACGCCGCCGCCAGCTCGTCCAGGAGGATGCCCACGGACCAGGCGTCCCCCGCGACGTGGTGCAGCGTGAGGAGGAGGAGGTGCTCGCCGGCGGCGAGGCGCAGGAGCGAGGCGCGGAAGACCGGGCCCGCCGCCAGGTCGAACGGGCGCGCGGCCTCCTCCGCGGCGAGCCGGGCGGCCCGGGCCTCCGCGCGCTCCCGGCCGAGCACGGACAGGTCGGCGACGGGGAGCCGCACGTCCGCGGCGCCCTGGACGACCTGCACGGCGACGCCGTCCGCCTCGGCGAAGAAGGTGCGCAGGGTTTCGTGGCGCCAAACGACCGCGGACAGCGCGCGCTCCAGCGATCCCGCGTCCAGCCGGCCCGACAGGCGCAGCACGACGGGGATGTTGTAGACGGGGCTCGCCGGGTCCATGCGGTGCAGGAACCAGAGCCGCTCCTGGGAGAACGACAGCGGGAACCGCCGCGGCCCGGCGAGGGCGGGGATCCGCGCGCGGGCGCCCTCCCCCGCCCCGCCCCGCAGCGCGTCCACCCGCGCCGCGAGCTCCGCGACGGTGGGCGCCTCGAACACGGCGCGCAGCGGCAATTCCACGCCCAGCCGGTCGCGCAGGCGCGCGACCACCTGCGTCGCCAGCAGCGAGTGGCCTCCCAGCTCGAAGAAGTTGTCGCGCGCGCCTACCGCGTCCGCGCGCAGCAGCTCGCTCCACGCCGCGGCGACCGCCGCTTCCGTGGCGCCCCGCGGCGGCACGTGCTCCGCCGCCGACGAGCCGGCCTCCGGCGCGGGGAGCGCCCCACGGTCCAGCTTGCCGTTTGGAGTCAGCGGGAGCGCCGCCAGTGCCACGAAGTGCGCCGGCACCATGTGCTCCGGGAGGGTGGCGCGCAGGTGGCGGCGCAGCTCCGCGGCGTCGGGCGCGTCGGCGGCATCGCCCACGACGACGTACGCGACCAGGCTGGCTCCGCCCGCGACCTCCTGCCGCGCGACGACCACGCACTCGCGCACCGCGGGGTGGGCGAGCAGCGCGCTCTCGATCTCGCCGGGCTCCACGCGGAAGCCGCGGACCTTGACCTGGTGGTCCAGCCGTCCCAGGAACTCCAGCTCGCCGGACGCGAGCCAGCGCGCGCAGTCCCCCGTCCGGTACAGCCGCCCGCCCGCCGCCCGCCCGAACGGGTCGGGGACGAACGCCGCCGCCGTCGCGTCCGGCCGCCCCAGGTAGCCGCGGGCCAGCCCCGCCCCACCCAGGTACAGCTCGCCCGGGAGGCCCACCGGCGCCGGCTCCATGCGCCCGTCCAGCACGTACGCCCGCGTCCCCGCCACCGCCCGCCCGATGGCGGGGTCCCGTCCCTCCGCCCGCGGCACGCGCGCCCAGGTGGAGTAGGTGGTGTCCTCGCTGGGGCCGTACAGGTTGTACACCGCCTCCACCCGCGGCAGCGCGTACAGCTCGTCCGCCAGCCCCCGCTTCAGCGCCTCCCCCGCCAGGCACACCACGCGCACCGACGCCGGCACCGCGCCCGCCCGCACCAGCGCCGCCGCCGCCGAGGGCACCGTGTTCAGCAGCGTGACTTCCTCGCGCGCAGGAAGCGACGCGAGCGCAAGCGCGTCCTCCGCCAGCACCACGGCGCCGCCGCGCCCCAGCGGCAGGAACAGCTCGAATACCGACAGGTCGAAGCTCAGCGAGGTGGACGCGAGCACCCCGGCGAGCTCGTCGTCCGCGAACACCTCGTCCGCCCAGCGCAGCAGCGCCACGGCGCTCCGGTGCTCGATCTGCACCCCCTTGGGGCGGCCCGTCGAGCCGGAGGTGTAGATGAGGTACGCGAGGTTCCGGGGGTCGATGGCGACCGCGGGAAGGCCCCCACCCGGCGGCCTTAGAGCCGCCACCCTCCCCCAATTCTGGGGGAGGGCTTCCTGTCCCTCGCCCTCCGCCGTGTCGTGCTCCCCCTCCCCCCTTGCGGGGGAGGGGGCCGGGGGGAGGGGGGTCCAGTCGCACGCGACGATCTCCCCCC
>JBEVLE010000502.1:0-8973 GCA_040509335.1 Longimicrobiaceae bacterium | reverse complement strand
CTCCCTCCGAACAGACTCTGGGGGGTACTGCGGAAACTGCGAACGGCAAAACGGCACCCCCCCAGATCTCCCGGTGGGGGCGCCGTTTTGCCGTTGCAGGCTGTTGCCTATTCCCTGTTCCCTATTCCCTGCTGTTCCTCAGTGCGCCTCCTCCGAGTCGTAGCCGTCCGCCATGGGGCGGTCGGGGGGCTCGTAGGCGGTGCCGTCCTCGATGGCGGCCTGCATGTCGCGGGTGCCGTACATCTCCGCGTCCAGGTCCTCCACCAGGTGGGCCGCCGTGTCGGACTGGCCGCCCAGGCGGCCGCCGAGCTGGTCGTCGAAGCTGGCCTCGTAGGCGGCCGCGTCGTCGGCGGCCTCGGGCATGTCGCCGCGCACCAGCTCGTCCACCACCAGCTCGTTGGTGAAGCCGGCGATCCCCATCTGCTCCACGATGATCTTTTCCACCACCTGCTTTTCCGCGTCCGTCCCCACCCGGCCGGAGACCGTCACGGAGCCGTCCTTGACCGCCACCTCCATCCACCCCGTGTCCAGCGTCGGGTCGTCGTTCAGCTGCTGGAGGACGACGTCGTAGACCTCGTCGTCCGTCATGTTCTCGAAGTCGAAGAAGAGCTCGTCGAAGTCCTGGGCCATCGAGGCCTCCATTGCGGTCAGAAGTGGAGCGCCGCCCCGATGCTGACGGAGAAGTTGTGCGTCCACTCGGAGATCTTGGTCTCGCCGGCCAGGTTGGCGATCTGCGTCGGCGCTTCGATCTTCCAGAAGTGGTCTCTCCCCTCCAGCCTCACCGACAGGCGGCGGGTCGGAAACCAGTCCGTCCCGGCGCCCAAGCCCAATGCAAACGAGGGGCCGAAGTCGTAGCGCGCCGTTTCCGCGATGTCGTCCTCCAGCTCCGAGCCGCGGGAGATGTCCGTCGCCAGCCCGCCCGAGGCCGCCAGGAAGGGGGCCAGGCCGTTCCAGGTCCGCGGCCCCGTCAGGTGGAAGACGATCCCCCCCTCGCCCATGAGCAGCGCGACGCTCTCCTCGCCCACCTCCACGGGGACGAACAGATCCGGGTCGGTTTCCGTGGTGGGCGCGTACACCTTGCGCTCGGTGGGGCTGAAGCCCACCCGCACCTCGCCGGAAAGCGGCCCGCCGAAGCGGATCTGGTAGCGCGCCGTCACCAGCGGCCCGGACTGCGGCCCCAGCTCGATCTGCTCGTCGTTGATCTCCACCGCCGAGCTGGTGAACAGGTACCCGGCGGAGAACCCCACCGACTGCTTGGGGTCGATGTAGCGGATGGGGGAGGGGATCGCCTGCGCCCGGAGGGCGGACCCGCACCCGAGCAGGGCGCCGAGGGCGAGGGCCGCGATGAGCGTGCGTCGCATGGTCTTCTTGTATGTGCGTGGTCGGCGCCCGCCCGCGGGCGGCGCCGGAAGTCGACGGTCCCGGACGGGGCGCGTCCGGGACCGTTGTAACGTCGCGAAGCTAGTCTTTGTTCCCCCGCGCACGCAAGCCGCGCGCGGGCGCCGCCCTAGCGGGGGCGGCGCAGGTCGCGGCCCGTCATCTCCGCCGGCTGCGGCACGCCCAGCAGCCCCAGGATGGTGGGCGCCACGTCGCAGAGCGCGCCGGGCTCCAGCCCCGCCGCCGTGCGCCGGTGCTGCGGCTCCACCAGCACGATCCCCACCGGGTTGGTGGTGTGGGCGGTGTGGGGGCCGTTGGTGGTGGGATCCCACATCTGCTCGCAGTTGCCGTGGTCCGCGGTGACGATCAGCGTGGTGTCCGTCTCCTGGCACGCCCGCAGCACGTCGCCCAGGCAGGCGTCCACCGTTTCCACGGCGCGGATCGCCGCCTCCAGCACCCCCGTGTGCCCCACCATGTCCGGGTTGGCGAAGTTGCACACCAGCACGTCGTAGCGCCGCGAGCGGATCGCCTCCACCAGCCCCTCCGCCACCGCCGGCGCGCTCATCTCCGGCTGCAGGTCGTACGTCGCCACCTTTGGCGAGGGGACCATGCGGCGCTCCTCGCCGGCGGGCGCCTCCTCCTCGCCGCCGTTGAAGAAGTAGGTGACGTGCGGGTACTTTTCCGTTTCCGCGGTGCGGAAGCCGGCAAGGCCGTGCGCCTCCAGCACCTCGGCGAGGATGTTGTCCATGGGCTGCGGCGGGAACGCCGCGGGGAGGGGGAACTCCTCGTCGTACTGCGTCATGGTGACCACCCGCACCCGCGGGTGCCCCGGCCCCCGGTCGAAGCCGGCGAACTCCGGGTCCGCGAGGGCGCGCGTCATCTGCCGGGCGCGGTCCGAGCGGAAGTTGAAGAAGATCACCCCGTCGCCGTCGCGGATCCGCCCCACCGGCTCGCCGGCCCCGTCCACCACCACCCGCGGCCGCACGAACTCGTCCGTCTCCCCCGCCGCGTACGCCCCGGCCACGGCGGCCACCGGGTCCGCCACCGCGACGCCCTCGCCGTACACCATCGCCCGGTACGCCTTTTCGGTGCGGTCCCAGCGCCGGTCGCGGTCCATGGCCCAGTAGCGCCCGGTCACCGTGGCGACGGCGCACGCGGGGCCGTGGTTGGCGCGCCCCACCAGCTCCGTCAGGTAGTCGCGCGCCGACTGCGGCGGGGTGTCGCGCCCGTCCAGGAAGGCGTGCACGCGCACCCGGGGGAGCCCGTGCCGCCCGGCCATCTCGCAGAGCGCCAGCAGGTGCGAGTCCACCGCGTGCACCCCGCCCGGCCCGATCAGCCCCATCAGGTGCAGCGTCCCCCCGCTCGCCTTCACCTCCCCGATCAGTTCCCCGAACGCCGGGATGCTCGCGAACTCGCCGCTCTCGATCGCGCGGGAGATGCGCAGCAGCGACTGCATCACCACGCGCCCCGCGCCCAGGTTCATGTGCCCCACCTCGGAGTTGCCCATCTGCCCCTCCGGGAGCCCCACCGCCGGGCCGTGGGTGGTGAGGGTGGCGCGCGGGTGCTCGCCGCCCTCCCACAGCCGGCGCCAGGTGGGCGCGTCGGCGCGGGTGACCGCGTTGTCGTCCGCCGGCTCGCGGAGCCCCCAGCCGTCCAGGATCACCAGCGCCACGCGCGGCCGGGAGGCGGCCGGGGACCCGGCGCTCGGGGCGTTCTCGGGGGGCGGGGACGATGGCTCTTGCATGGCGCGGAACGGGGAAGCGGGCGAAGGGTCGGTTGACAGCGGACGGGGCCCTGCCTACACTGGACGGTACCGCCGCGAGAATCTACACGCCCCCCCGGGGGCGTGCCACCCCGAAGGAACCCCCCGGTGCAGTCCCTGAAGCTCCCGTTCTTCCTGCTCCTGGTGGCGCAGGCCGCGACCGCCGTTTCCGCCCGCGCGCAGGCCGCGCCCGCGCCCGCCGCGCGCGTGGTCCTCCAGGCCGCGCCGGACGGCGACACGCTCGCCGTGCTCCCCGCGGGTACGCGGGTGCAGGCGCTGGGGCGGCGCGGGGAGTGGACGCGGGTGCGGGTGGAGGGGTGGACGCGCTCCCCGGTCCCCGGCGCCCCGACGGCGGGGCTCACCCCCTCGCTGCTGCGCGCCGAGCCCGAGGCGCACCGGGGGCAGAGCGTCGCCTGGTCCGCGCGCTTCCTGGCGCTGCAGCGCGCCGACCCGGTCCGCACCGACTTCACCCCCGGCGAGCTGTACGTGCTGGCGCGCGACCCGAACGAAGAGGCCGGCTTCGTGTACATCGCGGTGACGCCCGAGCAGGCGCTCGCCGTGCGGCGCCTGCTCCCCATGCAGAAGTTCGCCTTCGTGGCGCGCGTCCGCCACGGCGCCTCGCCGCTGATGGGCCACCCCGTCCTGGAGCTGGTGGAGCTCCGTCCCTGACCCCCGCTCCGCCCCGCACCGCCGATCCGCCGCCGTACCCCAACGCAGGAGCCCCGATGCCCCGTGTCCGTCCCCTGCCCGGTCTCGCCGCGTCCGTCGCCGCCGCGCTCGCGCTGGGCGCCGCGCCCGGCCTCGCCGCCCCCGGCGCGCCGTCCCCGCGTCCCGCCGCCTCCGCCGACTCGCTGAAGCCCGCCGTGGTGCGCGTCGCGCCCCGCGCCTTCGGGCGGAGCGGCGCCCTGCGCGTGGCCATCGCGGACCCGGCGCAGCCGCTGGAGCTGCCGCTGCTGTGGGAGGGCTCCACGCAGGCGCCCGCCACGTACGCGTGGAGCCCGCTGGCGGGAACGCGGGTGGCGGACAGCGGCCCCCGGCTGCTGGGGTCGCCGGTGGGCGCGGGCCGGCTGCCGGGCGAGCCCATCGCCGGGAACACGGTGAGCGCCCCCGCGGGCTCCGGCGCCTGGCGCCTGCTGCTCCGCGGCGAGGGGTGGAGCCAGGAGGTGGCGGAGCTGACGGTGCTGACGCGGGTCCCCTTCGCCGCCAAGCGCGCCGGGTACGTCAACGGCTACTTCCTGGGGGATTGGGCCACCGAGGGGAGCGGCCGCGTGGACCGCTACGCGCCGCCGGCCGGCTTCATCGAGGTGACGCCCGAGAACCAGGACCTGCAGGTGTCCGAGCACTTCCGGCTGCGCAACTTCCTCACCAAGAACCAGTTCGCCGTCTGGCCCAAGTACGTCGCGCTGGACCTGCGGCTCATCGACAAGCTGGAGCTGGTGATGCAGGAGCTGCGCGCCATGGGGATGCGCGCCGACCACATGGCGGTGATGAGCGGCTTCCGCACCCCGTCGTACAACCAGGAGGGGGTGGGCGAGGGCGGCCGGGCGCAGCTGTCCCGCCACACCTACGGCGACGCGTCGGACGTGTGGGTGGACAGCGACCAGGACAACTACATCGACGACCTCAACCAGGACGGCCGGCGCGACGTGCGCGACGCCGAGGTGATGCTGCGCGCCGTGGAGCGGGTGGAGGCGCGGCACCCGGAGCTGATCGGCGGGGCGGGGGTGTACCTGGAGAACGGCGCCCACGGGCCGTTCATCCACATCGACGTGCGGGGGTCGCGGTCGCGCTGGTGAGGGGTTCCGCTTCCTGCGTCTGCGGGGGCCTGTCCGGTGGTTCGTCGGGCGGGCTCCTTTGCGTTTCCCGTAGCTCCGGCGGGCCGCTACGGAGCCGGACGATACTGCCGTCCGTCTCCTCCGCGGGCTCGGCGAGCCAGCCGAAACTGCCCGGCTGTCTCACCTCGCCGGAGTGAGCCTCGCCAAACCGCCGGCGAGTCTCCCTCCGTACAGATTTTGCGGGTACTGCGGAACTGCAAAACCACCGGAGCCAAAGCCCCCTCTCCCAGAATTGGGAGAGGGTGGCGAGCCTGAAGCGAGCCGGGTGAGGGCCGCCGTGCGGTGCTGCCCGGCGATGCGTCGCCGGATGAATCTTTTTCCGGCGACGGTCGTATCAGAGGGACGTAGGCGGGCCGGATCCATCCAACTCCGAATCGACGCCGCGCGGCGCGGCGGGAGCCGATAATGTACTGTTCCACCTGTGGGGCCCACGTGCCGGCGGGACGCGCGCACTGCACCACCTGCGGCTCGTCCGTGGCCGGCGCCGCCGGCGGCGCCCAGCCGGGGTACGGGGCGCAGCCCGCGTACGGCGCGCAGCCGGCGTACGCGCCGGCGGCGCGGCCGGGCGGACAGGTGCAGCCCGCGCTGGTGGGGCACACCTGCCCGCGCTGCGGATACGTGGGCGAGGGGGTGTCCTACTTTTCCAAGGGGTCGCACATCGCGGGGCTCGTCGCGCTGGGGATGATCAGCTGGCTGGTGTTCAGCCTGGTGTACTTCCTGTCCTTCCACAACCACACCATCTGCCCCCGCTGCGGCAAGGACTGGGGGCACCAGAGGGACTACCCGCGCATCGGGAGCGGCGGGGTGCAGCCGGCCGTCGCCTCGTCGGGGCGCGCCTCCCTGGCGAACGGCTTTTCCATCGCGCTGTTCCTGTTCGCGGCGCTGATGATGATCGTGGCGGTGGGGGCCGGCGAGATCGTGCCGGCGATGTTCGGGCTGGCGGCGGCGGGCGGGGGGGCGGGGCTGCAGACCATCGCGCGCAAGGAGCGCGAGGCGCGCCGGGCGGCGCTGCTCTCCAACCTGCAGATGCCGGTGCTGGCGCTGGCGGCGGAGCGGCGCGGGCGGCTGACGGTGACGGAAACGGCGGCCGCGCTGGGGTGGCCGCTGCCGCGCGCGGAAAAGGTGCTGAACTCGCTGGAGGACGGACTGCGGGTGAACTCGGAGGTGACGGAGGAGGGGGTGATCGTGTACGAGTTCCGGGAATTGGCGCACGGGGGGCGGAAGCTCCCGCCCCCGGTGGCGTAGGCGCCCCGCGCCGGGGTCAGGGGGCCAGGTCGCCCTCCTCGACCCCGGTGCTGCCGGCGCGCTTGACGCGCCCCTTCAGCTCCGCGACGCGCTCTCCCAGGTGGTCCAGGGAGATCCAGCGCGCGGGGTCCACGCGGAGGACGGCGGCGGAAAGACGCGGGAGCGCGAACTCCCGGGTCCTTCCCTCGCGGTCCTCCGCGCGGTACTTTCCGGAACGGACGGCGTCGTCGGGGAGGTAGCGCACCAGCCGCTCGGCGAACTCCTCCTGCACCTGCCGGGCGAGCTCCGGGGTGCGCTCCTGCTCCGCCAGCAGGACGAAGTCGTCGCCGCCCACGTGGCCCACGAACACCCCCGGCTCCTCCCCCACCTCGTGGAGGATGCGCCCTGCCTCCTGGATGGCCATGTCGGCCACGGCGAAGCCGAAGCGGTCGGAGAAGGGCTTGAAGTTGTCCAGGTCCAGGTAGCACACGGAGAACGGCTTCCCCCGGTCGCGGCAGCGCAGGATCTCGCCGTGGATGGACTCGCCGCCGGGGAGCCCGGTGGTGGGGTTGCGCTCCAGCGACTGCCGCGACAGCCGCAGCAGCGCCCGCACGCGCGCCACCAGCTCGCGCGGGTCGAAGGGCTTGCCCAGGTAGTCGTCGGCCCCGGCGTCGAACCCCTCCAGCCGGTTCTCCAGGCGCCCCTCGCCGGTGAGGATGAGCACGGGGAGGAAGTTGAGCCGCGGGTCGGCCTTGACCTCGCGGCACACCTCGAAGCCGTCCGGCTTCCCCATGCGGTAGTCCAGGAGGAGCAGGTCGGGCGCGCGGCGCCGCACCTCCACCAGCGCCGCGCCGCCGCTGTCGACGGCGCGCACGGCGAAGCCCGCCGCCCGCAGCGTCGCCGCGATCATCTCCCGGAACGAGCTGTCGTCGTCCGCCAGCAGGATCTCGCTCATCTTCCCCACGTACGGAATCGTGACCCCGGCCTTCCCACTCCCGTCCCCCGGCGCCGCGAGGCTTCCGCGCGTCGCGCGCGCCGCGGCGCTCCTGCTCGCCCTGGGCGCGGCCTCGCTCCCGGCGCATGCGCAGCAAGGTACGTCTGCGCCTGCCTCCGTGTCCACCCGCGCGGGCGACGCGGCGGCGTCGGCGCTGGCGCGCCGCATCGAAACCGTGGTGGACCGGGCCCCCTTCGACCGGGCGCACTGGGGGATCGAGGTGTGGGACCCGTCCACGGGCGAGCCCATCTACCGGCGCGACGCGGACCGCCACTTCGTCCCCGCCTCCAACCTCAAGCTGGTGGTGTCGGCCGCCGCGGCGCACCTCCTGGGCCCGGACTTCCGCTACCGGACCACGGTGTACGCGGGCGGCCCGGTGCAGGCGGGAGAGCTCCGGGGCGACGTGGTGCTCTTCGGCCGCGGCGACCCCACGATCTCGGGGCGCTACTTCGCCTCGGCGACGGCGGTGCTGGACTCGCTGGCGGACGTGCTGTACCGCCAGGGGGTGCGGCGCGTGGCCGGCGTCACGGCGGACGAGAGCCACTTCGACGCGGCGCACCTGCGCGAGGACTGGGAGCGCTACGACCTGCTCTGGTGGTACGCGGCGCCGGTGGGGGCGCTGGGGTTCAACGACAACTCCATCGACTTCCGCGTGGAGCCCGGGGCGCGGCCCGGCGATCCGGCGCACGTCACCGGCTCGCCGGCGAGCGCCTTCTGGCAGCTGGAGAACCGCGCCCGCACGGTGGCGCGCGGGCGTCCGCAGACGCTGGACTTCGAGCGGGTGCCGGGGACCAACCGCATCCTGGCCTACGGCGAGATCCCCCGTGGCGCCGCGGCTTCCACGGAGTACGTGGCGGTGGTGGACCCGGCGCGGGTCGTGGGCACGGTGTTCCGCGAGGCGCTGGAGCGCCGCGGGATCCGCGTGGACCGCGCGGAGGTGCGGGTGGTCTCGGACCCGGCGCAGTCGCGCGCGGCCGGGGCCCCGGTGCTGGCGGAGCACGTGTCGCCGCCGCTGCCGCAGGTGATCGGGCCCATCCTGGGGAGCAGCCAGAACTGGTTCGCGGAATTGCTGGTGAAGACGCTGGGCCGCGAGATCAGGGGCGAGGGGAGCTGGAGCGCCGGGCTGGCGGTGGAGCGCGAGTTCCTGGAGCAGGTGGTGGGCATCGATTCCGCGGCGTTCGTGCTGCGCGACGGCTCCGGCCTGTCCTCCGGCAACCTGGTCACCCCGGAGATGCTGGTGAAGCTGCTGGCGTGGGCGCGCACCTCGCCCCGTGGCGCCCTGCTGCGCGACGCGCTGCCGGTGTCCGGCCGCTCCGGCTCCCTCAAGTCCCGCCTGGTGGACCTTCCCGGGCGGGTGGCCGCAAAAACCGGCTACATCGGCAACGTGGACTCGCTCAGCGGCTACGCGACGCTCGCCGACGGGCGCGTGGTGGTGTTCAGCGTAATCGCCAACGCGTCCGGGCTGCCGTCGTCGCGGATGAAGGGCGCCATCGACGACGTGGTGCGCGCGATCGCGTCGTACGGGCGCTGATCCGCCGCGCTCTTCTCGCGGCTGGCAGGGTTGTACGACGACGCGCTCCGACGCGGCTCTGATGTTTGGGGTCGGCCGGGGGCGGCTGCTCCGTCGGTGCGAAACTCGCCCACGCTCCGAGCGAGGGCGGGATCACGCTGGCTTCGAACAACGCACCTCCTGCGCAGCCTCCCCCGACCTCCCTGCGCAGATCGCAACGGCAACTGCGCCTGACCTTCGGTCAGCCCTCCCCCAGAATTGGGGGAGGGTG
>JBEVLE010000501.1:0-3791 GCA_040509335.1 Longimicrobiaceae bacterium | reverse complement strand
CGCGTGAGGGATTACGGCCCGAAGGGGCGAGACCCGGCGGGGCTGTTTCCGCCGGGGCTCGACTCCGTTAGCCCGCGTTGTTTGCGGGCTTACGGAGCCGAAGCCCGACCCCGGCGCCAGCCGGGGGCACGCCCGACCCCGCCCCTCAAAGCCGTTGCAGTAAAAACCCTTACTTGGTCCCGAACAGCCGGTCCCCCGCGTCGCCAAGACCGGGCCGGATGTAGCCGTTGGAGTCCAGCTCGCGGTCCAGCGCCGCCGCGTACACCTGCACGTCCGGGTGGTCCTGCTGCATCCGCCGCACCCCCTCCGGCGCCGCCACCAGGCACATGAAGCGCACCCGCGTCGCCCCGGAGCGCTTCAGCGACGACACCGCAGCCGCCGCCGAGCCGCCTGTGGCGAGCATGGGGTCCAGGACGATGAAGTCGCGCGCCTCCGGCTCCGGCGGGATCTTGAAGTAGTAGTCCACCGGCTGCAGCGTGTCGTGGTCGCGGTACAGCCCGATGTGCCCCACACGCACCGAGGGCATCAGGCGCAGCACGCCGTCCACCATCCCCAGCCCGGCGCGCAGGATGGGCACCAGCGTCAGCTTCTTGCCGCTGAGGCGCATCTGGGTGGTCGTTTCCAGCGGGGTCTCCACCTCCACCGGGGCCACCGGCAGGTCGCGCGTGACCTCGTACGCCATGAGCATGGCGATCTCGTCCACCAGCTCCTTGAACTTCTTCTTGGACGTGTCCTTGCGGCGCAGCACGGTAAGCTTGTGCTGCACCAGCGGGTGGTCGATGACGGTCAGGTTCGGGAAGTCGCTCACGGGGCTCTCCGGTGGACGGTGCGCGAGCAAGCTACGGCGTGGCCGGGGAAACGGCAACGGTCGTGGACGGCTGGACGGCGGGGTTCGGGCGTGCCCCCGGCTGGCGCCGGGGTCGGGCTTCGGCTCCGTAACGCAGCAGACAACGCTGCGTAACGGAGTCGAGCCCCGGCAAACACCCGCCGGGTCTCGCCCCTCCGGGCCGAAATCCCTCACGCGGGTGGGCGCTGCGTCCGCGGTTCGTCCCCGGCCCGTGCGTCCCGGCCCGCGTCTGCCGCCGTTCGCACCCGCGGCGTTGGCGGCGGTGGGCGCGCGGGCGAATTTCCGTGCGGAGCGCAGCCTCGATAACGCCGACGCTACCCCTGCGGCCAAGCAGCGCAGGCACGGCTGAGAGGCTCGCGCCGCCTCCGTTCTCCGCGCGCGCCGTCCTCCCCACCCGGGAGGGCGGCGCGCGTCGTGCGTGGCCGGGGGCGCGGGGGCCGCCCTCCGTGGCGGCCCCTTTCGCTTTCGCTTAACTTGCACGACCCCTGCGTCCCACCCCAACGCGCCGCCGCATGACCCACGCCCTGCTCGTCGAGCACCTTTCCAAGCGCTACGCCGGCCACACCGCCGTGGACGACCTCAGCCTGGCCGTCCCCACCGGCACCATCTACGGCATCCTGGGGCCCAACGGCGCCGGCAAGTCCACCACCATCCGCATGGTGATGAACATCATCGTCCGGGACAGCGGGCGCGTGTCGCTGCTGGGGAGCGACCCCGAGCGCGACCGCGACGTGCTCCGCCGCGTGGGCTACCTCCCGGAGGAGCGCGGGCTGTACAAGAAGATGAAGGTGCTCGACGTGGTGGTGTTCTTCGCGCAGCTCAAGGGCGTCCCCGCCGCCACGGCGCGGCGCGAGGGGGCGCGCTGGATCGAGAAGATGGGGCTGGGCGAGTGGCGCGGGGCGCGCGTGGAAACGCTCTCCAAGGGGATGCAGCAGAAGGTGCAGTTCGTCGCCACGGTGATCCACGACCCCGACCTCCTCATCCTGGACGAGCCCGCCTCCGGGCTGGACCCGGTGAACCAGGAGGTGCTGCGCGACACCATCCTGGAAACCCGCCAGCGCGGCAAGACGGTCCTGTTCAGCACCCACAACATGGCGCAGGCCGAGGAGCTGTGCGACGACGTGTGCATCATCGCGCAGGGGCGCAAGGTGCTGGACGGCGGCCTGCGCGAGATCAAGCGCGCCAACCGCACCAACCGCTACGCCTTCGCCTTCGACGAGCCCTCCGCGTCCACCGACGAGGCGCTGCGCCGCGACCGGCGCTTCGGCGCCATCGCGCGCGCCGGCGAGGGGTGGGAGGTGGAGCTGCAGCCCGGCGCCGACCCGCGGCAGCTCCTCGCGGCGCTGAACGCGCTGGAGGCCCCGCTCGTCCGCTTCGAGCGGGTGGAGCCCTCGCTGCACGAGATCTTCGTCGCCCGCGTGGGCGACGCCGCCACCCCGCACCGCCGCCCGGAGCCCGCGCATGTCTGAGATCCTCATCGTTCTCAAGCGCGAGTTCATGGAGCGGGTGCGCACCCGCGGCTTCCTGCTCACCACGCTCCTCATCCCGCTGTTCATGGGCGGGCTCTTCCTGCTCCCCGCGCTGATGAGCACCGGCGGGGAGCGCACGCTGGTGGTGGTGGACGAGGCGCCCCCGGGGATCGCCGACTACGTGGTGCGGACCCTGTCGCGCCCCCCCGCCGCCGGCGCGGACGATGCCTACACCTACCGGCTGGAGCGCGTCCCCGGGCCGCTGGCCGCGGTGCGCGAGGAGCTGAACCGCCGCGTGCGCGCCGAGCAGATCGACGGCTACCTGTACCTCCCCGCCGGGGTGGTGCAGAGCAACCGGATCGAGTTCCGGGCGCGCAACCTGTCCAACTTCACCGTGGAGCGCGACGTCCGCGTGGCCGCGTCGCAGGCGGTGCAGGCGGCGCGCATGCGCGCCGAGGGGCTGGACGTGGTGGAGGTAGCCACGCTGCTGCGCCCGGTGGAGGTCAACACCCTGCGCGTCACCGACGAGGGCGAGGCCGCCGAGAGCGCCGAGTCCAGCTTCTACCTGGGCTACGTGCTGGGGATGATGGTGTAC
This sequence comes from Longimicrobiaceae bacterium, assembly GCA_040509335.1. GTDB lineage: Bacteria > Gemmatimonadota > Gemmatimonadetes > Longimicrobiales > Longimicrobiaceae > JAFAYN01. The sequence continues at coordinate 880 of JBEVLE010000501.1, read as the reverse complement.
GTGCTGGTGGTCCTGTACGGCATCAACGTCATGCGCAGCGTGCTGGAGGAAAAGACCAACCGCATCGTGGAGGTGATCGTCAGCTCCATGAAGGCCTCGCACCTCATGGCCGGCAAGATCCTGGGCGTGGGCGCCGTCGCCGTCCTCCAGGTGTCCATCTGGGGGCTCCTGGGCGCGCTGGGGTCCACCCGCTCCGACATGATCACCCGGCGGCTGGGGCTCCCCCCGGGCGCGCTCTCCGGCCTCAACGCGGACCCGTGGATGCTGGCCTCCTCGGTGGCCTTCTTCCTCCTGGGCTTCCTGCTCTACGCCGCGGTCTTCGCGGCGGTGGGCGCCGCGGTCAACAGCGAGCAGGAGGCGCAGCAGTTCCAGACGGTGGCGTTCCTCCCGCTCATCGCGCCGCTCCTGTTCCTGGGGCAGGTCATCAGCGACCCGCTGGGCACCACGGCCACCGCGCTGGGGATGATCCCCTTCACCGCCCCGGTCACCATGCCCATGCGCATGGCAGCCGCCGCCGTGCCCGCGTGGCAGATCGGGGTGTCGCTGCTGGGCACGCTCGCGGCGGTGGTCGCCGTGTCGTGGGTCGCGGGGAAGATCTACCGCATCGGGATCCTCAGCACGGGCAAGAAGCCGTCTCTGCGCGAGCTGGGGCACTGGATCCGGGCGGCGTAGCTTCGGGATTCTTCGTGTCTAGGCGGGCCGCTGCGGAGCCCGGCGGAAACTGCCCCGCCGGTCTCCTCCGCGGGCTCCGGGAGCCACCGGAAACAGCCCCGGTGTCTCCCTGCGCCGGAGTGAGCCAGCCGAAACTGCCCGGCTGTCTCCCTCCGAACAGCATCATACGGGTACGACGTGAACTGCAACGGCGCCCGCGCCTCGATAC
>JBEVLE010000500.1:0-3483 GCA_040509335.1 Longimicrobiaceae bacterium | reverse complement strand
GGGCGTGCCCCCGGCTGGCGCCGGGGTCGGGCTTCGGCTCCGTAGCAGACGAAACGACCGTCTGCAACGGAGTCGAGCCCCGGCGGAAACAGCCCCGCCGGGTCTCGCCCCTTCGGGCCGAAATCCCTCACGCAGGCTCCCACGCGGCCGCGGGAGCCAGCCAGTCCCGCACCGCTCTCCCCGTCCCCGCTCGCTGCTCTCCGCATGCATCGCTTCGCCGAGCCCGTCACCGCGCGCATCGTCGGCTTCCTGCGGGAGATCGGCGTGGAGGTGGAGGCGTGCGACCTGCCCGACCCGTGCTTCCTCCCCGGCGTGCGGGTGGATCGCGGCCGCCTCCTGGTGGACGAGGCGCGGCTGCTGTACCCGGGCGACCTGCTCCACGAGGCCGGGCACGTCGCCATCCTGACGACCGCGGAGCGGGGCGAGCGGCAGGGCGACGTGGGCGCCGACCTGGGCGAGGAGATCGGCGCGATCGCCTGGTCGTACGCGGCGGTGATGCACCTGGGGCTGGACCCGGCCGTCGTCTTCCACGAGCACGGCTACCGCGGCGCCTCCGGGGGATTCCTGGACAACTTCCGCCACGGGCGCTACGTGGGCGTCCCCCTCCTCCAGTGGATGGACCTCACCCGCGACGCGAAGCGGGCGCGCGAGGAGGGCGTCCCGCCGTACCCGCACATGCTCCGGTGGCTGCGCGACTGACCGCCGGCGAGAAACCCGTTGGCGGGGGCGCAGGCGGCGTGTACAATGACGGGTGAGGGCGCGCCCGGCCGGCCCGGCCGCGGACGACGCCCGGGCCGCACGGCAGGAGGCGCGCGCATGAGCCAGCCCGAAACGGTCCACGTGCCCGCGGAGCACGTGGTGGCGGAGGACGACGGCGGAGTCGTGGCGGTGGAGGTGGTGGGGTCGCTGGGGCACGCCAGGTTCCCCGACCTGTGCGTGAAGTGCGGCGCCCCCGCGAGCCGCACCGTCGCCATCAACAAGCTGTTCTACTGCGACAACGGCGACAGCCCGGGCTACTTCTACGCGTCCGGGGTGGCCGCGCCCGCCTGCCCGGCGTGCATCCAGGCCCACGAGCGCGAGCTGCGCCCCATCGCGCCCGAGGTCAGGAGCAGGCTGCTGCGGAAGTGGGCCGTCGCGGCGCTGCCCTACGTCGTCCCGGTCGGCGTGATCACCTGGATGCTCACCCTCTTCGTCCCCAACCTGCTCGAGGCCGTCCGGGAAGGGACGGAGCCGGTGGAGATGGCGATATGGGGAGCCGTCTGCGGCTTCTTCGGACTGCTGGGGCTGATGTTCTGGGGGCTGATCATGAAGCCGGGGCGGTCGCTGGTCCTTTCCCCGCCCGACACGTACGCGCGCTACGCGCAGGTGGAGAAGGGGCCGCTGGGCAGCAGGCTCGCCGCCGCGACGGACCCGACGCCGGTGATGCGGTCGGTGGACTTCACCGCGGACGTCAGCGAGATGTTCGAGCCGGAGCGCCACCGCTTCAGCTTCCGCAACTACGAGGTGGCGGCCCGCTTCGGCGAGCTCAACGCCGACCGCGAGTGGGACCCCGCCTCCACGCGGGCGCAGATGGCGAGGCGGGGCCGCATGCTCGTCACCGGCCTGGTGGCGCTGGCCGTGGTCTACGCGCTGCTGGCGGAGTTCGTGTTCTGACGTCCGCCGCCGCGGCGGCGGACACCCATCGCACCGGAGGGCGAGCGTGGCGACGAGCTTGCGGCTGATCTTCTGGGGATTCGTCCTGGTCCTGGTGGACGTGCGCCTCGGCACGGTCGACGTGCTCCCCGACTTCGCGGGGTACGGGATGGTGGCCATCGGCGCGGGACAGCTGGCGGCCGAGGCGGCGGCGTTCCGGACGGCGCGCCTCGTCGCCTGGGCGATGGTCGCCCCGGGGCTGCTGGACGCCGTCGTCCCCCTCCAGGCCGCGCCCCTCGCGGGGATCATCGAGGCGCTGGGCCAGGCCGCCCTGCTCTGGTACCTGCTCACCGGCATCGCCGACTGGACGGCGGCCGAGGGCCGCCCCGACCTCGCCGCCGGGGCCCGCCGCCGCCGCGCCGCGTCGGTGGTGCTCCTGGCGGTGGTCCTGGGGCTGAGGCTCCTGGACAGCGGGGGTGGTGCCTCCCGCGACGTCGCGGTGGTGGTCGTGTTCCTCGACCTGGTGCTCATGGGGATGGTGCTGCAGCTGATCCACCGGGTGCGGGCGGAGTTGGACCCCGGGGCCGGCGTGTCCCGGCCGGCGGCGTACCGGCCCGGCGGCTGACGCTCTCCCTTCTCCACCCACCGCGACCCGATCCATCATGAGCGAGCCCGTCCGGCTGGAGGTGCAGGACCACGTCGCGACCCTGACGCTGGACCGTCCGGGGACGTTCAACGCGCTCGACCTGTCGACCGCCGCCGCGCTCGCCGACGCGCTCCTCGGCGTCAGCTCGGACCCGCGGGTGCGCGCCGTGGTCCTGACCGGGGCCGGGCGCGCGTTCTCCGCCGGGGGCGACCTGCGCCACGCCGCGTCGCACCCGCACGGCCCCCCCGCCGCCTTCCGGGAGCTCGCCACCCGGGTGCACGTGTGCGTGGCCGAGATCCGCCGCATGGACAAGGCCGTGATCGCCGCGGTGAACGGGGTCGCCGCGGGAGGCGGGTTCAGCCTGGCGCTCGCCTGCGACTTCCGCGTCATGGCGGCGGGGGCGCGCCTGGTGCAGGGCTACACCAGCCAGGGGCTGGCCATGGACGCGGGGGGCACCTTCACCCTGCCGCGGCTGGTGGGGATCGCCCGCGCGCTGGAGATCGCCGCCTTCGACGAGCCCATCCCGGCGGACCGGGCGCTCGCCTGGGGGCTGGCCACGCGCGTGGTGCCCGACGGCGCGGCGCTGGACGAGGCCCACGCCATGGCGGCGACGCTCGCGGGGCGCTCCGTGCACGCGTTCGCGGCGGTCAAGCGCCTGCTCACCGACGCCTACGACACGCCGCTGGAGGCGCAGCTGGAGCGGGAGCGCGCGGCGCTGGTGGACTGCGCGGGGCACCCGGACGGGGTGGAGGGAGTCCACGCGTTCCTGGAGAAGCGCCGGCCCGTGTTCGGGGCGGACGGGCCCGGGTCCGCCTCCTCCGCCTGAGCCGGAGGAGCCTGCCGCGCCCTCTTCGGCGCGCCGTTCACCCCGGAGCAGGTGCGCGAGAGTGAAGCCGGGAGGGTGCCGGGCGGAGTGCTGGGACGGAACGGCAGTGCGAAAGTAGGACGGCAGTACGGAGTACGTGAAAAGCGCCCTCGCCAGGATCCCGGCGGGGGCGCTGTCGTTGCCGTGCTCCCCCTCTCCCGCTTGCGGGGGAGGGGGCCGGGGGGAGGGGGCCCGCCGTCGCGTGAGGGATTTCGGCCCGAAGGGGCGAGACCCGGCGGCAGTTTGCCGGGGCTCGACTCCGTTGCAGACGGTCGTTTCGTCTGCTACGGAGCCGAAGCCCGACCCCGGCGCCAGCCGGGGGCACGCCCAACCCCGCCGT
>JBEVLE010000499.1:0-6685 GCA_040509335.1 Longimicrobiaceae bacterium | reverse complement strand
CCCCGCCGGGATCTCCCGGCGGGGGCGCCTTTCACGTACTGCGTACTTCGTACTCCCGCACCGCGGTTCAGGCGGCCGCGGGGACGGCGGGGGTGGCCGGGGCGGCGAGGGCGCGCTCGAGGAGGGCGGCGTTCAGGCGGCGGATGTCGTAGCGCTCCTCGGCGAAGGCGCGGCCGGCCGTGCCCAGGGCGCGCATCTCGTCGTCGCGCAGGGCGCGCACGGCGAGGACGGCGCGGGCGATGGCGGCGGGGTCCTCGGGGGGGACCAGGAAGGGGCGCAGCTCCGGGGCGGTGGACTCGGGGACGCCGCCGGCGGTGGTCGCCACCACCAGCGCCTTCATCAGCATGGCCTCCTGGACGATGCACGCCTGGTTCTCCACCCAGGTCCCCAGCTCGATGCTGGGGAGCAGCACCACGTCCGCGCGGGCGACGTGGTCCAGCAGGACCGCCGTGGTCACCACCCCGGCGAACTCCACGTAGGGCGCCAGCCCGTTCTCGGCGGCGAAGCGCTCCAGCGGCTCCCGAAGGTAGCCGCCCCCCACGATGGTGTAGCGGAAGTCCGTCACCCCCGCCGCCACCAGGCCGGCGAGCGCCTCCAGCGCGAAGCGGTGGCCCTTCTCGTCGCTCAGCCGGCTCGCCGACAGCAGGCGCAGCACCCCGTCCGGACGGTAGCTGCGCACGGGGGCCGCCGGGTAGTCGTCCAGGCAGAAGCCCACGGGAACGATGTGCACCTTGTCCGCCGGGCAGCCGCGGGCGACGGCGTGGTCGCGCGAGAACTCGGTGTTGGTGAACACCACGTCCACGCCCGCGAAGGCGCGGAGCACGTCCGCGTCGCGCAGGCCGCGGGAAAGGGCGTTCTCCCCGCCGTGGTAGTACATCGCCACCGGCACCCCCGGGTACCGGGACCGCAGCCAGGTGAACAGCACCGCGGTGGTGAGGTCGTGCACCAGGCACAGGTCGGGACGCTCGGCCGGCAGGCTGAGCATCCGCAGCGTGGTCATCAGCCGCTCCTTGACCCGCTTCGCCGGGTCCGCGGCGCGGACGCACCGCAGCACGCTCGCCGGGTCCCGCAGCGTGCGGCCGGCCGCGTGGGGGAGAAACGCCGGGGCGGTGCGCAGCGTGGTGGGATACCGGCGGGTGAGCGCATCCAGGCCGTACCGGGCCACCGGCTCGTTCACCTCCCGCCCCTGGCGCCCGTGCGCGAACACCGTCAGCTCGTGGCCGTCGCGGACGAGCTGGGCGAACTGGGTGTCGAAGTACGGCTTGAAGGTGCTCGGGTAGTACTGGGTGAACGCGTAGATTCGCATCGGCGCGGGCGGTGTGTGGGTCACGGCCGGGCGGCCGCCGCCGGGTCCTGGATGCCGGGCGCGGGGCGGGACTCGCCCACCCCGGGGAGGACCACTTCGCGGCGGGTGGGCTCCCAGGTGGGATCGTCGTTGGCCGACAGGGAGCGCAGGTAGGCGTGCACCGCGGCCAGGTTCCCCGCCACGGCGAAGGCCGGCACGGCGAGGACGCGCGGGATCCCGCGCGACTCGGGCCACAGCCACCCCGCCCCGGCGAGGAGGGCCACCCCCGCCCCCACGGCGAGCGCCAAGCGCGCGGCCGGGTGCTCCACCGCCAGGAGGAGCACGCCCAGCACGCCCGCGAACGCCGTCCAGGGAACCAGCCAGCGGGCCACCTTGTGGCTGAGCAGCATCCAGGCGAAGGTGCCGTACCGCCGCGGGTCCAGGAGGTGGCTCTTGTGCTGGAGCGTCTGCATCCCCCTGGCCATCGTGCGGACCTTGCGCCGGTACTCCCGGTGCAGCGAGGTGGTGCGCGGGACGAAGCACACCGCGTCGTCCACCGACACGGAGCGGTAGCCGTGCTCCCGCGCGATCAGCGCGGAGGCGAAGTCGCGGCTCAGGTGCGCGGGGAGCGGCGAGCGGTGCAGGTGCGAGCGGATGGCGTAGAAGCACCCGGACGCGCCGATGATCCCGGCGACCGCGGTCTCCAGCGCGCGCACCTTCATCTCGTACCCCACGTACCCGGCCTCCCCCGCGTTCTTGTCCTCGGAGGTGCGCGCGACGCTCAGGTCGCGCCCCGAGGCGACGCCCACCGTGGGGTCCGCGAAGCACGCCACCAGGGGCTTCAGCGCGTCCGGGCGGATGCGGATGGAAGCGTCGGTGTTGACGACGATGTCGCCGGTGAGCCGGGCCGCCGCCGCGTTCTCGCCCGCCGTCTTGCCGCCGCGCACGGGCATGCGCAGCAGCTCCACGCCGCGGTCGGCGTACTGGCGCACGATGTCGTCCGTGCCGTCGCTGGACGCGTCCGACACCACCAGGATCTGCCTGCGGTCGGCCGGGTAGTCCAGCGCCAGCAGGCTCTCGATGGCGCCGCCGATCTGCGCCTCCTCGTTGTACGCCGGGAGGGAGATGCTGACCCGGGGCCACTCCGCGGGAGCCGGGGGCGCGGGGGGGCGGCCGCGCCTGCGGGCGAGCACCGCGAGCAGGAGCGGGTACCCGGCGTACGCGTACGCGGTGACGAGGAGCGGGATTGCGATCAGGGTCCAGGCGATCAGGCTCATGGCGCTCATGCGACGGTTCGACGTTGTACCTGCCGGTAGATCTCCTCGTACCGCTCCAGCCAGGGGTCCGCCCCGAACTCCGCGCGCAGGCGGCTCGCCGCCGCCCGGGCGCGCCGCGCCGCGGCGGCGGGGTCGCCCCGCACCTCCCGCAGCGCCGCGGCGAGGCGGGCGGGGTCCTCCGGGGGAACCAGGAGCGCCTCCGCGGGGGATACCACGTCGGGCACGCCGCCCACCGCCGTGGCGACCACCGGCGCGCCGGCCTCCATGGCCTCGAACAGGGCGATGGGCGTACCCTCGGTCCGCGAGCTGAGCACGAAGGCGTCGAACGCGGGAAACAGGGGGCCGGCCTCGGCGATCAGCCCGTGCCAGCGGACCCGGTCCGCGACGCCCAGCGCCTCCGCCTGCGCCCGCAGCGCCGCCTCCTCGCGCCCCGCCCCCACGATGGAGGCCACCAGCGGCAGGTCGCCGAGGAGCGCCAGGGCGTCCAGGAGCACGTCGGCCCCCTTTTCCCGCCCCAGCCGCCCCACCCAGCCCACGTGGAAGACGCCCTCCGGTATGCCCAGCCGGTTCCGCGCCTCCGCGGCGGGGAGCGGCGGCTCGTGGGGCGCCCAGGCGTTGGGGAGGTGGTGGATGCGCGCCGCGGGCACCCCGGAGGCCGCCAGCTCCGCCACCTGCGGGCGCGACACCGCGGCCACGGCGTCGAAGCGCCGGTAGGACCACCGCTGCAGCCACTCGTACAGCCGCCCCTTCCGCGAGCCCCGCACGAAGCCGTGCACCGTCGCCACCGTCGCGATCCCCAGCGACCTGGCCACCGGGGCATCCACCAGGTCGGGCCGGTAGCCGTGGGTGTGGACCACGTCGGGGCGGAAGCGGGCGCACAGCTCCCGCATGGCGGCACGCTCCCGCAGGTACGCCCGCGAGGGGATCTCCAGGACGTGGACCTCGACCCCGGCGTCCGCCAGCGGGGCGACCATGGGGTGGTCCGCCTGTCCCGGGTCCACCACCGCCAGCAGGTGCACCCGGTGGCCGCGCGCCCGGTGCCCGGCGCACAGCGAACGCACGACTCGCTCCAGCCCCCCGACGCGCGCCGGGGCGGCCACGTGCAGGAGGGTCAGGGGCCGGGAATCCACGCCCACGGCCTCGGCGCCGCGGGGGTCGGCCGCAGCGCCGGGGGCCCCGGACCGGGGCGGACGGGCCGCGCCGGCCTGTGGTCCGGACGCAACAGCTGTGGGTGGTTCCCGGCGCATCGGATCGGGGGTCGGTGAGGTCGGGGGGTGCCCCGCGGCGGGGCCGGCGCGGGTCCGCGCCCGGGCGCGCTGGGATGCCGGCCAGGGGCCGGGCGCCGCGGGATCGCCCCCCCGGGTGGCAAGATCCATGCACCACGGGGACGTGCCGCTGCGGCCCCGCGCCCGGCGCACCCCCGGAGAACGGCGCCCCGCGCCAGCCCCACCCGAAGCGACGCGGAGAAGCTCTTGTCGTCCATATCGGTCGTCATCCCCACCTACAACCGGGCGGCGTGGCTCCCCGCGACTGTCGAGTCGGTGCTACAACAGACGCGCCCGGCCGACGAGATCCTGATCGTGGACGACGGCTCCCGCGACGACACCGAGGCGGTCTGCCGCGGCTTTCCCGCGCCCGTGCGCTACGTGCGGCAGGCGAACGCGGGGGTGTCGGCGGCGCGCAACCGCGGCGTCCGCGAGGCGGGCGGCGAGTGGATCGCCTTCCTGGACTCGGACGACCTGTGGGACCCCGCCAAGCTGGAGGTGCAGGCCGCGGCCCACGCGGCGGCCCCGGAGGCGGGGTGGTCCATCACCGAGTGCGTGCTGGTGGACGGCGCCGGCCGGGCGGTGGAGGGGGAGCGCGGGCTGGAAAGCGCGGTCCCGGTATTCCGCCAGAACGGGTGCACTTCGCGGGAGTGGCTCTCGCGCGCGCTGCGCGAGGTGGTGGTGGAGAGCGCGGGCGGACGCCACGCGGCGCTCGCCGGCGACCTTTTCGGACTGCTCTTTCTCGGCAACGTGGTGCTCCCCTCCGCGGCCATGGTCCGGCGCGACCTGTTCCTGGCGAGCGGCGGCTTCGACGAGGCGCTGCGGGTGGCGGAGGACACGGAGTTCTTCCACCGCCTGGCCGCGGCGGCGCCCGTGGCGGTGGTGATGTCGCCGCTGCTGCGCTGGCGGGTGGGGCACGAGGAGCGCCTGACCGCGGGCGCCAACACCCGCGACATGGTGCTCAACGCCCTCCTCAGCAACGAGCGGGCGGGCCGCCTGCGCGCCCCGCTCTCCCCGGCCGAGGAGGAGGCGCGGCGCCTGGGGCGGCAGCGGCTCCTCCTGCGCATGGCCTACCTGCACCTTTCGCTGATGGAGCAGAGGGAGGCGCGCACCGCAGTGATGCACGCGTGGCGCGAGGGGGCGGCGGTCTCCGGCCGCTCGGTGGGAATCCTGGGGGGGAGCCTGCTCCCCACCTCCATGCTCCGCGGACTACACCTACTCAAGCGGGTCCTGAATGGCTGACGCTTCACACCCCCGGCTCGCCACGGCGCCGGGACGCATGCCGGCCGGGGCCGGCCGGGGCTTCGCGCCGCCGCGGGGCGGCGCCCGCCGCGCCTCCGTCGCGCAGCGGGTGCGTGGCGTGTGGCGGACGACCCCCGGGGAGATCTGGGCGTTCATGCAGCGGGAGCCGGCCTCGTTCTGGTTCCTCAACCTGTACATGTTCATCGAGTACGTCCGCCCCCAGATGGTGTACCCCTCCATCGACGTCCTGCCCTGGGGGCTGACCTTCCTGGTGCTGACCATCGTCACCGCTCTGAGCGAGGGGAAGCTCACCCGCTTTCCCACGGTGATCTCCGCGCTGCTCGGCTTCTACACCCTGGTGCTGCTGGCGTCGTCGTTCACCGCCTTTTCCTTCGACGCGTCGGCCGCCAAGTTCTCGGTGTACCTCAACTGGGTCCTGGTGTTCGCGCTGACCGTGAACCTGGTCACCACGGAGCGGCGCTTCTTCGTATACATGCTCGCCTTCCTGCTGTACTCCTTCAAGATGTCGCAGCACGGGGCGCGGTCGTGGGCGGAGACCGGCTTCGGCTTCCGGGACTGGGGCGCGACGGGCGGCCCCGGCTGGTTCCAGAACTCCGGCGAGTTCGGCATCCAGATGTGCATCTTCTTCCCCCTGGCGCTGGCCTTCGTGGTCGCCATGTGGAAGCACTGGGGAAAGTGGCAGCGCCTGTTTTTTCTGTCGTTTCCGGTGACGGCGGTGATGAGCATGATCGCCTCCTCGTCGCGCGGCGCGCTGCTGGGCGGCGCGCTCACCCTGGCGTGGATGGTGGCGCGGACCCGGCACCGCTTCAAGGTGCTGATCCCCGCGGCGCTCGCCGTGGCCCTGGTGATCGCGGTGATCCCCCCGGAGCAGAAGGTGCGCTTCCAGAACGCCGGCGAGGACGAGACGTCCACCACCCGCATCACCTACTGGAAGGACGGGCTGAAGATCGCGGCCGAGCACCCGGTGCTGGGGATCGGGTACGGCAACTGGCTCCCGTACTACAAGACGTACTACAACCCGGCCGGCCAGCTCCCGCACAACATCTTCATCGAGGCGGTGGCGGAGATGGGCTACACGGGGCTGTTCGCCTTCGTGCTGCTCATCGGCGCGACCTTCGTGGTGAACTTCAAGACGCGCAAGCTGATCCGCACGCTCCCGGGAGACAACGCGTTCATCTTCCAGATGGCGCACGGGCTGGACGGGGCGCTGGTCGGGTTCCTGGGCAGCGGCTTCTTCGTCACGGTGCTGTACTACCCGTACTTCTGGATCAACCTGGCCATGACGGTGGCGCTGCACGTGTGCGCGGTGAACAAGGTGCGCGAGGCCCGGGCGGGCGGCGGCGGGGTGCCGGCCCCGCGCATGGCGGCGCCCGTTCCGACCCAGGCGCACCGGCCCCCGGGGCGCGGAGGGTACTACCGGCACGGGTCCGTGGCCTGACGGCGGGGTTTGACCGCGGGTTTGGGCGTGCCCCCGGCTGGCGCCGGGGTCGGGCTTCGGCTCCGTAACGCACGAAACAACCGTGCGTAACGGAGTCGAGCCCCGGCGGAAACTGCCCCGCCGGGTCTCGCCCCTTCGGGCCGAAATCCCTCACGCG
>JBEVLE010000498.1:0-7554 GCA_040509335.1 Longimicrobiaceae bacterium | reverse complement strand
GAGCGTGGGGGTCCGCGCGTGCGCCACCGCGGCGGAGGCCGCCGCGCACGCGGACGCCCTGCTGGCGCAGGCGGCCTCGCCCGCGGAGCGCCGGGTGCTGGTGGAGGCCATGGTCGTGGGCCCCGAGTTCTCGGTGGAGGTGTTTTCCGGGCGGGTGGTGGGGATCACCCGCAAGCACCTGGGCGAGCCGCCCTTCTTCGTGGAGTCCGGGCACGACTACCCCGCCCCGGTCTCCGGCGGCGTGGCCGCCACCCTGGAGGACACCGTGCGCCGCGCCACCTCGCTGCTGGGGCTGGGGTGGGGGCCGCTGCACTGGGAGCTGCGCGTGCGGGACGGCCTTGCCTACCCCATCGAGGTGAACCCGCGCCTGGCGGGGGGCTTCATCCCCGAGCTGGTGCGCCACGCGCAGGGGATCGACCTGATCCGCGAAACGCTGCGCCTGGTGGTGGGCGAGGCGCCGGAGCTGGAGGCCGCCCGGCACCGGCACGCCTCCATCCGCTTCCTTTTCGCGCCCCGCCCGGGCCGGTTGGACGCGGTGGAGGGGGTGGAGGCCGCCCGCGCCGTGGAGGGCGTGGTGGACGTGGCGCTGTACCGCCCGGTGGGCGAGGCATTGACGGTGGAGGGCGACTTCCGGGACCGCGTCGGCCACGTGGTCGCCTGCGCCGACGAGTCCGCGGCGGCGTGCGCGGCGGCGGAGCGCGGCCGGGACGCGGTGCGGCTCCGCGTGGCGACGGGGGAAGCGGCCTGATGGAGGACACCGGGCGGATCCGCAGGCCGCTGGACCGGCGCGCGCGGCAGGTCGTCTTCGGCGACCACGTCGAGCAGGCGATCCGCGACGAGCTCCCCTTCTACGTTCAGGTCGACCGGGCGCACCTGGTGATGCTCCTGGAGCGGGGGATCCTCCCCCGCGAAGCCGGGAGGCGCCTCCTGGCCGTGATGGACGACCTGGTGGCGAGCGACTACGCGCCGCTGCGCGGACGCGCGGCGCCCCGCGGCCTGTACCTGCTGTACGAAAATTTCCTCGTGGAAACGCTGGGCGAGGAGACCGGCGGCGCCGTCCACCTGGCCCGCTCGCGCAACGACATCAACGCCACCGTGCTGCGCCTGCGGCTGCGGGGTGCGTACCGCGCGCTGGTCCGCGAGACGCTGCGCCTCCTCGCCGTCCTGGTGCACCGCGCCGGGCGGCACGCCCGGCTCACCATGCCGGTGTACACGCACTGGCAGCCGGCGCTCCCCGTCACCTACGGCCACTACCTGGCCGGCGTGGCCTCCGCCCTGGAGCGCGACCTGCGGGGGATCGAGGACGCCGCCGCGGAGCTGGACCGCTGCCCGCTGGGCGCCGGGGCCGCCGGCGGGACCACCATCCCCATCGACACGGAGCGCACCGCGCGCCTGCTGGGCTTCGCGGAGGGCGTGCGGCACTCGCTGGACGCCGTGGCCTCGCGCGACCTGGTGCTGCGGCTCCTGGCGGCGGCGGCGGTCCTGGGCGTCACCCTCAGCCGCCTCGCGACCGACCTGCAGCTGTGGAGCACCGCGGAGATGGAGCTGGTCCGCTTCCCGGACGAGCTGGTGGGCTCCAGCTCCATGATGCCGCAGAAGCGCAACGCCTTTCTGCTGGAGCACGTCAAGGGGCGCGGCGGGGCGCCGCTGGGGGCCTTTTCCGCCGCGGCCATGGCGATGCACGCCACCCCCTTCAGCAACTCGGTCGCCGTGGGGACGGAGGGGGTCAAGCCGCTGTGGGGCGCGCTCGCCGAGGTTACGGAAGCGACGCTCCTGGCGCGCCTGGTGGTCGCGGGGGCACAGCCGCAGCCGGAGCGCATGCGGCGCAGGGCGGCGGAGGGCTTCACCGCCGCCACCGAGCTGGCCAACCGGCTGGTGGCGGAAACGGGGATCTCCTTCCGCAGCGCGCACCACCGCGTGGGCGCGCTGGTCACCCGCGCGGCGGAGCGGGGGGAGTCGCTGGAAGCGGCGGCGGAGGAGCTCTTCCGCGAGCTGGGCCTCGCCGCGGACCCGGCGTGGGTGGACCCCGCGGCGGTGGCGGCGGCGGCGGAGCATGGCGGCGGCCCCGGCGAGGCCTCGCTGGGGCGCGTGCTGGCGGAGCTGCGGCAGGGGTGGTCGGACGCGGCGCGGCGCCTGGAGGCGCGCTCGCGGCGCTGGGAAGCCGGATCCCGCGACCTGGCGGCCGCGGTCGCCGGGGTGCTGGGGGAGGCACCGGCGGCCCCGACGCCGCTCTAATCAGTCGCCTGCGCGTTCTTCGGGCTGCCTTCCGGTCGACTGCTACCCGACGTACCCTGGAACCGGCGAGGATCCATGGCCGGCGGTCAATGATCGACCACCTGCAGGTTCGTCGTCGCCAGCGTGGTGCGCAGGCCGTCCCGCTGTGTGGCGGTCACCACCACCCAACCCGGCGGACGCAGCACGCGCACGCGCTTATCGAAGCGGCCATCCGCCCCAACTGGCACACCGGACGCCACCGTGTCGCCCTCCACGAGCACCGTCACCCCCCGCTCGCGCGCCCCCTGCAGGAAGTGGAAGCCGAGCACCTGCACCGTATCGCCGGGGTGTTCGCGCACGAAGACGGCGGGCGCGCGAAGGGGCGCAATCGGCAGAGGCGCGCCACTCACCAGGAAGGCCACGAGCCGCGTCCCGTCGAGCACCAACCCGCGCACGCGGCGCTCGTCGGCGGTCCCACCAATGCGACGCCGGAGCCCGTCGCTCTCGTCGTAGCGCACGCGGTTCATTACCGTGGCCGGCGCCTCGCGCCCGTCGCGACGGCGCTGTTCCACGTGCCCCCCCGCCGTTGCCACCGCCAGGACCTCGCCATCCCCCTCCACGTCTGTGATCCACCCGTCGTGCACGAGGAACACCGTACAATCGGGGCACACCACACGATCCTCCAGCCCCCCGAAGGGGCGCGGATCGCCCCCGACCCGCATGATCACCAGCGGGGGCGATGGCTGCACGAGCTCTCCCAGCGGCCGCGGGAAGCTGCACCGCCCCGACGGCGGCGGGGAGCGGTCCACCGTCACCTGCCACAGCCCGCGGCCATACGTCGACATCCAGATCGGGCCGGTGGGCGGGAAGAAGAACGACGTCACGTAAGGTGCGAGCTTCGAGCCGCGCACCTGGCCCCATGTGCGACCTCCATCCGCCGAGCGGATCACCCCGTTCTGCATCGTCCCCACGAGGATATGACACGAGTTGGAGGGATCCCACGAGATCGTGGTCACGAAAGGGACGAAGTTCATCGACGGCACGAAGCGTCCGTTGTTGGAGACCGCAGAGTCGAGCAAGGGGAGAGGGAACCAGGAGACACCGCCGTCACGCGAGGCCTTGGTCCCCGAGAAGAGGTCGTGCGCGAGCAGGTGGTCGGGGTTCTTCGGGTCCACGCCGACCACGGCGTAGAGCGCCTGGTGGGTGCGCAGGAGCCCGATTGTCCCCATGCCGATAAAGTCCGCGGAGCGCACCGTGGCCATCCCGGACACCCCGCTCGCCCGCACGAGCTTCGCGCCCACACCTTTATTCAGTGCCACGTAGGCCACCGGGTTCCCCAGGTCACCGGCGAACAGGATGTTGCCGACGTGCGTGCCCGGTAGCGTGAACGACTGCGACCAGCTCGACCCGCGGTTCCTGGTCAGCCAGTACTCGGCGTTGGGCGGTGCAGACAGAGGCTGGAGGTAGTCGGGGCCAACCAGCTGGAAGGGGGCGTGTGCGTTCTTGTTGGCGGAGTTGCCGTTGGGAGCATTCCGGAAGAGCGTCGGGCTCGCCTGCTGCCCCAGGTGCGGTTGTACGTCGAATACCGAGCATCCCCCGCAGGCACGGCCGGTGACCGGCCCATCCACCTTCGCGGGGTTGGCGCGGTCCACCTGCAGGAAAGCCCCCTCACAGCAGAGCGAGCCTTTCCACGTCGCGCCCCCATCGCTCGATCCTTTGATGTCGTTGTCCTGCGTGCCGTAGTAGAGGTCGAGGTGCGGCGTGGTCCCCCCGACCTGGCGCCCGGTGACCTCTCCCACCTGTAGCGCGACGAACCCACCGACGTTGCTGCCGGTGAGCGTCCAATTCTTTCCATTGTCGTTGGTGAGGTGCACGCCACCGTCGGTCGCGAGCATCAGTGGCTCGATGAAGCCAGGCGTGAACGCGATGTCGGCGGGATCGCGATGGTCCATGTGGGTCGGCTGGCGCCAGTCCGCGAGGTGGCCCCCCGGGACCGTCACGGTGACGGCCTGCCGCCAGATGGTGAAACCATCGCCGTAGTAGACGTCGAGATGCGTGGGATCGCCGTCGAGCCCGCGCCCCACGCGCACGAACGGCTCGCGGTTGCCGCACCCGTGAGGCAGAGTGTCGCAGTGCGTGAGCATGAGTCGCCACGCCCCGCCACTCGTGGTGGACACCCAGAGTCGCCGGTCGCGCCCGGCGTGGTAGAAGATGTTCTCCGCCGCCCACCACGGAGAGGCGAAGGCGTGCGGGGTGAAGGTCCTGCCAACGTCCGGCCCACCCAACGACGGCGTCCACTGCCCGTTGTGGAGGAACCAGGTGCGCCGGTTGTCGGCCGCGACCCCGGTGGTGCGGTTCACTACCAGCACCGAGAACAGCTTCGGGTTCGCCGGGTCCAGGGGCGTGGTGGTGAAGGTCGCCCCGTCGTCGGTGCTCACCGCGAGCCCGCAGTCGGTCGCCACGTGGAAGGTCCGCGTAAGCGGCATGTGCGAGATACCGCCCGCCCCTGGGCGCCCGCCGCACCCCGCAGGCGGCCACCCCACCGGCCGTTTCCAACTGCTGCCGCCGTCGGTGCTCCGCCAGATCCCGCCGCCGGACACACTGGCGAAGTCGTCCTGCGCGGTCGCGATCACCGTCTTGTGATCGAGCGACGCCATTGCGACATCGACGGCAAACAGCGTCGGGAACCCGTCGAGGTGTTGAAAGCTCACCCCACCGTTGAAGCTCCGGAACAAGCCGCCGCTCTCGGTGGCGACCACCAGGCGCATCGCGCTCGACTGACTGACTGCGATCGCTACCGCGCGCCCACCCTGCGGCACGCGCGGCGGAACGATCACCACATCCGAGCGCGGTCCGCACCCCGTCAAGCACCCTCCCCCCACCACCGCTACCACTGCCAATACACGCCCGATGCTTCGCATGGCCCACCTCCGTTGGAAGGGCACGCAATCGGAAACCGCACGGCCATGTCGTTCGGCAGTGGTCGAGTGGCTCTCATGTTCATGTTACAGCAAAGATACCGGCAAAGGCAAGATTGACCTTTGGGTGGCTACATCGGGAGACGATCGAGGAAGCTGCCGGCCTTCCGGGGGAGGAACCTTCGGGGAAACCCCAGCTTCCAGAGCCCTCAGACATGGTAAAGCCCACATGGGCCGGATCTGGCCGGAGGTCCGCGAAATTGAGCGTCTGGCGGATTCGTCAGGGCGCGACCGGGGTGTCCCGGAGGCGGCCGCTCGCTCTAGTTAGGCGGGCCGCCCCCGGGATCCGCCCCGGGTCCCGCGGCGCGCAGGATCCCGTCCGCGCGCAGCCGCTCCAGCACGGCGCGCGCCAGCTCGTCCACCCCGTGCTCCCCCGTCCGCAGCACCATCTCCGGGGCCGGCGGCGGCTCGTACGGGCTGGTCACCCCGGTGAAGTGCGGGACCTCGCCGCGCAGCGCCCCGGCGTACAATCCCTTGGTGTCGCGCCGCCGCAGTACGTCCAGCTCCGCGTCCACGAACAGCTCCAGGAAGCGCCCCTCCGGGAACCGGGCGCGCACCGCGTCGCGGTCCTCGCGGAAGGGGGACACGAAAGCGCACAGCACGATGCTCCCCGCCTCGAAGAAGAGCCGCGCCACCTCCCCCGCCCGCCGCACGTTCTCCCGCCGGTCCTCCCTGCCGAAGCCCAGGTCCGCGCACAGCCCGTGGCGGAGCTGGTCGCCGTCCAGCAGCATGGTCCGGCACCCCCGCGCGAACAGTTCCCGCTCCACCGCCCGCGCCAGGGTGCTCTTCCCCGCCCCGGACAGCCCGGTGAGCCAGAGCACGGCGGCGCCGTGGCCGCTCTGCGCCTCGCGCTCGGCGCGCGGCACGTTCCAGTCCTCCCACACCACGTTGGGCGACGCGGCCGGCGGGTCCTCGCGGACCTCGCGCGGCTCGCCGCGGATCATCCCCGCGGCCACGGTGAGGTGGGTGTGCGGGTCCACCAGGATGAAGCTCCCGGTGGCGCGGTTCCGGTCGTACGGGTCGAAGAAGAGCGGCCCGGCGGTGGTGACCTCCACCCGCCCGATGTCGTTGAGCCCCAGCGTGGACGCGTCCTCGCGGTGCAGCGTGTCCACGTCGATGCGGTACACCACCTCGCTGACGAACGCCCGCAGCTCCCGGGTGGTGTGCATCAGCACGTACGAGGTGGAGCGGTCCAGCGGCTTCTCGTCCATCCAGCACAGGACCGCGTCCACCCGGCTCGCCGCGGTGGGGAGGTTGCGCCGGCGCACCAGCATGTCGCCGCGGCCCACGTCCACGTCGTCCTCCAGCACGACCACCACCGAGTCCCCCGCCACCGCCTCGGGGAGGGGCCCGGCCGGGGTGTCGATGGAGCGCACCCGGCTGGCGGCGCCGCCGGGGAGCACCACCACCTCCTCGCCCGGGCGGAGCGTGCCGGAGGCCAGCCGCCCGGCGAAGCCGCGGTAGTCCTGGTGCGGGCGGATGACGTACTGCACCGGGAAGCGGAAGTCCACCAGGTTGCGGTTGGCCCCGGCGTGGGCCGTTTCCAGCAGGTGGAGCAGCGTTCCCCCCTCGTACCACGGCATGCTCCCGCTCTTTTCCACCACGTTGTCGCCGTGGAGCGCGGACACGGGGACGAACGCCAGGTCCTGCACGTCCAGCTTCTGGGCGAACTCCTGGTAGTCGCGCACGATCTGGGCGTACGCCTCCTCGGACCAGCCCACCAGGTCCATCTTGTTGACCGCCACCACCACGTGGGGAATGCGCAGCAGCGAGGCGATGAAGCCGTGGCGCCGCGACTGGGTGAGCACTCCCTTGCGCGCGTCCACCAGCACGATGGCCAGGTCGGCGGTGCTCGCCCCGGTCACCATGTTGCGGGTGTACTGCAGGTGCCCCGGCGTGTCGGCGATGACCAGCTTGCGGCGCGGCGTGGCGAGGTAGCGGTACGCCACGTCGATGGTGATGTTCTGCTCGCGCTCGGCGCGCAGCCCGTCGGTGATCAGCGCCAGGTTGACGTACGCCTCGCCGCGCTGCCGGCTGGTGCGCTCCACCGCTTCCAGCTGGTCCTCGGTGAGGCTGCGGGTGTCGTACAGGAGCCGCCCGATGAGGGTGGACTTGCCGTCGTCCACGCTGCCGGCGGTGCTGACGCGCAGCAGGTCGGTGACGGCGTACGGGTCGTGGGTGGCGGTGTCGCTCATGGGCGGTGTCGTACCGGCTTCTTGAACTGATGGTTTTGGGCGTGCCCCCGGCTGGCGCCGGGGTCGGGCTTCGGCTCCGTAGCAGACGAAACGACCGTCTGCAACGGAGTCGAGCCCGCGCAAACAGCCGCGCGGTCTCGCCCCTTCGGGCCGAAATCCCTCACGCG
>JBEVLE010000497.1:0-9110 GCA_040509335.1 Longimicrobiaceae bacterium | reverse complement strand
CGCGTGGCGCGCGCAGGAGACCACGCACGCCACGCTGTCGCCGCGGCTGTCGGTGAAGCGCTTCTTCGGCCGCGAGCGCGACGGCGCGGTGAAGCTGGCGGTGGGGCGCTACACGCAGTTCCTCCACTCCCTGCGCGACGAGTCGTTCCCGCTCTCCAACGACACCTGGGTCGTGGCGGACGCCAGCATCCCCACCGTGGTCTCGGACCAGGCGCAGGCGGGGATCGAGCGGTACTGGGGCGAGGCCTGGTACGCCTCGGCGGAGGGGTACTGGCGGCGCTTCCGCGGGGTGACGGCGGTGAACTTCGCGGACGACCCCAACGACGACTCGGACAACCTGCTGGAGGGGGACGGGCGCTCCTACGGCATGGACTTCATGCTGCGCCGCACCACGGGGCGGCTGCGCGGGTGGGCGGCGCTCTCGCTGCTGCGCGCCCGGCAGACGCTCCCCGACCCGCTGGCGGAGGGGTGGAGCGACCTTCCGCCCACCCTCGACTACCCGCCGGTGTACGACCGCCGGGTGGACGTGGACCTGGTGCTCCAGTACGACCTCCCCTGGAAGCTGGAGGCGGGGGCGCGCTGGAACTACGGCTCCGGCATCCCCTACACGCGGCCGCTGGGGCAGTACGTGGACTGGGACTACGACCTCAGCTCCGGGGAGTACCGCGTGGTGCGCCGCACGCCGCAGGACGAGGAGGGGCCCGCGCCCTTCGCCGTGGTGCTGGGGCCGCGCAACGGCGAGCGCTACCCGGCGTACCACCGGCTGGACCTGTCGCTGCGCCGCACCTTCCGGCCGCGCTGGGGGACCGCGACGCCGTACCTCCAGGTGCTCAACATGTACAACAAGCGGAATCCGCTCTTCTACTTCTACAACTTCGACAACTCGCCGCCCACGCGCAGCGGCATCAGCATGTTCCCCGCGCTCCCGACCCTCGGGCTGGAGGTGTCGTTCTGAACTGCATCTTGCAGCAGCGGCAAGTATTGTCAAATGTCGTGCCTAATTGTATCGTGCATTGATCCTGGCGTCGGGCTCCTACACCGGATACTACTCACCGTCAAATTCGCCGCCCTATTCCATGACCAAGGACCAACTCTCCTATGTGAGGATTTTTGTTCCCGGAACGCTCTCCATCTTTGTGTACTTCACGCTTCGTGCGAAAAAATTCTCCCTATCGCAAACAATTGAAGCGATTGACTTCACCGTAGGTAGTCAGGCGTTCATAGTCGCGGTGATCGCTGGTGTCGTGTATCGCGTCTTCCGGGTACGGGACCGGCTTGTCCTCGGCAGACATTGGCGAATCATTGAGGACAATATCAAAGACAGGCTAATCTCCATGATCCCTTCGGGGGAAATGAATCCGGGCGACGCTGCCTTGCTTCGTCCTGGTAAACGCCTGATTAACCTGTTTTACTCGATAGTCGATAAGGATGAGTCCCTGAAGTTGAGGAGGGACAGCGTCTACGAGAATGGCGCTTACGTGAGTAGCGTTGCGGATACGATTGTGTTTGCTTCCGTAGGCTGCCTTGTTCACCTGGGTTTTGGCTTAGCAGGTGAGGGTGCCCACCACTACTTTTGGGCGGTATTCTGGTTTGCGGTTCTTTTGATCAGCTGGCTCGTGCTGCTGCCGCGTGTACTCGCCACCCACCGAGATCTCTCCAATGAACAGATTGACTTCGTTGCCGATCATCACCGACAGGAAGTTCAGTCCCAGCTCCTCAGAAAGGGATAGCATATGCTTCGGTAAAGTCGAGGAGTTGAACCGCCTGACAATAGAACTCATCAAGAAAGAAATTCAAGCCACAGCGTTACCTTGGTGCGTAGGCTTTAGCGGGGGAAAGGATTCGTCGGCCCTCCTCAAGCTTGTCTATCGTGCTTTGTACGAGCTTCCTCGGTCCAAGAGGCGGCAGATCGATGTAGTGTATTGCGATACCGGAGTTGAGATCCCGGTCGTGGCCAGCTTGGTTGGTACAACCCTGCGTTCACTGGAACTAGAAGCTGTGAAGGATGACATCCCACTTAAGATCACTGTTGCCCAGCCTCTACTGCGGGACCGATTTTTTGTGAAGGTGATTGGCCGGGGCTACCCTCCTCCGACGAATAAATTCCGATGGTGTACTGACCGACTACGGATCAAACCAGTGCAATCCGTGCTGAAAACCATTGGACAAGGCAGGAGCGTGGTCCTTCTTGGTATTCGTCGGGGTGAGAGTCTTGAACGTGATAGAACTATCCAGCATCATGCCAGCGATTCGCAATACTATCTGCGACAACACGGTAGTGCGGGTACTCTTATCTTTAGTCCTATAATCAACTACTCTTTGCATGACGTATGGGCTACAATTGTGCATGTCGAGCGACCTGTAAGCATCGATTCAAGGCGTTTGACGCTGCTCTACCGTGATGCTTCCGGCGACTGTCCCATCGTCCGTGATCCACGGGGTAGTCCTTGCGGGAAGGGTAGATTTGGTTGCTGGACCTGCACAGTTGTCCGGAAGGACCGCGCCGTACAGAGCCTTGTATCCGAAGGGTACTCGCAGTTGAAGCCTCTGCTTGAGTGGCGTGATTGGATGCAAAATATTCGAGATGATAAGGCGTACCGCTGTTCTACCCGCCGGAATGGACAGGTAGGCCTTGGCCCATTCACTTTAGATGCTCGTCGTGAATTGCTCTCCCGTCTGCTGCTAGCGCAAGAATCTAGTGGATGGAAGCTGATCGGCGATCTGGAGATCGAGGCCATCAAACAACTGTGGGAAACGGATCTGACCTCTTCAATCTATCGGGAGTAGCGGCTTCCAGTGGCGCGAGAAGAAATACTTCGCGCATCGGTTCTCCCGGTTAGCAGGATAGGTGCTAACGTGAAGATAGTATTCAAACGAAGATAGCATTTTAAACGCAGGAAGGCTCACTCGGACTCTTTGAACGACGACCAATAGTCTCGGTACAGAAGAAGTACGTTGCGACAAATCGGACTACGTGGAGTGTGCGGGGTCTCCCAGGTGTACGCCAGCCGGTGCTGAATGCTGTTACCGCAACAACCCGAACCCGCTCTTCATACTTCTACAACTTCGAAAGCTCGCCGCCCACGCGCAGCGGGATCAGCATGTTCCCCGCGCTCCCGACGCTGGGGCTGGAGGTGTCGTTCTGAGGTGCCCGCACCGGAGCGGGTGGACATGAGATAGCCCCCCGGTCAGGTCGCCTGGCCGGGGGGCTCTTCGCTCACGTCCGACAGCTCCTCCGCCAGCCAGGGCGGTGGCTGGCGGTCCAGCTCCACGTACAGGTCGTGCAGGGCGTCGGCCAGGCGGCGGCGGGCCCACAGCCGCCGCGGGGCGGGGAACTCGCCCGCCAGGAGCGCCAGCGCCACGGCTCCCGGCGCGGGCTCGGCGGGCGGATGGTCCGCGGCCCACGCGCGCAGCCGGCGCCACGTTGCGGGCTCCGGCCGGCTCAGCGCGAGGAACTTGCGCAGCGAGTTGCGGTCGATGCCCACCAGCGGCGAGAGCAGGCGCTGCGGCAGGTGCAGCAGCTCGCGGCGCAGCAGCCTCCGCACCGCCTCCTCCCGCGCGACCCGCTCCAGGGTGCTCCCCCCGTCCTTTTTCTGCATGCGCTCGCGTGTTCTGGGTCCCGCGCCCCGAACGTGGACGTTTCGGGCTCCGGGACCCGGGTGTGCGCCGTCGCCTACGGCCGGCCCACGGCGCCGGAGCGGCGCCGGGACCCGGAGCCGGGCGCGAGCCGCGGGCGCGGGCCGGGCGTGGGTCCCGCCTCCTCTGGCACGCGGGTCTCCACCATCTCCACCTGCCCGCCGGGGGCGGGCACGGCATCCAGCGCCTCCGCGCGCATCGCCGGCGCGGTGAGCCGGTACAGCGTCCGCATCGCTCCTTCCGTCCCCACGGGCGCCTTCCGCAGCTCGGCCAGGCCGCGCCGCACCAGCCAGGTGAGGTCGTCGTGGCGCAGCGTCGGCTGCCCCGCGGCGATCTCGCCGATGGACATCCACCCGTGCGCGCCCAGCCGCACGGGCCCGATCCGCTCCCTGGCGCAGCGCTGGAGCGTCAGGAGCGCGCTCCAGGTGGGCGCCGGGACGAACAGGTTGCCCCCGAGGTCCTCGGCTTCCGGCGGGGGGATGGCCTCGCACGGCCGGCCCTCCAGCGCCGCCAGCCGCCGCTCCCCCTCCTGCGCGATGCGGTACAGGAGCGTCGCGCGCGTCCTGCCGAACTCCACCACGTCCAGCCGGTCCAGCAGCCCCAGCCGCGCCAGGTGCGGCAGCCGCTCGGCGATGTAGGCGTCCTGCTGCTCGTCCTTGACCTCGGAGTACAGCCGCCAGCCGCGGACGCCCCGGCGCAGCCAGCCGCGCCCGCGCAGCGCCTCGCCGCTCAGGTAGGTGAGGATGCCCGCTTCGAGCGGGGAAAGCGGCCGGATCGTGGGCATGCGGATTCACCCCTTCGTGGACATTGTGGACACGCCTGCGGCCACGGTACGGCGGGGTGATTCCGAGCGTCAATCCTTTGAGGCAGTTTCGTCACAAGGTGGTCACACGCGAACGCTTCGGCAGGGGGAGACCGTACCGTCGTGAGTGACCCTTTCGTCCCATACCATCGTTGCTGACGCATTCCGTGCTGCGTAAGTTGACGACGTAGACAGTCGTCCCCTCCTTTTCTCCGTGAGGAAACCATGAGCAGAATTCGCTTTACCCTCGCAGTGTGCGCGCTGGTTGCGACGGTGTCGGCCTGTCAGGACGGTGGCAGCGTGACGGGCCCGGATCGCGTCCCGGGCGGTGCCCGATACAACGGGGGATGGATGGGCACTGGCCACTTCATCGAGTCAACGGATACGGTGTTTGGTACCAATGGGATTGGGATGATTGGGAGCGGGCACTACGTCGAGGGCGATGATGGGGTCGGTGGGGCGGGGAGTGGGCACTACGTGGCAGGGGGTGAAATTGGGATGGGTGGATCAGGCGGGGCAAGCGCCACCTCTGCGGAATCAGTCAGCACGACGCTTTCCGGAATTGGGATGGCGGGATCGGGCCACTAACCGAACCGAATGGGGTGGGTCAGTCGGGGTACTGCTCAGGTCGTACCGCCCCGGACGAAAGCTCCGGGGCGGGTTGTTTTTGCAGTTTTTCAAGGACCATAGTCGTGATCCGATCTGTGATGCTCTGTTCGGGCGGAACTAGGTCTACATCTCCGGTTCGGTGTATGGCTACTGCTTCTAGAAGAGATCTGGCGAGCCTGACAACGGTTTCGTTCTGCCGTTCCTCAGCAAGCCGCAAGGCGCGTTGAGCCAGCAATTCTGCTCGATCCCATTTCCAAAAGGACCGTTCCCCCTCCGCGACGTGGTAGAGGGAACTGGCTGCCAGCTCGTTGTCTGCTGCTGCCATGGCAAGTACTTCCGTTGCTGCGCGCTCGAACCGGATGTGGTCTTTAACTGCCGCAGCAGAGCGGGCTAAACTCGCCAGAGCCAAAATTCGCTCACGCTGCCTCTCAACCCACGGAAGTACCTTCTCGAAAAGTAGGAGAGCACTTGAGAAGTAGTCCTGTTTTAACCACAGGAACCCGATGTCATGTGCCAACCTTGGGAAGAAAGGGTGGCCAACGGGGTAGAGCCTGGCAGCTAGTTCGGCGTGTTGAAGTGCTTCATTCACACGGCCTTGTTCGTACGTGACGCCGATCAGATTATGATGCGCCCCTGCGGCTAAAGACTTTCGCCCCATCTTTAGGGCCGCGTGTGCAGCTTTTAGAAAGTGATGCTCGGCCTGCTCGTAGCGTCCAAGCCCATGCTCAAGTGTGCCCAATCCAAGATGTGCATTCGCGAAGTCAATTTCGCTCCCTCGCACACCAAGTTTGTGCGCCCGCCGCGCCAGCCGTGCAGCCCGCCAGTACCACATCGCGCTGCGATGGTGCGCTCCGAGCCGTCTGCATAGCCGTCCAGGTGTGTAAGCCCTACGCGACACCTCCGGCTCGATCCGCGCGGCGGCCTCCGCGAACTGCACGGCCGTTTCCTTCATGTTCTGACCTTCCGCCCACTCCACGACCCGCGCGCATGCCTCCGCCACCGCTCCCGCGTCCGCCAGCTCCGGCGTGACGGAAACCGTCAGCAGCACCCGGAGCGGCTCCCGCAGCTCGGGGGCGGCCAGCGTCGCGTAGGCCAGTGGCTCGCCCCGTCCCTCCCGCGCGTCGCGGAACAGCCCGGCGCGCTGGTCGGGCGGGCACCCCGTCCACAGCAGCACGTCCGAGATGATCCGCCACAGCAGGAAGCCGAGCGGCCCGGTGTCGTCCCGCAGCAGGTCCAGCTCGCGGCGGGGATCCTTGGGCATGGGCGGGATGGCCGAGTGGCGCATGTGCCCGCGGGGGGCGCCGCGCGTCCGGGTCGCCGTGAGGAGATTGCCTGGGGAGGTCAGCGGCTCGTCCATGCGCTCGCGCGGGGGAGGGTGGACCGGCTCACGCTCCCTAGCATAATCGCGCCTCACTTTTAGCGCCAGATCGTGACGCTTGGGCCACGACTCGACCGGAGCCGAGCGTGCGCGCCGCTTTCCCGCGGCATGCACCCCGCCGCACGAGCGAGCCCCCGGCCAGTTCGCTGGCCGGGGGCCCGATTATGTCACGCCCGCCGCGGTCCGCCTACCCGGCGCACGCCCGCAGCAGCACGTTCAGGACGATGGTGAGCACCACCGAGGCGACGATGCTCCACAGGCAGCCGGCAGAGCGGAAACGGACGGGCATGCGCACTCCAGGGCGACAGGGTGAGCCCGCCCGTACCGGCAGGAGCCGTGCCCGCACCCCCGCTCGCGCGTCCGTCCGAGCGCGCGTGGGATGAAGGAGACGCGATCAGTCCAGCAGCGTCCCGATCGCCAGGACCACGTCGTCCAGCGACTGCTCGCGCTCGCCGCCCAGCGGCGAGTCCTCCCCGATGACCAGGTCCGGCTCCAGCTCCCACGCCATGCGCACCCCCTCCCGCTCGTCGTCCGCCTCGTACACGTCGTAGCCGTGCCTTTCCAGGCGAACCCGCAGCTCGCGGTGGGTGTCGTCGTCCGACCGGATGAGAAGGATGCGCTGGTGCGTGCTCATGTCTGCCTCGCTGCGGCCGCGGAGCGGGTGGGTCCCGTCCCGGCCGGACCTCTGAAGGGTGAATCGACTCCGCCCCCAAGATAATCGCCTCACCCGCCAGATCCGAGAGGGAAGATCCCGACCCCGCCGTGGGGAAGGTCCCGCACCGGCCCCTCGCTGTCCGTCCGTGCAACGCCGCGCTACCTTGTCGCCCACCACGACGGCCCGCCCGCGCCCCCTGGGAGTGCCCACGAGGTCCGTCCGACGACCAACCCGCAGCACCGCCCCGATGAGCGCAGAGGCCGCCCCGCTGGTGTACGAGGGCCGGGACCTGGAGGCCATGTCCTTCGCCCGCAACTACCACCGGTGGATCGTCTCCGAGTTCCGCCCGTACCTGGGCGACACCGTCGCCGAGGTGGGCGCGGGGAGCGGCAACGTGTCCGCCATGCTCCTCGCCGAGCCCGTCCGCCGGCTGGTCGCCGTGGAGCCCTCCGACCAGATGTACCCGCGGCTCGCCGCGCGCCTGGCCGACGAGCCCCGCGCCCGCACCGAGCAGGCGTACTTCTCCTCGCTGCGCGATCGCTACCTCCGGGCGTTCGACACCGTGGTGTACGTCAACGTGCTGGAGCACGTCGCCGACGACGCCGGCGAGCTGCGCGCCGTGTGGGACACGCTCCGGCCCGGCGGCCACCTGTGCGTCTTCGTCCCCGCGCTCTCCTGGCTGTACAGCGACTTCGACGCCTCCATCGGCCACCACCGCCGCTACCACCGCGAGCCGCTGCGGCGCCTGCTGCAGGGGGCCGGCTTCCAGGTGGTGCGGCTGCGCTACTTCGACAGCCTGGGCATCCTCCCCTGGCTGGTCGTCTTCCGGCTGATGCGGCGGCGCCTGGGCGGGGGCGACGTCGCCGCGTACGACCGCTGGGCCGTGCCGCTGCTGCGCGCCGTGGAGTCGCGCGTGCCCGTGCCGCTGGGCAAGAACCTGCTGGCCGTCGCCCGCAAGCCTGGCGGGCCGGGGAACGAACCCGGAACCGGGGTTTAATAGCAACGTCTCGCCCGAGGCCGGAGGGTCCTCGATCGCGAACCGCCCGCGTGTGTGCTCCGCTGACGCACCACGTGGGCTTTGTCTTTTTCGCCGCGGGGTCACCCCGGCAGAAAGGGGTGTGAATGGCGAAGGAAGAAGGAATCGAGGTAGAGGGCGTCGTCACCGACGTGCTCCCCGACCGCAAGTACCGCGTCCGGCTCGAGAACGGGCACATGGTCCTGGCCTACGGGGCGGGGAAGATGTCCAAGTTCAAGATCCGCGTCCTCACGGGGGACCGCGTCACGCTCTCCCTTTCCCCGTACGACCTTACCCGGGGCCGCATCACCTACCGACACAAGACCTGAAAGGAAGTCCGCACATGGCCACCAGCATCGAAGGGAAGCGTGAGGACGTCTGGTTCGGGAACGTGGCGGATGCGGATGCCGGGTTCAACGGCGGGAAGATGTGGATCGGGAAGCACTCGGCCGACGGGGACATCCTGGTGTTCGATCCCGAGGTGAGCGACCCCACCGCCACCAACGTGGAGCTGTTCAGCCTGACGCACCTGCGCCACAAGCGGTTCTCCCGCGAGGTCGTGTCCTCCAAGATCCAGGAGGTCACCGACAAGGCGCAGCAGGCGCGCGCCGCCGAGGAGTACCGCCGCCGCATCGAGCTCAAGGAGGAGCGCGAGAAGGAGCGCACCGTCGCGCAGGGCGAGGCCGTGGAGCGGCGCCGGCAGGGCGCCATCGACCGCCACCGCGAGTTCCTGGAGGAGCGCGGGATCACCTACCAGGGGGTCCGCGACACCTCCACCGGCAAGACGCCCGGCGCCAAGCGCCGCCGGACCAAGTGCCACGCCTGCGGCATCGCGCTCGACGACTTCGCCTCGTCCGAGTGCCTGGTGTGCGGCGGCGTGCTCTGCTCCTGCGGCGCCTGCGGCTGCGCGGCCCCGGTCAAGGAGCGGTAGACGGACGGGTCCGCCGCCCCCGGCCATCGCCGGGGAGCGGCTACGGCGCCGCGAAAGAAAGAGGAGCCAGCCCGGCACGCCGGG
>JBEVLE010000496.1:0-3952 GCA_040509335.1 Longimicrobiaceae bacterium | reverse complement strand
GCCCGCCGCCGCGGGGGCCATCGACCCCGCGCGCCTGGCGGAGCACGTCCGCACGCTCGCCTCGGACGAGTTCCGGGGGCGCGGGCCGGCCACGCCCGGCGAGGAAAAGACCGTCGCCTACATCGCCGAGCAGTTCCGGGCGGCCGGCCTGCAGCCCGGCGGCCCGAACGGGAGCTGGTACCAGGACGTCCCGCTCAACCAGTACGAGATGGTCGGCGCGCCCAACCTCACCGTCAACGTCGCCGGGCGGCGCATGGACCTCGCGCAGGGCGAGCAGATCGCCGTGCGCGCCAGCATGCGGAACGTGGACCGCGTCACCTTCACCGGGCCGCTGGTCTTCCTGGGCTACGGCGTCAAGGCGCCGGAGCGCCGCTGGGACGACTTCAAGGGCGAGAACCTGCGCGGCAAGATCGGCGTCGTCCTCATCAACGACCCGGACTTCGAGAGCGGGCAGGGCGACTTCGGCGGCAAGGCCATGACCTACTACGGCCGCTGGACCTACAAGTACGAGGAAGCGGCGCGGCAGGGGCTCATGGGGCTGCTGATCGTGCACGAGACGGCGCCCGCGTCCTACGGCTGGGCCACGGTCAAGAACTCCAACACCAACACGATGTTCGACATCGTGCGCGCCAACCCGGCCGAGGTGCACCCGCAGCTGGAGGGGTGGATCCAGCGCGACTTCGCGGTGGAGCTGTTCCGCGCCGCGGGGCAGGACTTCGAGGCGCTCAAGCGGCGGGCGCAGACCCGCGACTTCCGCCCGGTGCCGCTGGGCGACGCCACCTTCGCCGCAAACTTCGCGGTGCGGCACGCCACCATCCGCTCCCGCAACGTGATCGGCCGCCTGCCGGGGAGCACGCGCCCGGGCGAGACCGTCCTGTACGGCGCGCACTGGGACCACCTGGGCGTGGGCGCGCCCGACGCGCGCGGCGACAGCATCTACAACGGCGCCGTGGACAACGCCACCGGCGTGGCGTCGCTGATCGAGCTGGCGCGCGCCTTCGCCGCCGGCCCGCGCCCCGAGCGCTCGGTGGTGTTCGCCGCGTGGACGGCGGAGGAGAAGGGGCTGCTGGGCTCCGAGTACTACGCCGCCAACCCCGTGTACCCGCTGGAAACCACCGTCGCTGGCTTCAACGTGGACGCCCTGGCGCCCACCGGCCCCTCGCGCGACGTCCTCGTCGTGGGCTACGGGCAGAGCGAGCTGGAGGACCGCCTGGAGCGCGTCCTCGCCGCGGGCGGCCGGGTGGTGGCGCGCGACCCGCACCCCGAGGCCGGCTACTTCTACCGCTCGGACCACTTCCCCATGGCCAAGCGCGGCGTCCCCATGCTGTACGTGGACAGCGGCGTGGACCTGCTGGAGGGGGGCACCGCCGCCGGCGACGCCGCGGACGCGGCGTACCGCACCGACCGCTACCACCAGCCCGCGGACGAGTACGACGCGGCCACCTGGAACTTCGGAGGCATGGTGCAGGACCTGGGGGTTCTCCATCGCCTGGGGGTGGAGCTGGCCGGCTCGCGCGACTGGCCCAACTACCGCGCCACCTCCGAGTTCCGCCCGGTGCGCGACGCCTCCGCCGCCCGGCGCCAGTAGGCGCGGGACACCCCCGGACCCGGTGAGCCGCATGGGGAAGCGCCCCTTCCACTCCATCTACTCCCACGGCATGGTGCGCGTGGCGGTGTGCATCCCCTCGCTGCGCGTGGCCGACCCGGCCTTCAACGCGGAGCGCACGCTGGCGCTGGCGCGCCAGGCCGCGGAGCGGGGCGCGGTGGTGGCGCTCTTCCCGGAGCTGGGGATCTCGGCGTACACCTGCGACGACCTGTTCCACCAGGACGCGCTGCTGGATGCCGTGGAGGCGGCCCTGGCGGGGGTGGTGGAGGGGAGCGCGGGATTGGGGACGGTGCTGCTGGTGGGGGCGCCGCTCCGCTTCGAGGGCAAGCTGTTCAACTGCGCGGTGGTGGTGTACGGCGGGCGGGTGCTGGGCATCGTCCCCAAGAGCTTCCTCCCCAACTACCGCGAGTTCTACGAGCGGCGGCAGTTCGCCCCCGCCCGCTTCGCCGTCGCGCGCGAGGTGCGCTTCCTGGGCGGCACGGTGCCCTTCGGCGCGGACCTGGTGTTCGACGCGGTGAACGTGGAGGACTTCGCGCTGCACGTGGAGATCTGCGAGGACGTGTGGACGCCGGTGCCGCCCAGCACCTGGGCGGCGCTAGCCGGCGCGACGGTGCTCGCCAACCTGTCCGCCAGCAACATCACGGTGGGCAAGGCCGAGTACCGCAAGGACCTGTGCGCCTCGCAGAGCGGCCGCTGCATCGCGGCGTACATGTACTCGGCCGCGGGCCCGGGCGAGTCCACCACGGACATGGCCTGGGACGGCCACGCGCTGGTGTACGAGAACGGCGACCTGCTGGCCGAAAGCCCGCGCTTCGTCCCCGACGAGCACATGATCGTGGCGGACGTGGACCTGGAGCGCCTGGCGCAGGACCGCATGCGCATGACGTCGTTCCACGACTCGGTGGGCGACGAGCTGGAGCGGGTGCGCGCCATCCGCCGCGTCCCCTTCGAGCTGGCGCTCCCCGCGGGCGAGATGGCGCCGGTGCGGGAGTACCAGCGCTTCCCCTACGTCCCCGCGGACCCGGCGTCGCGCGACGAGCGCTGCTACGAGGCGTACAACATCCAGGTGCACGGCCTGATGAAGCGCCTCTCGGCGACGGGGATCGAGAAGCTGGTGATCGGCGTGTCGGGGGGACTGGACTCGACGCACGCGCTGATCGTGGCGGCGCGGACGATGGACCGGCTGGGGCTGCCGCGCACCAACATCCTGGGCTACACCATGCCCGGCTTCGCCACCAGCAGCGGCACGAAGGGGAACGCCTGGGCGCTGATGCGCGCGCTGGTGATCACCGCGGCGGAGATCGACATCCGGCCGAGCGCCACGCAGATGCTGCGCGACCTGGGGCACCCGTACGCCTCGGGCCAGCCCGTGTACGACGTGTCCTTCGAGAACGTGCAGGCGGGGGAGCGCACCTCGCACCTCTTCCGCCTCGCCAACCACCAGAACGCGCTGGTGCTGGGGACGGGCGACCTGAGCGAGCTGGCGCTGGGGTGGGCGACATACGGCGTGGGCGACCACATGTCGCATTACAACGTGAACGCGTCGGTGCCGAAGACGCTCATCCAGCACCTGATCCGCTGGGTCGCGCGCAGCCGCGAGTTCGACGCGGAGACGGACCGCGTCCTCCAGGCCATCGTCGACACGGAGATCAGCCCCGAGCTGGTGCCGCACGCCGAGGGCGCCGAGAACACCTCCGCCCCCGCGCAGAAGACGGAGGCGGTGATCGGGCCGTACGAGCTGCAGGACTTCAACACCTACTACGTGACGCGCTTCGGCTTCCGGCCGAGCAAGGTGGCGTTCCTGGCGCTGCACGCCTGGGGCGACCGCACCCTTGGCGCCTGGCCCGAGCTGGTGCCGGAGGAGAAGCGCAACCAGTACGACCTGGCGACGATCCGGAAGTGGCTGGAGGTCTTCGTCTTCCGCTTCTTCAAGCTGAGCCAGTTCAAGCGCTCGGCGCTCCCCAACGGGCCGAAGGTGGGCAGCGGCGGCTCCCTCTCCCCCCGCGGCGACTGGCGCGCCCCCAGCGACTCCGAGGCCACCGTCTGGCTCGACGAGCTCAAGCGCAAGGTCCCGGAGAGCTGACCGTGGCGGACGCGGGGGCGACCTCGGGCCGCAAGGTCACGTTCGGGGTCGCGAGCAGCCTCGACGGCTTCATCGCCGACACCGACGACGGACTCGACTGGCTCGTCACGCGCGACGTCGACGCCTCCGGGCCGATGGGCTACGACGCCTTCATCGCAGGAGTCGGCGCCATCGCGATGGGAGCCACCACTTTCCGGTGGCTGCAGGAGCACGGTCACGACTGGCCGTACGCCGTGCCCGTCTGGGTCTTCACCCACCAGGCG
>JBEVLE010000495.1:0-18069 GCA_040509335.1 Longimicrobiaceae bacterium | reverse complement strand
CGACTTCCTGCGCGGCCGCGGCATCGACGCGGCGCGGCTGGACTCGTCGCTCACCGGCGACGAGGCGCGGGCCGTGGAGCGGCGCCTGCGCTCGGGCGAGCTGCGGCTGCTGTACGTGGCGCCGGAGCGCTTCAACAACGAGCGCTTCCTGGACCAGCTGGGCCGCGCCCGCATCGCCCTGTTCGCGGTGGACGAGGCGCACTGCATCTCGGAGTGGGGCCACAACTTCCGCCCGGACTACCTGAAGCTGGCGGAGACCGCGCGCGCGGTGGGCGCGGAGCGGGTGCTGGCGCTCACCGCCACGGCCACGCCGCCGGTGGTGGAGGACATCTGCGCCTCGTTCCGCATCCCCCGCGAGAACGCCGTGGTCACCGGCTTCCACCGTCCCAACCTGTTCCTGCGCACCTCGCCGACGCTGGCCCGCGGGCGCGACGCGGCGCTGCTGGAGCGCATCCGCGGCCGGCCGGCCGGCTCGGGGATCGTCTACGTCACCCTGCAGCGCACGGCCGAGCGGGTGGCCCAGGCGCTCGCGGACGCGGGGCTCCCCGCCCGCCCCTACCACGCGGGGATGGACGACGAGACGCGCGCCGCGGTGCAGGAGTGGTGGAAGGAATCGGACCGCGCCACGGTGGTGGCGACCATCGCCTTCGGGATGGGGATCGACAAGGCGGACGTGCGCTACGTGTACCACTACAACCTCCCCAAGGGGCTGGAAAGCTACTCGCAGGAGATCGGCCGGGCGGGGCGGGACGGGCGGCCCTCCACGGTGGAGCTGATGGGGAGCCTGGAGGACGTGGCCACCCTGGAGAACTTCACCTACGGCGACACGCCCACGCGCGAGTCGCTGCTGGGATTGCTTCGCGACATCCTGGGCGGCCCGCGCGAGTTCGACGTGAGCCAGTACGCGCTCTCGGCGGCGCACGACATCCGGCAGCTGGTGCTGCGCACGGCGCTCACCTACCTGGAGCTCATGGGGGTGCTGCGCCAGGGGACGCCCTTCTACGCGGGGTACAAGGTGCGCTTCGCCAAACCGCTGCCGGAGATCACGGCGCGCTTCCCGGAGGACCGGGCGCGCTTCGTGGAGGCGGTGTTCGACCGCGCCAAGAAGGGGCGCGAGTGGCTGACGCTGGACCCGGCCGTGGTCGCCGCCGACCTGGGCGAGGGGCGCGACCGCATCGTCCGCATGGTGGACTACCTGCAGTCCGAGGGGCTGGCGGAGGTGCAGGTCACGGACGCGCGGCAGCGCTTCACGCGCCTGGTGGACGCGGCCGACGCGGAAGCGCTGGCGGACGAGCTGGAGGCGCGGTTCGCGAAGCGGGAAACGGCGGAGGTGGGGCGGGTGGGGCAGGTGGTGGAGCTGGTGGAGGGCGACGGCTGCCAGACCAACTTCATGCTGGCGTACTTCGGCGAGGCGCGCGCGGAGCCGTGCGGCCACTGCACCTGGTGTGAGACGGGCCGCGTCACGCGGTTCCCGCCGCGGCCGGAGCGCGGGCCCATCGAGCGCCGCGTCGATGTGGAGGCGTTCCGGCAGCTGGTGCGCGACAACCGCACGGCGCTGGGGCACCCGCGGCAGCAGGCGCGCTTCCTGTGCGGGCTCAGCAGCCCGGCCATCACCCGCGCCAAGCTGGGGAAGCATCCGCTGAACGGCGCGCTGGAGGACCGCGGCTTCGCGGAGGTGCTGGCGTGGTGCGAGGGAGCCGGATCGTAGGATCGGGCTGGAACTACGCCTGAACGCAGCGGCCCCGCACCGGGTGAGGTGCGGGGCCGCCGTGCATCGGGGCACGCCGTCGTCGCCGCGGCGCTCTAGACCCCGAACTGCCGCAGGTGATGGTCCAGGTGCTTGTACATCAGGACCGCCCACTCCTGCGGCGTGAGCCGCCCGAAGAAGGTGTGCGGATGCGTCGCGCAGCCCGCCGGACCCGCGGCGACGAACCGGTCGATCAATCCGCACAGGCGTGTCCGTTCGGCTTCCAGGTCCCGTTCATCCTTCACCAGCATGCCCTTTGCGGTCGGCGTGTTCCGGCGCAGCGGCTCGTCGTCGCCGAGCACCCTCGCCTTCACCATCCCGCCGATGATCCGCCCCACGAACATCCGCGGCGGCCGCCGGTCCCCGACGGCCATCTCCATCCCCGCCGAGCAGTGCGCGACCATCTGCGCCGCGCTCATCCGGCCCCACAGCCGTTCGCTGTCGGGCTTCAGCCGGGTCAGCCGCTCCTCGATCTGTTCCGCGGTCGCCGCATCATAGAGGTTCTTCACGCCGGGCGCCTCCCTGCGGTCGAGTGTGGGTCCAACGATGGTGTAGGTGGACGCCCTTCTACGTAACTCCACGGATGACTGCATCGCAATGTTCTCCCGGCCGAAGCCGGAAAAGCACACGCCTTCGGGACGCTGGAGGGCTGGGCTTCGCGGAGGTGCTGGCGTGGTGCGAGAGCTAGCCGGGGCCTGTGTCAGGCCAAAAGATCCAAATCAGTGGGATTTGCTGACTCCCGAACGGCTTGAGGGGGGTCGCAACGTTTCGAAATAGGCCAGGATCGAGTGCCGAGCAATGAAAGACATCAGGCGAAAACCAGGTAGAACTGTCGGATCAAAACGACCAGTTTTCACGTTGTACTCATCTTGTACCTGAAAAATACGTGAGTCACTATTCGGATCGTGGTGAGGAGGCGACTGTCCCTGATGTGTGAAGCCTGACCGGTGGTCGTAGGCTGATTTTAGCAATTTTCGAACGGTAGGTTCCCCATTCGGGGAGAGAAGAGACTCCAGTAGTGGTTCAGCCAACCTATCAATAAGGCCTCGGTGTCGTTCAGGCAAATAGTGGTCAAGGCCTGCGAGTGGGTGTTCCAAATCTGCCCAAGCCCATCTCGTCGGAGGGCAGTATTGCAACACAAACTCCACAAAGCGTGCTTTCAAACGAGCTTTGTCAACCTTGTCTTGGAAGGCCGCGAGCAGGTCCGCAAATTCGGAATCCTCCTTTGCCCGAGTAAGCCACGCGTCCTTTATTGGATCTGCTCCTTCCACCATCTCGGTGCTTATCACCTTCTGTGCTACAGTTTCAATGCTCGAAACAAGCAAATAATAGCTCAAGCCAAAATCATCTCGTTTGTACAATTGCGCCATGTGGACCAACCTCATTGACTCCATCGCACTTACATACGCGTCGTACGGCAGATTGAGCAACAGCGACACGAGATCAGCCACCGCCAGGCTGAAATCGGCTCGCCAAATCTCCGGTACAGGAGAATGAATACCAGGTCCTGCAACAACTACCGGAAACTGAATTGCTAGTCTCTGGTAATCCGGCGTTTCTGAACGAGCCAGGTATGAATCTCGTGGTGATCTGACTGGGCGCCCAATCACAAAAGAGATGATGGTTGCCAGCGCAGTAGTAACTTGGTGAGCAGCAAACGGTTCAACCCATTCTGGAAGCTCCACTGCCGCTACAAAAGCCGCGTATGGTCCGGGTAGTGGGACCACCGTAGTACCCCCGATAAGAAATCCGCCTGCCGCCCAGTTTTCTGGCCAATCGAAATCGAACAGCAGATAGCCGGTTAGGGGTTTTGTATAGAACATGACGCGAGAATAGTTGCCATCTGGCGGGCGGAAAAACCGAAGCGCTTCCGCGAATAGAACATGATCTCGAGTCACATAACGGGTCATGATCACAGCAATTAGGGTTTAACCAAAGGCCTTTAGCTCTTCCGTGCATACAGCGCTCCACAGCACTGTCCCCTTTTCGCTGTTCAGGCGTAGGCGTTCGTCCCCCCCCCCGGCCGCAGGTACCGGCTCGTCAGCGAGTGCGTCGCGCCCAGCAAGTCAGTCGGCGTCCCCGTGAACACCACCCGCCCGCCCCGGCTCCCCCCCTCCGGCCCGAGGTCGATGATCCAGTCCGCGTTGCGGATCACGTCCAGGTTGTGCTCGATCACGATCACCGTGTTGCCGGCGTCGACCAGCCGGTCCAGGATCGCCAGCAGGTGCCCGATGTCCGACATGTGCAGCCCCGTCGTCGGCTCGTCCAGCACGTAGATGCTCCCCGCCTTGTGCAGCTCGCTCGCCAGCTTGATCCGCTGGCACTCCCCGCCCGACAGCGTGCTCAGCGGCTGCCCCAGCGTCAGGTAGTCCAGCCCCACGTCGCTCATCGCCCGCAGCTTGCGCGCGATCCCCCGCTGCGAAAAGAACTCCAGCGCCTGCGCCACCGTCATCGCCAGCACGTCGCTGATGGACCGGCCGCCGAGCGTGTACGCCAGCACCGCGTCCTTGAAGCGCCGCCCCCCGCACACCTCGCACGGCATCCTCACCCCGTCCAGGAACGCCAGGTCCGTGTAGATCACCCCCGAGCCCTTGCAGCTCTCGCACGCCCCCGTGGAGTTGAAGCTGAACAATCCCGCGTCCACCCCGCTGGCCGCCGCGAACGCCCTGCGCACGTCGTCCATCACCCCCGTGTAGGTGGCCGGGTTGGAGCGCGAGTTGGCGCCCACCGCCGACTGGTCGATCACCACCGCCTCCGGGTGCCGGCGCAGGAACACCTCGTTCACCAGCGAGCTCTTGCCGGATCCCGCCACCCCCGTGACCACCGTCAGCACGCCCGTGGGAAAGTCCACGCTCACGTCCTGGAGGTTGTTGGCGCGCGCGTTCCGCACCGGCAGCCACCCCGCCGGCGTGCGCGCGTCCGCCTTGATGGGCAGCGAGCGCGTCAGGTACCGCCCCGTGAGCGTGTCCGCGTGCAGCAGCTCGTCGTAGCTCCCCTCGAAGACCACCTGCCCGCCCGCGCTCCCCGCGTGCGGGCCCATGTCCACCACGTGGTCCGCCGCCCGGATCACGTCCGGGTCGTGCTCCACCACGATCACCGTGTTCCCCTTGTCGCGCAGCTTGCGCAGCAGCTCGTTCAGGCGGTGCACGTCGCGCGGGTGCAGCCCCACGCTGGGCTCGTCGAAGATGTACGTCACGTCCACCAGGCTGCTGCCCAGGTGCTTCACCATCTTGATGCGCTGCGACTCGCCGCCCGAGAGCGTGTCCGTCTCCCGGTCCAGGCTCAGGTACTCCAGCCCGATGTCCACCACGTGCCCCAGCCGCTCGGCGAGCGCCGCCACCACCGGGGCGGCCACGGGATCGTCGATCTCGCGGACCCGCGGGAGCAGCTCGCCCACCTCCATGGCGGACATTTCCGCGATGTTGCGGCCACCGATGGTGGACGCGAGCGCGGCCTGGCTCAGGCGGGCGCCCCGGCACAGCGGGCACGGCTGCGGGCGGATGTAGGGCGCCACCGCCTTCTGCGTGCGCTCCGAGAGCGTCTTGAGGTCGCGGCGGACGTAGGCGCGCTCCACCTTCTCGATGATCCCCGAGTACGTCACGTTCATCGTTCCGCCGCCGAACTGCATCTTGAACTTGCGGTCCCTGCCGCGCAGCAGCAGCTCCATCTCCTCGGCGGTGAAGTCCGCCAGCTTCTTGTCGTTGTCGAAGAAGCCACTGGCCGCGTACGCGCTCAGCTCCCACGCCGCGAAGAAGGGCACCTGCACCGCGCCCTCGTTGAGCGACCGGGACAGGTCCAGGAAGTCGTCCGAGACCACCCCCAGCTTGCGCCCCATGCCGCTGCACTCCGGGCACATCCCCTGGGGATCGTTGAAGGAAAAGGCGTTGGAGTAGCCCACGTGCGGCCGGCCCAGGCGCGAGTACAGCAGCCGCAGCAGCGTGTAGATGTCGGTGATGGTGCCCACGGTGGAGTGCGAGCCGCCCCCCAGCCGCTTCTGGTCCACCACCACCGCCATGCTCAGGTTCTCGATGGCGTCCGCGTCCGGCTGCGGGTACCTGGGGAGGAAGCTGCGGATGAACAGGCTGAAGTTCTCGTACAGCTGCCGCTGCGCCTCCGTGGCGATGGTGTCGAACACCACCGACGACTTTCCCGAGCCCGACACCCCCGTGAAGATGGTGATCCTGCGCTTGGGGATGCGCAGCGACACCTCGCGCAGGTTGTTTTCGCGGGCGCCACGGATCTCGATGAACTCGCTCGCGCCGCCGCCTCCCGGGGGCGGGGGGAAACCCGGCTCCATCGGCACCTTTCCCGGTCAGGCGTACGTGTTCGTCACCACCACGCTCTGCACGATCCTGCCGTCGCGCACGATGGCGTACCCCGTCTGCTTGCCCAGCTTCTTCCAGGTGTTGGACGGGTTCGCGAACGCCCACACCTCGTCGCCCTCCTGCGCCTGCGCCTTGAGCTTCTGCCAGTCCCTGCGGATGCGCAGCGCCGCCATGTCGGGGAGGCCGCGGTGCTCGGCGGTGGGCTGGTTGCCGGCCTTCTGCGTCAGCCAGTCGGCGGGGATCTTCATGGCGGGGCCTTTCGGTGGGGATGGACCGCGGCGAGGACGCTCGCCGGGACGCGCAATCTAGGCCGGGGCCGGGGCGCCGACAATCGGCCGCGCCCCGGCGCGCGGGAAAGCGTACACAGGGCGTTCCGCAACCCGCGCGCGCGTGGTACCTTGTTGGCTCGCAGATCGTTACACGCCCATTCAATCCACGCGCATGCACCGTACGGACCGGGCCGTCCCCCCTCGGCCTGAAGCCGAAGCCGTCTTTCCCGCGGACAGCGAGATGGGGCGGCTCTGCCGCGAAAAGGACTGGGCGGCCACCCCGCTGGGGCGCGTGGAGGCGTGGCCGCGGAGCCTGAAGACGGCCGCCGGCATGGCCGTGCGGCAGGGGATCGCCCAGAACCTCTGCTGGGGGCCCGAGCTGCTCCAGATCTACAACGACGCGTACC
Source organism: Longimicrobiaceae bacterium (assembly GCA_040509335.1). Taxonomy (GTDB): domain Bacteria; phylum Gemmatimonadota; class Gemmatimonadetes; order Longimicrobiales; family Longimicrobiaceae; genus JAFAYN01. Next base: position 11,321 of record JBEVLE010000495.1, on the reverse strand, counting down.
GCATCATCATGGGCGACAAGCACCCGGCGGGGCTGGGCCGCCCGGTGCTGTGGAGCTGGGCGGAGATCCGGGGCGAGGTGGGACCGCTCTTCGAGCGCGTGTGGGGGGGCGAGACCGTGTACTTCGAGGACCGGCTCCTGCGCGTGGAGCGCCACGGGGCGATGGAGGACGCGTACTTCACCTTCTCGTACAGCCCGATCGTGGTGGAGAGCGGCGAGGTGGGCGCCGTCCTGATCAACTGCTACGAGACCACCCAGCAGGTCCGCGCCCGCGTCCTCCAGGGCGAGCGCGACCGCCTGTTCGACGAGCTGCGGGTGGAGAGGGCGCGATTGGAGTACGTGTTCAAGCAGGCGCCCGCGTTCCTGGCCGTGGTCCGCGGCCCGGACCACGTCTTCGAGCTGGCCAACGACGCCTACTTCCAGCTCGTGGGGCACCGCGCCCTGCTGGGCAGGCCCGTGCGGGAAGCGCTCCCCGAGGTGGTGCAGCAGGGGTTCGTGGAGCTTCTGGACCGCGTGCTGGGGACCGGCGAGCCGTTCCTGGGGCGCGAAAGCCCCATCCGGCTCGCCCGCACCCCCGGCGCCGAGCCCGAGGAAAGGTTCGTGGACTTCTCGTACCTCCCGGTGCTGGAGGCCGACGGCACGCGCTCAGGGATCATCGCGCACGGCACCGACGTCACCGACCAGGTGCTCGCCCGGCGCGAGGTGGAGCGCCTGTTCCGGGAAAGCGAGCGGGAGCGCGCCGCCGCGGAGGCCGCGCGCACCGAGGCCGAAGCCGCCCGCGCCGACGCCGAGACCGCGAACCGGGCCAAGGCGGACTTCCTGGCCTCCATGAGCCACGAGCTGCGGACGCCGCTGAACGCCATCGGCGGCTACGTGGACCTGGTGGAGATGGGGATCCACGGCCCCGTCACCGAGGCGCAGCGCGTCGCCCTGGGCCGCGTCCGGGCGAGCCAGCAGCACCTGCTGACGCTGATCAACGACGTGCTCGCCTTCGCCAAGGTGGAGGCCGGGCAGATCGACCTGGAGCTCCGGCCCCACGCCGCGTGCGCGCTCCTGGCCGGGGTGGAGCCGCTGGTCGCGCCGCTGGCCGGGGCCAAGGGGATCGCGCTTTCCGTGGACGAGTGCGACCCGTCGCTGCGCCTGCTGGGCGACGAGGAGCGCGTGCGGCAGGTCCTCCTGAACCTGGTGGGGAACGCCATCAAGTTCACCCCGCCCGGCGGGTGGGTGCGGATGACCTGCGCGCGCGCCGGGCGGTGGGGCGACATCTGCGTGCGCGACAACGGGCCGGGGATCGCGCCGGAAAAGCAGCAGACGATCTTCGACCCGTTCATCCAGGTGGACCGCCGCCTGAGCAACCCCCGCGACGGGGTGGGGCTGGGCCTCGCCATCAGCCGCGACCTGGCCCGCGCGATGGGCGGGGAATTGACCGTCGCCAGCGCCCCCGGCGAGGGGAGCGCCTTCAGGCTCCGGCTTCCCCTGGCGCCGCCGGGGTGAGCGGAGGCGCGGCCTCCGGGCCCCGCGCCTGCCGCGCGAACACGCTGGCGAAGCTGAACCCGGCCACCTGCCAGAACCACACGCTGCTGACCAGGAAGCCCACCCCCAGCGCCAGCAGCCCCGCGAACGACAGCGCCAGCGCCGCGAGCGCGATCCCCCAGGCGCGCCAGTAGGCGCGCCCGCCCTGCCGCACCCGCGAGAGCGCCCGCACCGGGTCGAAGATCTCCCGCGCGTCGAACGCCACGCAGTAGTGCGTCATGTACCCGGGGATCGCCACCGTGGCGAGCGCCCCCAGCGCCGCCGCGCCCGCCGCCCACGCCAGGGACCCGCTCCGCCACGCGAGCGCGCCCAGCAGCGCGGCCGGCAGGTAGTAGTAGAGCATCCCCGCGAAGGTGACCAGCCCGTGCCGCAGGAGCCCGCCGTAGCCGCGCCACGCCGGCCAGGCGGGCCGCCCGTGCAGCATGTGGTGAACCATCACGATGCGGTGGCCCATGTTCAGCAGCCACCCCACCCCGGGGAGCAGCACCAGCAGCGCAGCGCCCCACAGCACCTCCCGGCGCGCGGGCGGCGACTGGAGCGGAAAGCCGAACGAGGTGCGGAGCGACAGCGGCGTGCGGAGGTCGATCATGGCGGGGAGCCGCGCGGGTGGGAAGGAGGAGGCCGCAGGCAGGCCGGCCCCGGCGGAGGAACCGCCGGGGCCGGTGAGAGCAACTTAAGGGGTGACGGCCGCCGCGTCAGTAGAAGCGGTACAGCTCCACCCGCCCGTTGCCGACCTGCGTCCCCTCCAGCCGCACCGAGTCGCCGTTGCGCAGGCGGTTGAACTGGTTGACCGTGGTGCTGGACGGGTTGTACGGCAGCGTCACCACGACGTTGCCGCTGTACGAGGTCTGGAGCTGGAACATCCCCCGCTGGTAGTCCACCTGCCCCACCCGCCCGGTGAACTGCTGCACCTGCCCCACGCCGCCGGCGCCGCCCTGGCCGGTGCGCTCCTGCACGCTCTGCTGCACGTCGATCCGGCTCGCGTACGCGCCCCCCTGCCCGGTCTGCCGCACCTGGATGGCCACCACGTCGCCGCGCTCCAGGTTGCTCACCTGGTACTGCTGCTGCTGGTACACGACCACGGTGTTCTGGTCGTACTGGACCGACCCCGTCTGGCCGTCCTGGGTGCGCACCTGGATCAGCTGCCGCTGCGTGTCCAGCCCCTGGACCTCCGCGACGACCTGGCCCTGCTGCTGCCCCGACCCCGGCAGCCCCGCCGCGCCGGCCAGGATGTCGCCGAGTCCGCCCAGACCGCCGAGTCCGCCGCCGGCACAACCCGAAGCGGCCAGGACCGCGGCGAGCGCCACGCCGCGTCGGCCGAGAGAAAGCAGGCTCATGTTGGGCTCCCGAGCAAAGGTTCCGTCTCCCGGAACTGGAGACTCTTCACCAGGGTCAGGCAAAAGCGGTGCCCACCGCTACCGCATGTGCTTACGGACGAACAAGATAGCAGGCTTTCGGTGGACGGCGGCTGATTTTCCGGGGAGAACCCGGCGCGCGGCGAGGACGGGAGCGGGGCCGCCGGTGTCCTGCTTCGAGGTCGGCCAGGAGCGGTCGGGGTGACACCCTAAAGCGTTTTTCTCGCTTGATCTTGCGAGTCGCCATCCTGGCCCGGCCGGCCGCGGGTCAGGCCGGCGGGTCTCCCCGGTCCAGCAGCCCCGCCACTTCCCGCCCCACCTGGGCGGCGGGGGAGCGCGCGAGCGCCGGGTGGTCGTCCGGGAGCACCAGGAGCGCGCCGTGGGGCAGGTGAAGCGTGACGCTCGCCGCCGCCCGGACGGGGGGTGGCGCGCCCTCCGCCGCGGCGGCCGGGAGCGGCGCGGGCCGGGGGAGTGGACGGGGGACCTCGGCGGCGGGGAGCGCCCGGGCGGCGCTGTCCTCCGCTTCCCGCTCCGCCAGCTCGCCCAGCAGCGCGGCGAGCCCCGCCTCGTCCAGCGACGCGATGCGCTCCGCAGCGTCGGCAAGGCTGAGGTGGTGCAGGTGGCCGGCGAGCCGCGCCACGGCCGCCTCCAGCACGTGGCGGCGGCCGTAGCGCGCGTTGGGCCCGTCGCCGGAGGGGGCGGAAACGATCCCCTTGGTCCGGTAGTAGCGCACGGTGCGCACGCTGAGGCGGTCCTCCCACACCCCGGGCGCGACGCCCAGCCGCGCCAGGAGGAGCCGGGTGCGCTCCACCACCTGCTCGATGTGCAGCGCCTGCGCCCCGCCCGGGAGGAGCGCGCCGAGCGCCTCCTCCACGCGCCGCCCGCTCATGGCCGGGGCGCGGGACGCGGCGGCACCGGCCGCTCCGCGCCGGGGAGCGGGCGCGCGCGGCCGAACGCCTCCGGCGTGCCGATGACGATGCGCAGCGCCACCCGGGTCGCGGTCTCCTCCAGCTCGCCCACGGGGACGGTGCGGAAGCTCTGCCCGGAGCGGCCGGTGAGCCCCGTCCCCGCCGCTGAACCCACGTCGCTCTCGCGGAACATCGCCGCCGGCGCGGGCGGCGCCTGCGCGGGCGGGGCGGGCGCCGACGCCGACGACCAGATCTGCGGGACCGTGGAGGGGCGCGCCGGCGCGGCGGGCGGCGTCCCCGGCGGGGGCGCCGGGAGCGGCCCGGGCGGGAAGTCGAACTCGCGCACCCGCGGGGGCACGGGCACCTGCGGGATCGCGACGGGGACGGGCGGCTGGGCCAGCTCGCGCCGGAACTCCACCTCCACCAGCCCCAGGTCGGGGTTGCCGCGGCCTCCGTCGTCGCCGAACACCTCCTCCGTCCCCTCCGGGAACACGGTGAACCGGCCGTGCTCGCCTTCCGTCACCGGGCGCTCCAGCGTCGTGGAGGCCCCCGGCGCCAGCACCAGGCCGCCCTCCGTCACCGGCAGCCCGTCCAGCGACACCTTCGCCACCGCCCGCCGGTCGGAGTGGTTGGCGACGTGGACGGCGTACACCTGCCGCGGACGCGCCAGCACGCGCCCGTCGTCGCCCTCGATCATCTCGCCGCCGCCCACCGGCACCAGCCGTACCGACACGTCGCCGACGCGCATGGCTCCCCCCTCCTGTGCTCTGCCGTGTTGCGCCCTCGAACCGCGGTCCCCGCCCATTAGACCCGTCAGGCCGCCCGGGGTTGCAGCCCTCCCCAAAGGTGCCTCGCGGACGGCATGGTGTCAATAGGCTGTCTTTCTGGTGTTCACACCTCCCTATCCTTCCCCGTCCGGCAGGCGCAGCACGCCGTCCGCCACGCGCACCGAGGCGCCGCCCACCCGCACCGCCGCGATCTCTCCGCCCCGCACGTCCGCCTCCACGTGGAGGATGCTGGGCCTCCCCATCTCGAACCCCTGCTCCACCGTCCAGCGCAGCGTCCCCTCGCCCCGGGGCGAGCGAGGGCCCAGGTACCCGGGGAGCGCCGCGGCCGCCCCGCCGGTGGCCGGGTCCTCCGGGATCCCCATGGCCGGCGCGAACATCCGCGCCCTCACGTGCGAGCCGGGGAGCTCCGGGTCCAGCGACAGCACGTACACGCTGGGCGCCCACCACCCCGCCAGCAGCGCCTCCCAGCGCGCCGGGTCCAGCCGCGCCCGCCCCACCGCCCCGCGGTCGCGCAGCGGCACGAACAGGAAGGGGACGCCGCACGACGCCGCGCCCGGCGCCCACTCGCCGTCCAGCAGGTCGTCCTCCGCCAGCCCCAGCATGGCCGCCAGCTCCGCGCGTGCGGGCGGCGGCGGCCCCGTCTCCGGCAGCCGGGCCACGGCCAGCTCCGTGAACACCGGCGTCCCGCCGCGCGCCCGGATCCGCACCGGCACCGGCCCCACCCCCTCCTCGAAGACGATCCGCGTGTCGTCGCCCGCCAGCGGCACCTCGCCCAGCGCGGCGAGGAGGAACGCCGTCCCCACCGTGGGGTGCCCCGCGAAGGGGAGCTCCGCGGCCGGCGTGAAGATGCGCAGGCGGCGCGTGTGCGCCGCCTCGTCCGGCGGGAGCACGAACACCGTTTCCGACAGGTTCAGTTCCCGGGCGATTCGCTGCATCGTCCCTGCGTCCACCCCGCGGCCGTCGGGGAACACCGCCAGCGGGTTGCCGCCGAAGACGCGGTCGGTGAACACGTCCAGCGTGTGGTAGCGAAGCTCCATCCCCGTCTCCTCCCTCTGGGGTGTCGTGTCGGCCCGCGCGCTCCGCGCAAGGCACCGCGGTGCAGCCGCTTGCGAGGCGGCGCGGCACGCCGTGGCGGAACGGGTGCCGCGCCCGTCGAACTTTCGGCATGCCGCGCGAGTCAAAGAAGGCGGCGGACCGGCAGCTCCGCAACCGCCCCGCCGCGCCCTCCGCCGGCGCCCCTCCAGAGCCCCCGACGCCCGCGGTGCCCGATGCCCCTCGACGTGCTCATCGCCGCGACCCACCCGGAGACGCGCGCGCGCCTCCGCTCCCTGCTGTCGCACGAGCCCGGGGCCCGGCTGGCCGCCGAGTGCGCGGACGGCCCCGCGGCGCTGGAGCACATCCGCGCCGCGCGGCCCGACGTCGCCTTCCTGGACGCCGAGCTCGCCGGCCTGGACGGCTTCGCCGTGCTGGAGGCCGCCGGACCGGACATCGCCCCCCTCGCCGTGCTGGTGGGCACTCGCGACGAGCACGCCCTGCGCGCCTTCGACGTGCAGGCGCTCGACTGCCTGCTGGACCCCTTCGGCGCGGACCGCTTCCGCGTGGCCTTCCGGCGCGCCCTCGCCGCCGCCGCGGAGCGGGACGCCGAGCGCGAGCGCGAAGCCCTCCAGGCCGCGCTCGACCGGCTGGCCGCGGCGCGGGAGGACGCCCCCGCGGGCGGGTACCTGGAGCGGCTGCTGGTGCGCTCCGGCGACCGCGTGCTCGTGGTGCGCGCCGCCGAGGTGGACTGGATCGGCGCCGAGGGCAACTACGCCGAGCTGCACGCCGGGGGGCGCACCCACCTGATCCGCGAGACCATGGCCGCGCTGGAGGCGCGGCTGGACCCCCGCGTGTTCCTGCGCGTGCACCGCTCCGCCATCGTCAACCTGGACCGCGTCCGCGAGCTGCGCCCCGGCGCGGGCGGCGACTACCGCGTCACCCTGGCCGACGGCGCCGAGCTGCGGCTGAGCCGCGGCTACCGCGCCCGGCTGGAGCGCCTCCAGGCGCGCATCGCCACCTACATGTAGCCCGGCGCCGGCCGGGGCCCGCGGTCCGCCCCCGCCGTGCACCGCCCGCCCCCCGGGAGCACGCCTCGTCCCCCCCGCGTGGCGGCCCGCCGCCGCTTCCCCGAGCTTGGGAGGGCACGCCCGGTCCCCACCCCCAGGACGGCATGAGCGCACCCGGCACCCCTCCACGCCCGCCCGGCGCGGCGCGGCACTTCCTCCAGAAGCGCCGCGCCCTCCTCGCCTTCATCCTGGCCTGCTGGACGCTGGTGGGGCTCTTCTACGGCACCCGCCCCTACCTGAGCGCGCTCGCCACCGGCAGCCCCGCCGACGCGCGCGGGCTCGTCGCCAACTTCGCCGACGCGTACGTGTGGGCGCTGCTCACCCCCGGGATCCTGTGGGTGGCGGGGCGCTTCCGCTTCGACCGGGGGACGCGGCTGCGCTCGCTGGCGGTGCACCTGGCCGCCTGCGCCCTGTTCGCCACCGCCAGCGTCGCCGCCAACGTGGAGGCGGCGCAGCTGCTGTGGCCGGCGAAGACGGTGAGGTTCGGGTCGTACTTCGCCGCGACCTTCCACTGGAACGTGCAGTGGTACTGGATCATCGTGGGGATGCGCTACGCCTGGGAGTACTACCGCAAGTACCGCGACCGCGAGCTGCACGCCTCCCGGCTGGAGGCGCAGCTCGCGCGGGCCCAGCTGGAGGCGCTCCGCTCGCAGATCCAGCCGCACTTCCTGTTCAACACCCTGAACACCATCTCCGAGCTGGTGCACGAGAGCCCCGACGCCGCCGAGCGCATGATCGTGCGGCTGGGCGACCTGCTGCGCCTGAGCGTGGACAACGCCGGCGCGCAGGAGGTGACGCTGCGGCGCGAGCTGGACTTCCTGCGGGCGTACCTGGAGATCGAGCAGGCCCGCTTCCGCGACCGCCTGTCCGTGCGCATGTCCATCGACCCCGACACGCTGGACGCCCGCGTCCCCAACCTGCTCCTCCAGCCGCTGGTGGAGAACGCCATCCGCCACGGCATCGGCGAGCGCGCCGGGCCCGGGAGCATCGACGTGTCCGCCGGGCGCGAGGACGGGCGGCTGCGGCTGGAGGTGCGCGACGACGGCGGGGGCCTCCCCGCCGGGGGGGCGGTGCGCGAGCGGGTGGGGCTGGGGAACACCCGCGCCCGGCTGCGGCAGCTGTACGGCGCCGAGCACCGCTTCGAGGTGCGCGGCGCGCCGGGGGGCGGCGTGTCCGCCACGGTGACGCTGCCGCTGCGGCTCGCCCCCGCCGACGGCGAGCCGGCCCACGCGGCCGCGGAGGGCGGATGGGGGCGGGCCGAACCCGGAGGAGCGAGCGATGGCGATCCGTTCACTGGTGGTGGATGACGAGCCGCTGGCCCGCCGCCGCGTGCTGCGCCTGCTCCGCGGGGAGCCGGACGCCGAGGTGGTGGGCTCCGCGGCCTCGGGCGACGAGGCCGTGGAGGCCGTGCACGCCCTCGCGCCCGACCTGCTGCTGCTGGACGTGCAGATGCCCGGGCTGGACGGCTTCGGCGTGCTGGACGCGCTGGGCCCCGAGGCCATGCCGTACGTGGTGTTCGTCACCGCGTACGACCGCTACGCCCTGCGCGCCTTCGAGGTGCACGCCCTGGACTATCTCCTCAAGCCCTTCGACCCCGGCCGCTTCCACCGGGCGTTCGGCCGGGCGCGCGAGCGGATCCGCCGCCGCGAGACGCGCGAGCACCGCCGCCGGCTGATCGGGCTGCTGGGCGACCTGGCCGCGCGCGGCGCCGGCGGGGACGAGCCTGCAGCCGCGGACGCGCCGCCGCCCGTGGAGCGGCTGCTGGTGCGCGCCGAGGGGCGCATCCTGTTCCTGCGCGTGGGCGAGATCGACTGGGTGGGGGCGCGGGGCAACTACGCCGAGCTGCACGTGGGCCCCGAGGCGTACCTGGTCCGCGAGACCATGGCCGAGCTGGAGGCGCGGCTGGACCCCCGCCGCTTCCTGCGCGTTCACCGCTCCACCATCGTCAACCTGGACCGCGTGCGGGAGCTGCGCCCCTGGTTCGGCGGCGACTACCGGGTGTCGCTGCTGGACGGCACCGAGCTGCACCTGAGCCGCCTGTACCGGGGTCGTGCGGCGGAGCGGCTGGGGATGGCGTTGTAAGGGCTTTTTTCCGGAACGGCGGGTTTGGGCGTGCCCCCGGCTGGCGCGGGGTCGGGCATCGCGCTGGCGTCCGCGCGAGGCCCCCACCCGGCTCGCTTGGGCTCGCCACCCTCCCCCAATTCTGGGGGAGGGTTTCCTGTAAGTCGGGGTTGTTGCCGTTGCGATCCGCGCGGGGAGGTCGGGGGAGGCTGCGCAGGAGGTGCGTTGTTCGAAGCCAGCGTGATCCCGCCCCCGCACGGAGCGCGGGCGTTTGCCTCGCGCGGGCCGAGGGAACAGATTTCGCGCCGCTCGGGTCTTACGCCCCGTCCGGCGGCGCCCCCGCGCCGCGGGCCGTTCCTCTCCCCCGACGACGAAGACAGAATGCAACCCGTAGCGCTGCTCCGCTCCGCTCTCGCCCGCCGCGCGGCGGGGAGCGCGGCGCTCGCCTGCCTCGGCGCGCTGGCCGCCTGCGCGCCCGGCGTCCCGGCCGCGCCCGCGCCCGAGCCGGCTCCGTCCGCCCCCGCGGCGCCCGACGCGCCGGCCGCACCCGAGCCCGCACCGGCCCCCGTGCGCGACATCCACTCCTTCGCGCGGCCGGACGAGGCGCGCGTCACGCACGTGGAGCTGGACCTGCGCACCGACTTCGCGGCCAGGAAGCTGTCCGGCACCGCCGCGCTGGACGTGGAAAGCGCGCCCGGCGCCGGGAGCATCGTCCTGGACACCCGCGACCTCGCGGTGCAGGGCGTGACCGACGCCTCCGGGCGCGCGCTCCAGTGGTCGTTCGGGCAGGCGGACTCCATCCTGGGGACCCCGCTCACCGTGCAGCTCCCGCAGGGGACCCGGCGCATCGTGGTGCGCTACGAGACCAGCCCGGGCGCCAGCGCGCTCCAGTGGCTCGCCCCCGCGCAGACCGCCGGCAAGCGCCACCCGTACCTGTTCTCGCAGGGGCAGGCCATCCTCACCCGCACCTGGATCCCCACGCAGGACTCCCCGGGGATCCGCCAGACGTACGCCGCGCGCATCACCGTGCCGGCCGAGCTGAAGGCCGTGATGAGCGCCGAGATGCTCACCCCCCAGGGCGAGCCGGTGGCGGGCGGGCGGGCCTTCCGCTTCAAGCTGGACAACCCGGTGCCGCCGTACCTCATCGCCCTGGGCGTGGGCGACATCGCCTTCCGCGCGCTGGGGCCGCGCACCGGCGTGTACACCGAGCCCTCCATGCTGGACCGGGCCGCGTACGAGCTGGCCGACGTGGAAAAGATGGTCGCCGCGGCCGAGAGCCTGTACGGCCCGTACCGCTGGGGACGCTACGACCTGCTGGTGCTGCCGCCCTCCTTTCCCTTCGGCGGCATGGAGAACCCGCGGCTCACCTTCGCCACCCCCACCATCCTGGCGGGCGACCGCTCGCTGGTGTCGCTGGTGGCGCACGAGCTGGCGCACTCCTGGTCCGGCAACCTGGTGACCAACGCCACCTGGAGCGATTTCTGGCTCAACGAGGGCTTCACCACCTACTTCGAGAACCGCATCATGGAGGCGCTCTACGGCCGCGAGCGCGCCGCCATGCTGGCGAGCCTGGGGTGGCAGGAGCTCCAGGGCGAGATCGAGAGCGTGGGCGGGCCCCAGTCGCCGGACTCGCGCCTGCACATCGACCTGGCCGGGCGCGACCCCGACGCGGGGATGACCGAGATCGCCTACGAGAAGGGCGCCACCTTCCTGCGCACCGTCGAGGCCGCCGTGGGCCGCGAGCGCTGGGACGCGTACCTGCGCTCCTACTTCGACCGGCACGCCTTCCAGCCCATGACCACGGACCGCTTCCTCGCCGACCTGCGCGCCAACCTGATCCGCGGCGACGCCGCGCTGGAGCAGCGCCTGCAGATCGACCGCTGGGTGTACCAGCCCGGGCTTCCCGAGAACGCCGTGCACGCGCAGTCCGACGCCTTCACCCGCGTGGCCGCCGAGGCGCAGCGCTTCGCGGCCGGCACCGCCGCCGCGCAGCTCCGCACCCAGGGGTGGACCACCCAGGAGTGGCAGCACTTCCTGGGCGCCCTGCCGCAGCGGCTGACGGCCGCCCAGCTCGGCGACCTGGACCGCGCCTTCAAGCTGTCGCAGCAGGGGAACAGCGAGATCCTCTTCGCCTGGCTCCAGCTCGCGGTGCGGAACCGCTACCAGCCTGCGGTCCCGGCGGTGGAGCAGTTCCTCACCAGCCAGGGGCGGCGCAAGTTCGTGGCTCCGCTCTTCACCAGCCTCATGGCGCAGGGCGAGTGGGGGCAGCCCATCGCCCGCCGCATCTACCAGAAGGCGCGCCCGCTGTACCATCCGGTGACCACGGGCACGGTGGACGGCATCGTCAGGTAACGGCTTTTGAACTGCTTGTTTGGGCGTGCCCCCGGCTGGCGCCGGGGTCGGGCTTCGGCTCCGTAACGCAGCAAACAACGCCGCGTAACGGAGTCGAGCCCCGGCGGAAACAGCCCCGCCGGGTCTCGCCCCTGACGGGCCGAAATCCCTCACGCGGGGTGAGCGCTGGCGTCGGCTGGGGCCCCCCACCCCGGCGCTGCGCGCCACCCTTCCCTCGCTTGCG
>JBEVLE010000494.1:0-2889 GCA_040509335.1 Longimicrobiaceae bacterium | reverse complement strand
CGCCGCGCCGAGGCCGTCGAGCTGGGCCGGGACCGCGCCGCCGCCGCCGCGCGCCTGGACGACCTGCGCCGCCGGCTGGACGCCCGCGAGCGCGAGATGCTGCTGGCCGACGAGCGCCGCTCGCACGCCGAGCTGCGCGTCGAGCAGCTGGTGCGCGAACGGCAGGAGGTGCGCGGCCGCGCCGCCGCCCTCGCCGCCGAGGCCGAGCGCCTGGGAGCGGAGCGCCGCCGCGCCGCCGAGTCGCTGGAGGGCGTGCGCGAGCTGCTGGAGCGCCGCGCCGAGGAGAACGAGGCCATCCGCGCCACTCTCGCGCGCCACCGCGGCGAGAGCGAGCGCGCCTCCGTGCGCTCGCGCGACCTGGCCCGCGAGACCGCCGCCGACGAGGGCGAGCGCGGCGCCGTGGAGCGCCGCGAGCGCGAGGCCGCCGAGCGGCTGGCGCGCCTGGACCCGCAGCGCGAGCAGCTGGAGGCCGAGCTGTCGCGGGCGGGCGCGCAGACCGAGCTGTGGGCGGACCAGGCGGGGGCGCTGCGCCTGCGGCTGGAGGGCGCCGCCGAGGCGGTGGAAAGCGCCCGCGAGGAGATCCGCGTCCTGCGCGGGCGCGAGGCCGCCGCGCGCGATGCCCTGCGCGCCGCCGACGACCACCTTTCGCGCCTCGCCTCGCAGGTGGCGGCGCGCGAGGCGCTGGAGCGCAGCTACGAGGGGTTCTCCCCCGCGGTGGCCAAGCTGATGACGCTGCGCGGCCGCTTCCCCGGCGTGCTGGGCCCGCTCGCCGACTTCGTCAGCGCCGCGCGGGCCGACGCCCTCGCCGCGGCCGCCGTGGAATCGTTCCTGGGAACGCTGCTGCACGGCGTGGTCGTGGAGGACCTGGCCGCCGCGCGCGCCGTGCGCGAGTGGTTCCGCCGGGAGTGGAAGGGCGGGGGGACGCTGCTGCTCCTCCCCCTGGACGCCCCGGGCGTGCGCGGGGGCGGGCGGGCCGCCCCCGGCGAGGCGGGTGGCGTGGCGGGGACCGGCGCCGGGCGCGAGTGGGTGGACGCCTTTCTGGCCGGGCTGGTGGTGCTCGGCGGCGAGGACGAGCTGGCCGCGTACTCCGCCGGGCCGCGCGTGGACGCCGTGGGCGACACGGTGGATCCCCGCGGCGTGGTCCGCCTGGGCCAGCCCGTGAGCGGCGAGGGGATCCTGGCGCGGCGCGAGGCGCTGGCCCGCCTGCGCGCCGCGCGCGACGAGGCGGAAATCGAGCGCGACCACGCCGCGCGCGAGCGCGACGGGCTCGCCGACGGGCTGGCGCTGGCCGAGGAGCGCGCCCGCGAGGCCGAGGAGGTGCGCCGCGTCACCGAGGCCGAGCTGCGCCGCCTGGACGCCGAGAGCGCCGCGCACTCGCACCGCCGCGCCCGCCTGGAGCGCGACCACGACGAGGCGGTGCGCGCCCTTGCCGCCGCCCGCGCCCAGGCCGCCGAGGCCGCCGAGCGCGCCCGCGAGCTGGACGCGCGGCTGGAGGAACTGCGCCGCGCCGCCGCCGAGGCCGGGGTCGAGGTGGCGCGCGCCGCCTCCGGACTGTCCGAGCTGGAGGGCGCCTGGGAGTCCGCCCGCGACGAGGAGTCCGAGCTCCGCGTGGCCGTGGCCCGCGGCGAGGCCGACCTCCGCGAGACCGAGCGCCGCCTGGCCGCCGCCACGCAGGGGCGCGAGGGCGCCGAGCGCCGCGAGCGGACCATCGACGCCGAGGCCGCCGAGCTGCTCCGCTCGCTGGAAGGGCTTTCCGGCGTGCGCGAGCGCGCCGGCGACGAGGTGGAAACGCTGTTCGCCGACCGCGACCGCGCCGCCGCCGAGCTGCAGAACGTGGACGCCCGCCTGGCCGACATCGAGCAGGAGGCGCGCGAGCTCGAGGAGCGCGCCCGCGTCGGGCGGCGGCGCGAGGCCGAGGCGTCCGAGGAGCGGCACCGGCTGGAGCTGGAGAGCGCCGAGTGGAGCGGCCGCATGGAGCGCGCGCGCGACCGCCTGGAGGCCGAGTGGGGCCGCCCCTGGGAGGCGCTGCTCGCCGCCGCGGGCCCGGTGGAGGAGGGCACCCCCGAGGGGTGGCGCGCCGAGGTGCGCGAGCTGGCGCAGCAGGTGGACGCCCTGGGCCCCATCAACATGCTCGCCGTGCAGGAGCACGAGGAGGAGGAGCGCCGCCTCACCTTCCTGCTGGAGCAGCGCGGGGACCTGACCAGGGCGCGCGACGACCTGGCCTCCGCCATCCGCCAGATCAACAAGACTGCGCGCGAGGTGTTCCAGGAAACCTTCGACACCGTGCGCGGCAACTTCCACCGCACCTTCCACTCGCTCTTTTTGGGCGGCGAGTGCGACGTGTGGCTCGCCGACCCGGACGACCCGCTGGAGTCGCCCATCGAGATCCACGCCTCGCCGCGCGGCAAGAAGACGCAGCGCATCCACCTGCTTTCCGGGGGCGAGCGCACGCTCACCGCGCTGTCGCTGCTCTTCGCCATCTACCTGGTGAAGCCGTCGCCGTTCTGCCTCTTCGACGAGGTGGACGCGCCGCTGGACGAGAGCAACGTGGGCCGCTTCATCCAGCTGCTCCAGGACTTCAAGGCGGGGACGCAGTTCGTGGTCATCACCCACAACCCGCGCACCATGGAGGCCGCCGACTGGATCTACGGGGTCACCATGGAGGAGCCCGGCGTTTCTTCGCTCGTGGGGGTGGAGCTGGAGGGGGCGTGGGCGCTGACGGACAAGGAGCGGGTGGCCTGACGTTCTGAAGTGTGGTGGCGGGGCCGCTACGGAGCCCGGCGATACTGCGGCCGGTCTCCTCCGCGGGCTCCGGGACCCCCGCCACACGGCCGGCGGGTTTCCCTCCGCCGGAGTGAGCCAGCCGAAACTGCCCGGCTGTCTCCCTCC
>JBEVLE010000493.1:0-7828 GCA_040509335.1 Longimicrobiaceae bacterium | reverse complement strand
GGTACAGCCGCGCGCCGGCCTCGCCCCCGAGCGCGTCCGGCACGAAGCGGGCGGCCGTCTGCTCCGCCTGCCCCAGGTACCCGCGCGCCAGCGCCGTCCCGCCCAGGCACAGCTCCCCCGGCACTCCCACCGGGACCGGCTCGCCCCGCCCGTCCAGCACGTACGTCCTCCGCCCCGGCACCGCCCGCCCGATCGGCACGCTGCCGCCCCACGCGCCCCAATCCTCGACCGTGGTCTCGTAGAGCGTCGCCGTGACGACCGCTTCCGTGGGGCCGTACGCGTTCAGCAGCCGCCCCGCGCCCTCGCCGCTCTCGTCCCACGCACGGACGGTGGGCGGCGCCAGCGCCTCCCCTCCCACGACCATCAGCCGCAGCGCCTGCTTCAGCGCGGCGACCGTGACGCGCTCGCGAACCAGCTGCATCCAGTAGGCGGGCGCGACGTTCGCCACCGTCACCCCCCGGCCCTGCACCTGCTCCACGAACTCAGCCGGGGTCCACACCACCGGGTCGCGCAGCGTCACCGACGCGCCCGCCAGCAGCGGCGCCAGCGCCTGCTCCAGGAACGGGTCGAAGCTCTGCGCCGCGAAGACCAGCACCCGGTCCGCGGCGGTGAGACCGTACGCGCGCCCGATCTCCCGCAGGTGCGTGGCCGCGGCGGCGTGCGAGACCAGCACCCCCTTGGGCCGTCCGGTGGAGCCGGAGGTGTAGACCAGGTACGCGGCGCTCTCCGGGGCCACCCGCGGCAGCTCCTCCCCGCCGCTGTCCGTGTCCGTCCCGTCCAGCTCCACCACGCGCAGCTCCGCGCTCCCGGCGGGGAGGCGGTCGCGCAGGTGCGGCTGCGCCACCACCAGCCGCACCCCGGCGTCCTCCAGCAGGGCAGCGACGCGGGCCTGGGGATGCTCGGGGTCCAGGAGGAGACAGCACCCTCCGGCCTCCAGCGTGCCCAGCAGGGCGACCACCACGTCGGCGGAGTGCTCCATGAAGATGCCGACCACGCGCTCGGGGCCGGCGCCTTCCCGGCGCAGCCGGCGCGCGAGGCGTCCGGCGCGCCGCCGGAGCGCGGCGTACGTCAGCGGCTCGCCGCGGGAGGCGATCGCCACCGCGTCGGGGGTGAGCGCCGCCTGCTGGGCGAACAGCTCGTGCACGCTCCCCGCGGGGAGCTCCGGCGCGGCGGGGTTCCACGCTTCCAGCACCTGCGCGCGCTCGTCGTCCGACAGGAGCGACACCTCCGCGAGGCGCCGCGACGGATCGTCCGCCATGCTCCGCAGCAGCGTTTCCAGGTGCCCGACCATGCGCGCGATGGTCGCGGCCTCGAACAGCGTCCGCCGGTAGAGGAGTCCTCCGCCCAGCCCCTCGCCGCCGTCGCCGACGACCAGGTCCAGGTCGAACTTGGCGGCGGTCTCCCCTCCCCCGAACGGCTCCAGGCCCAGCCCGCCGAGCTCCAGCCGGTCACCGCCCTGTGCGCCCTGCGCACCCTGGCCGCCCCTGCCGCCCACGTGGTTGAGGGTGAAGATGGCCTGGAAGACCGGCGAGTGCGTGAGGCTGCGCTCCACGCCCAGCTCCTCCACCAGCCGCTCGAAGGGGAGGTCCTGGTGGTCGTACGCGCCCAGCGTCTCTTCCCGCACCTGCCCCAGCAGCTCGGTCCAGGTGGGGTCCGCCGTCAGGCGGGCGCGCAGCGCCAGCGTGTTGACGAAGAAGCCGATCAGCCCCTCCGTCTCCTTTCGGTTGCGCCCGGCGATGGGCGTGCCCACCACCACGTCGTCCTGCCCGGCGTAGCGGCCCAGCAGCGCCTGCCAGGCGGCGAGCAGCGTCATGAACAGCGTCCCTCCCTCCCGCCGCGCGAGCTCCCGCAGCCGCTGCGAAAGCTCCGGCGACAGGGCGAAGGGGTGCCGGGACGCGCGCGGGCTCTGCCCCGCCCGGCGCGGCCGGTCCGTGGGGATCTCCAGCAGCGCGGGGGCACCGGCCAGGCGCTCCTTCCAGTAGGCGAGCTGGGCTTCCAGCACGTCGCCGCTCAGCCACTCGCGCTGCCACACCGAGAAGTCGGCGTACTGCACCGGCAGCTCGGGGAGCTTGGGCTCCTCGCCCCGGCTGGAGGCGGCGTAGATGACGGACACCTCGCGCACCAGCACCTGCATGCTCCACCCGTCGCTGACGATGTGGTGCATGTTGAACAGGAGCACGTGGTCCTCCCCGTCCAGGCGGAGGAGCGTGCCGCGCAGCAGCGGCCCGGCCGCCAGGTCGAACGGCCGCATCGCCTCCGCGCCGGAAAGCCGCTTCGCTTCCGGCTGCCGCGCATCGGCGGGGAGGCCCGTCAGGTCCACCGTGGGCAGCGGGACCCGGGCGGCGGGATGCACCACCTGCACGGGCCTGCCGTCCTCCTCCGAGAAGGTGGTGCGCAGCGACTCGTGCCGCCGCACCAGCGCGTCCAGACTGGCCCGCAGCACGGGCAATTCCAGCACGCCCCGCAGCCGCAGCGGGTACGGCATGTTGTAGGCGGCGCTGCCCGGCTCGATCCGGTCCACCACCCACAGCCGCTGCTGCGCGAACGACAGCGGCAGCGGGCCCGTGCGCTCCACCGGCACCATGGGCAGCACCGGCGCGGCGCCCGCGCTCCGCAGCTCCTCCACGCGCGCGGCCAGCCCGGCCACCGTCGGCGCCTCGAACAGCGCCTTCAGCGGCACCTCCACCCCGAAGGCCTGACGCAGCCGCGAGATCACCTGCGTGGCAAGCAGCGAGTGCCCGCCCAGCTCGAAGAAGTTGTCGCCGGCGCCCACCCGCTCGGTCTTCAGCACCTCCGCCCAGATCTCCGCCAGCACCTCCTCCACCGGCGTGCGCGGGGCGATGTACGCGGCCAGCGCGCCCCCGCGCTCCGGCGCCGGCAGCGCGCGCCGGTCCACCTTGCCGCTGACGCCCAGCGGCAGCTTTTCCAGCGTCACGAAGGCGCCCGGCACCATGTACTCGGGCAGCCGCTCCGCCAGGCCCGCCCGCAGCTCCGCCGTCGACAGCTCCTCGCCCTCCTGCGGCACCACGTAGGCGACCAGGCGCTTGTCCCCCGGCTTGTCCTCCCGCACCACCACGGCCGCCTCCCGCACCTGCGGCAGCCCCGCGAGCACGCCCTCCACCTCGCCCGGCTCGATGCGCATGCCGCGGATCTTGACCTGCGCGTCCGTCCGGCCCAGGAACTCCAATTCCCCGTCGGCGCGCCACCGCGCCCGGTCTCCCGTCCGGTAGAGCCGCTCCCCCGGCTCGCCCGCGAACGGGTCGGGGACGAACCGCTCGGCCGTCAGCTCCGGCCGCCCCAGGTAGCCGCGCGCCACCCCCGGCCCCCCCATGTACAGCTCTCCCGGCATCCCCACGGGCGCCGGCTCGCCCCACGCGTCCAGCACGTAGGCGCGGGCGTTGGGCACCGGACGGCCGATGGGGGGTGTTTCCGCCGCCCCCGGCGCGCACAGGTGCGCCGTGGTGTAGATGGTGGTTTCCGTGGGGCCGTACATGTTCAGCAGCCGCCGCCCGGACGACCACAGCGCCGCCGTCTCGCCCGAGCACCGGTCCCCGCCCATGCACACGGTGAGGAGCGCCGGGAACTCGGCCGCGGGCAGCCGGTCCAGCAGGACGGGGATGGTCACCATGACGTCGATCTCCCGCTCCTTCAGCAGCGCGCCCAGCCGCTCCGGCGCAAGCACCGTTTCGCGGTCGGCCACGTGCAGCTGCGCCCCGGCGAGCAGGGCCACGAAGATCTCCAGCAGCGAGGCGTCGAAGCCGATGGAGGCCACGTGGAGGACCCGGCTCCCGGGCCCGGCGCCGATCGTTTCCAGCGCGCCCGCCAGCAGGTTGACGGCGCTCCGGTGGGCGACCACCACGCCCTTTGGCCTCCCCGTGGAGCCGGAGGTGTAGATGACGTAGGCGGCGTTCTGCGGGTCCACGCCGCTTTCCGGCGCCGTGTCCGGCTCGCCCGCGATGGCTTCCCGGTCCGCGTCCAGGCACACGCGGGCCCCGCCGAAGGACGGGACGGAGTCCTGCACGGCGGCCGGCGCCAGCAGCACGGACGCGCCCGAATCGGCGAGCATGTACGCCATGCGCTCGCCGGGATGCGCCGGGTCCAGCGGCAGGTAGACGCCGCCGGCCCGGAGCGTGCCCAGGAGGGCGACGACCAGCCCGGCGCCGCGCTCCAGCGCCACGCCCACCCGCACCTCCGGCCCCACCCCGAGCGCGCGCAGACGGTGCGCGAGGCGGTTTGCGCCGCTCTCCAGCTCGGCGTACGTGACCTCCCGTCCGTCCGCGACGACCGCGACCGCGCCGGGCGTGCGCGCCGCCTGCTCGCCGAAGAGCTCGTGCAGGCAGCGCTCCGGGTACGGGCGGGCGGTGTCGGTCCACGCCTCCAGGAGCTGCGCGCGCTCGGCGCCGCCCAGCAGCGACAGCTCCGAGAGGCGCCGCCGCGGGTCGGCCGCCATGGCCTCCAGGGTGGCCGCCAGGTGCCCGGACAGGCGCGAGATGGTCCCGGCATCGAACAGCGCCCGCCGGTAGATGACCATGGCGCCCAGCTTCTCGCCGGAGTCGGTGAAGACCAGGTCCAGGTCGGCCTTGGCGGCGCCCTTCCCGCCGCCGAACTGCTCCAGGGCGAGCTGGCCGAGCTCCAGCCGCTCGCCGCTCTTGCCGGCGAACAGGTTGAGCGTGAACGCCGCCTGGAAGACGGGGGTGTGCGTGAGGCTGCGCTCCACGCCCAGCTCCTCCACCAGCCGCTCGAAGGGGAGCGCCTGGTGGTCGTACGCCCCCAGCGTTTCCTCCCGCACCTGCCCCAGCAGCTCGGTCCAGGTGGGGTCCGCCTCCATGTGGGCGCGCAGCGCCAGCGTGTTGACGAAGAAGCCGATCAGCCCCTCCGTTTCCTTGCGCGTGCGCCCCGCGATGGGGGTGCCCACCACCACGTCGTCCTGCCCGGCCCAGCGGCCCAGCAGCGCCTGCCAGGCGGCCAGCAGCGTCATGAACAGCGTTCCCCCCTCGCGCCGCCCCAGCTCCCGCAGCTGCTGCGACAGCTCGGGCGGCAGGGCGAAGTGGTGGGTCGCCGCGAGCGGGTTCTGCACCGCCCTGCGCGGCCGGTCCGTGGGGATCTCCAGCAGCGGCGGGGCGCCGGCAAGGCGCTCCCGCCAGTAGGCGATCTGCGCTTCCAGCACGTCGCCGCTCAGCCACTCGCGCTGCCACACCGCGAAGTCGGCGTACTGCACCGGCAGCTCGGGGAGCTTGGGCTCCTCGCCCCGGCTGAAGGCGCCGTAGAACACGGACACCTCGCGCACCAGCACCTGCATGCTCCACCCGTCGCTGACGATGTGGTGCATGTTGAACAGGAGCACGTGGTCCTCCCCGTCCAGGCGAACCAGCGTGCCGCGCAGCAGCGGCCCGCGCGCCAGGTCGAACGGCCGCATGGATTCGGCGCCGACGAGCCGCTTGGCCTCCGCCTGCCGCGCCTCGGCGGGGAGACCCGACAGGTCCACGCCCGGCAGCGGGACCCGGACCGGCGGATGCACCACCTGCACGGGCTTGCCGTCCTCCTCCGAGAACGTGGTGCGCAGCGATTCGTGCCGCCGCACCAGCGCGTCCAGACTGGCCCGCAGCACGGACAGGTCCAGCGCCCCCCGCAGCCGCAGCGGGTACGGCAGGTTGTACGCGCTCCCCGCCGGGTCCAGCTGCTGGATGAACCACAGCCGCTGCTGCGCGAACGACAGCGGCAGCGATCCCGTGCGCTCCACCGGCACCATGGGCAGCGCCAGGGCGGCGCCCGTGCTGCGCAGCTCCTCGATGCGCGCGGCCAGCCCGGCCACGGTGGGCGCCTCGAACAGCGCCTTCAGCGGCACCTCCACCCCGAAGGCCTGCCGCAGCCGCGAGATCACCTGCGTGGCGAGCAGCGAGTGCCCGCCCAGCTCGAAGAAGTTGTCGGTGGCGCCCACCCGCTCGGTCTTCAGCACCTCCGCCCAGATCTCCGCCAGCACCTCCTCGGCGGGCGTGCGCGGGGCGGTGTACCCGGCCAGCGCGCTCCCGCGCTCCGGCGCCGGCAGCGCGCGCCGGTCCACCTTGCCGTTGGCGGTCAGCGGCAGCTTTTCCAGCGTCACGAAGGCGCCCGGCACCATGTGCTCCGGCAGCCGCTCCGCCAGGCGCGCCCGCAGCTCCGCCGTCGAAAGCTCCACTCCCTCCCGCGGGACGACGTAGGCGACCAGGCGCTTGTCGCCGGGCTCGTCCTCGCGCACCACCACGGAGGCCTCCGCGACCTGCGGGTCCTCGTTCACCAGGGCCTCGATCTCGCCGGGCTCGATGCGGAAGCCGCGGATCTTGACCTGCGCGTCGTTCCGGCCCAGGTAGTCCAGCTCCCCGTCCGCCCGCCGCCTCACCCGGTCGCCGCTCCGGTACAGCCGCGCCCCCGGAACGCCGCCGAGCGCGTCCGGGACGAAGCGCTCCGCGGTCAGCTCCGCGCGTCCCAGGTACCCTCGCGCCACCCCTCCGCCGCCCACGTACAGCTCCCCGGGCACGCCGGTCGGCACCGGGTTCCCCCAGCCGTCCAGCACCCACACCGCGAGGTCGGGGATCGCCGCGCCCACCGGGCTCCCCTCCCCCGCCTCCACGTCCGCCCGCAGGATGGGGCGGTACGTCACGTGGACCGTGGTCTCGGTGATCCCGTACATGTTCACCAGGCGCGGCATCTCCTCGCCGTGCCGCTCCATCCACCCCCGCAGGCTCCGCGGGTCCAGCGCCTCGCCCCCGAAGATCACCAGGCGCAGCGCCAGCTCGGCGGGCGCCCCGCCGGTCTCCTCCACCGCCGCGAGCTGCCGGAAGGCGGAGGGCGTCTGGTTCAGCACCGTCACCCGCTCGCTCGCCAGTAGCGCGTGGAACGCTTCCGGGTCGCGGCTGGTCTGCCAGGGAACCACCACCAGGCGGCCGCCGTGCAGCAGCGCCCCCCAGATCTCCCACACCGAGAAGTCGAAGGCGTAGGAGTGGCACTGCGACCACACCTGCCCCGGCGCCAACTACACACCCACATCCATCGAGTCGAACAGCCGGGTGACGTAGTGGTGGGTGACCGCAACGCCATTCGGCAAGCCGGTGCTGCCCGAGGTGTAGATGAGGTAGGCAATGTCCTCCGGGCTCGGCGCCGGCAATGCGGTGCTGGGTTGGGTGTCGATGCGGGGATCGTTGATATCGATGACCAGCAGGTCACACCCGTCCAGCCGGTCGGCCAGCCCGGCGGTGGTGATCGCGGCGATCGGCGCGGCGTCCTCGGTCATGAACCGGATGCGGGCCGCCGGCAGCGCCGGGTCGATCGGCAGATAGGCCGCCCCGGTCTTCAAAACCGCCACCATCGCCACGATCGCCTCGGCGGACCGGGTAAACAGCAGCGCCACACACTGCCCCGGGCCCGCCCCCTGGCCGGTCAACAGGTGCGCCAACCGGTTAGCCGCCTCCTCAACCTCGCGATAGGTCCACGAACACTCACCGCACACCAGCGCCACCGCCGTCGGGGTGCGCGCCACCTGCGCGGTAAACAACGCCGGGATCGACACCCTGGTCGCGGGCTGGGTCAACACCGCCCGGTTACCCCACCCATCCAGCCGGGCGTGCTCAGGCTCATCGAGCAGATCCATCGACGACAACCGCTGTGTCGGGTCGGCGGTCATCGCCACCACCACCCGCAGCAACCGCTCGATCAGTGTGTGAATGCTTTCGGCGTCGAACACGTCGGTGTCGAATTCGACGCGCAGGCCCAGTTCCGCGCCCGGCATGGCCTGCACTGTCAGCGGGTAGTGGTTGTATTCGCGGGTGGTGACCTCGGTGATGGCCAACTCGTG
>JBEVLE010000492.1:0-3251 GCA_040509335.1 Longimicrobiaceae bacterium | reverse complement strand
CCTCGCCCGGCCGGGCGAGGGGGTCCGTCGTTCAGCTCCGCGGCGTCGGCGTCGGCGGGCGGGGCGGCTCGCCCGCCGGGGAGGGGGGCGTCGTGCGGGCCGAGTCGCGGCGCGCGGCGGCGGTGTCCTTTTTCGCGCGCGACAGGGAGTCCCTGCGCACCGAGTCCGCGCGGACCACGGAATCGGCGCGGGCCAGGCGGGAAGCGATCTCGCGCCAGGTCTCCGACAGCTCCTCCGTGTCGTCGCGCCGGGCGTCCACGAAGGCCCGCAATTCCTTTTCCGTGACCCCCTCCTTCCTGAGCACCGCGGCGCGGGCCCGCGCCGAGTCGGCGGCGGTGCGCAGCGAGTCGCGGCCCGCGGGGTCCAGGCGGCGCAGCGCCACGTTCACCGCCACGAAGCGCTCGCGCGACAGGGTGCCCGGGTACTCGCCGCGGCAGCCGCCCAGGGCGGCCGGCAGCGCGAGGGCGGCGAGGAGGGGGAGCAGGGCGTGCTTCAACGGTGGATGGCGCGGGAAAGTGGGTGGTCTGTGCGGCGGCCCGGAGGCTACCGCGGCGCCCGTGCGGTGTCAAGCCGCGGAGTTGCGTGGGCCGAAGCGCCCACGTTAGGTTGCCGCGGTTTTCCAACGGGCGCCCGTCCGACCCGGTCCCCCACAAAACGAACGGTCCGCATGCACCTGCGCACCCCGCGGCGGCGTACGCTGCCGGCCCTGGCGCTCCTCGCGCTCCCCCTCGGCGCGGCGTACGCCCAGCAGGCGCCGCCCTCGCCCGAGCAGTTCCACGGGTACGCCATGGGCGAGCACTTCACCCCGTACGCCGGGGTCCGCGACTATGCCCGCGCCCTCGCCGACGCCTCGCCGCTGGTGGAGTACCGTCCCTACGGCGCCACCCCCGAGCGGCGCGAGCTGTTCCAGCTGGTCATCGGCTCGCCGGAGAACCTGCGGCGGCTGGACGCCGTCCTGGCCGCCAACGCCGAGCTGACCCGCCCGGAGACCACCGCCGAGCGCGCCCGGCAGGTGGCCGCGGGGAACCCGGCGGTGGTGTACTTCTCGTACGGCGTGCACGGCAACGAGAGCTCGTCCAGCGAGGCCGCCATGTGGACCGCCTGGGACCTGGCCCGCGGCGCGCCCGAGGTGGCCGGCGCGCTGGACTCGCTGGTGGTCGTCATCGACCCCGTGACCAACCCGGACGGGCGCGACCGCTACGTGCAGTGGTTCAACTCCGTGGTGGGGCAGGCCGCCGACCCCGACCCGCAGGCGCGCGAGCACCGCGAGCCCTGGCCGGGCGGGCGCTACAACCACTACCTGTTCGACCTGAACCGCGACTGGAGCTGGGCCACCCAGCCCGAGACCCGCGCGCGCCTGGCCACCTGGAGCCGGTGGAACCCCCAGGTGCACGTGGACTTCCACGAGATGTTCTACAACTCGTCGTACTTCTTCTTCCCGGCGAGCGCGCCCATCAACCCCATCTACCCGGACTACGTCCTCCAGTGGGGGAAGCGCTTCGGCGAGGGGAACGCCCGCGCCTTCGACTCGCGCGGGTGGGAGTACTACACGGCCGAGGCGTTCGACCTGTTCTACCCCGGCTACGGCGACTCCTGGCCCTCGCTCACCGGGGCCATCGGGATGACGTACGAGCAGGCCGGGCACGGCGCAGCGGGGCTCGCCATCCGCCGGGACGACGGCGACACCCTCACGCTCCGCGAGCGCGCCGAGCACCACCGCACCGCCGGCAACGCCACGCTGCGCACCGCCGCCGCGGGCAAGACCCGGCTGCTGCTGGACTACGCCGCCGGCGCGCGCACCGTGGCGGACGGCGCCTCCGACTTTCTCCTGGTGCCCGGCTCCGATGCCAGCCGCGCGGAGGCGCTGGTGGCGCACCTGCGGCAGCAGGGGATCGAGGTGGAGCGCGCCGGCGAGGCGTTCGGCGCCGGAGCCCGGGTCCACCCCGGCTTCGAGGAGCGCAGCCGCTTCCCCGCGGGGACGTACCGGGTGCGCGCCCGCCAGCCCCGGGGCCGGCTCGCCATCACCCTGCTCCAGCCCGAGACCGAGCTCAAGGCGGAGTACTCGTACGACGTGAGCGCCTGGTCGCTCCCCTACGCCTACGGCGTGGCCGCGTACCGCGTGGGATCCACCCCCGCGGCCGGCTGGACCCCCGTGCCCGCCCCGGCCGGAGAGGCCGCGCGCGCCGCGGCCCCCGCGCCCGGCTACGGCTACCTGGTCCCCGCGGGCGCCGGCAACGCGCCGCGGCTGGTCCGCTTCCTCGCCGGCGGCGGCCGGGCGCGCGTCCTCAACAAGCCCTCCACCTTCGGTGGGCAGCGCTACGCGGCGGGGACGTGGTTCCTCCCCGCCGGCGGCAACGACTCGCTCGCGGCGCGCGCCACCGCGGCCGGGCTGGGCGGCGCGGTGGTCCCCGTGGCCAGCGGGCTCAGCCAGGGCGGGATCGACCTGGGGAGCGAGAACGTGGTCGTGGTGAAGATGCCGCGCGTCGCCCTGGTGGGCGGCGAGGGGGTGAGCGCCACCTCCTACGGCGCCTTCTGGTACTTCCTGGAGCGCGAGCTGGGGATGCCCTTCGACGCGGTGCTGGCCGGCGACCTGGCGCGCATCGACCTGTCCCAGTACGACGTGGTCGTCGTCCCCGACGCCTTCGGCGCCGCGACGGGCAAGCCGGCGCAGGACGCCCTCAAGGCGTGGGTGGAGCGCGGCGGGCGGCTGGTGGCCGTGGCCGGCGCGGCGCAGGCCTTCGCCTCCATCGCCGAGGTCAAGACCCGCTCCGAGCCCTCCGACTCCGCCGCGGGCGCGCGGGCGCTCGCCGGGCGCGAGGAGCGCGAGCGCGAGGACTGGCGCAAGCAGGTGCCCGGCACCATCCTGCCGCTGCGCCTGGACCCCGCCCACCCGCTGGCCTGGGGCGCCGGGGTCGACGGCCGCCCCGACCGCGCCTTCGCCCTGCACGAGGGCGGCCTGGTCTTCGAGCCCGCCGAGGGCGTGGAAAGCGTGGCGTACTTCCCCGCGGAATTGGCGCGCATCTCCGGCGTGATCTCCCCGGCCAACCTCAAGCGGCTCCAGGAGGGCGCCTGGCTGGTCACCAAGCCCGTGGGCGAGGGCAACGTGGTGCTCTTCGCCGACGACCCGCTCTTCCGTCTCTTCTGGCGCGCCAGCCAGCCGCTGTTCGTCAACGCGCTGCTCTTCGACTCGGTGCGCTGACGGCCGGTATCCCACGATGGAAAGCGCCCCCGCCGCGACCGTCGCGGCGGGG
>JBEVLE010000491.1:0-5201 GCA_040509335.1 Longimicrobiaceae bacterium | reverse complement strand
CCCCCGATCCGGTGGATCGGGGGCGGTCCGCGTTCGGGGATTCGGGCGGGTCAGGAGTGTCCTCGTCCCTTTCCGTTGTTGCCGTTTCCGTTGCCGTTCCCGTTTCCGTTGTTGCCGTTCTTCTTCTGGCCGCGGCGCTGGCCGTTGTTGCCGTTGGGGGTGTCGCCGTTGCGCTTCACGCGCGTGCGGGCCCCGCCCTGCGAGCCGGTGGTGCCGCGGGACACGCGCGGGCCCCAGTCCGGGGAGGTGCGGTTGTTGCCCGAGCAGGCGCCCACCGTGCCGATGGCGCAGGCGAGCGCGAGGACCCCGATTCCCCGGCGGATGTTCTTCATGGTCGGTGCTCGTTCCGGGTGGCTGCGGACGCACGCAAAACGCTGCGGCATCTCTTCGTGGGTCCGGGACTGCAAGCGCCGCGCCCGCCCTGCCCTCACTCCGCCACGAACACCCCCGCCTCCCGGAGCTTCTTCAGCAGCGCCGAGCGCGCCGCACGCTCCGTGTCGGCCAGCTCCAGCAGGGTGTCCGTCACCGCCCGCACCGCCTTTCCCCCCGCCGACAGCACGCGCGCCGCGGTTTCCGCGTCCGGGCACTCCACCAGCACCGCCGGGCGCAGGCGGACGCGCCGGGTCGCCGCGAACCAGTCGCGCACCTGGCGCGCCACGTTCGCGGGGAGGTCGTGCTTCGAGGCGGCCGCCAGCGTCTCGAGCACCCGGTCCGCCGTGAAGCCGGCCTCCGCCGCGCCCAGGACCGAGCGGCGGGTGATGCGGAACAGGGTTCCCGGCCCCTTTCCGGCCCGCTCCGCGAAGCGGGCGATCCGGGCCTCCACCCCCGGCGCCGGCCCCAGGAACACCACCTCGAAGTTGGGCTGCACCACCACCCCGCCCCCCCCTCCGCCGCCGCCTTCGTACTCCAGCTGCTCCTCCGCTCCCAGCAGGTACCGCCCCACGGGGGTGAGGGCGAAGGCGGGCGTGCCGTCCGCCGTGCGGCCCATGCGCACCCCGCCCAGCGGGGCGAGCCGCAGCGAGATCATCGTCGCCAGCACCTCCCTCCACAGCCGCTCCCACTCCACCCGCGTGGTGGGGCGGCCCCAGTGGACCCGCAGGGCGCCGGGGTTCTTCGACAGCAGGCGCAGGAACGGGTTCTCCGCGCGCCCGTAGTGCTCCAGGAACGCGCCCACCTCCAGCATCCCGCCGGGCGGCATCTCCAGGAAGGCGTGCGTCACCCACTTCCGCAGGTCCACTCCGGCGGGCGCGGTGAAGCCCAGGGTGACCGGGAAGAACCCCACCTTGCTCCTCCCGCCCTGGTACCAGCTCCCGGGGACCCGCTCGTCCGAGCCGCGGATGGGGGCGATCAGCGCGTCCAGGCGCTCCCCGTCCGGCAGGTCCAGCCAGCGCAGGCCCTTCCGGGTGGGCGCGAGGCGCAGGCCCTCGCCCGCCTTTTCGCCGGCCTTCGCGAAGTCCATCTCGTGGAGCAGCCGGGCCGCGGTCTCCACCCGCGTTTCCGGGTCCGCCCCCAGCACCTCCTCCACCCAGTCCGGCACGGAGACCAGCCGGTCCTGGATGGCCTCCCGCGTCCGGGCGAACACGGCCCGGTCGCTCGCCCGCAGGCGGAGCGGCTCGGCCGCCGCCGCGGCGAGCACCGTGGTCATGTCCTCCAGGCGGAACGCGGCCTCGAACGTTTCCGCCACCTCCACCGGCGCGGGCGGGCCCTGCGCGGCCTGCCGGCGGCGGACCGCCACGTCCGGCCACACTCCCACGGTGGGCACCAGGCCGTCCGTCATGGACGCGAAGAGCAGCAGGTAGCGGAGGCACCCGCGGACGGCCGCGCCCAGCACGGCCGCGTCCATCTCCGGGAAGCGGCCCGGGAGGTCGCCCAGCGGCGCCCCGGCCGGCTCGGCCGCGAGGGCGCGCAGCAGGCCGCGGGCCGCGTCCAGCACCGCCGCGTCCGCGAAGACGGACGGCCCCGGCTCGCCGGCGGCCGAGCGCTTCCGCTCCCATGCCGCAGCCGCTTTCGGGGTTTCCGCCGCGAGCAGGTCCTCCACCCACTCCTCCCCCGACACGCGGTCGCCGAGGAGCACGCGGAGGTAGTAGGGGTTGGAGCCGAAGCCGCGGTCGCCCAGGAGCGCCTGGAGCTCCTGCGTGGTGAGCACGTCCTCCAGGTACGCGACCAGCGCGGCGTTGGACGGCGCCTCCCACAGGCGGTGGCGGTCCATCGCCCGCAGCGCCACGTGGAACGGCCGCCAGCGCTCGGCGACGACGGCGCGGACCCCGGTGGGGCTCAGCGACACCAGCCCGCTCTCCACCAGCTCGTCCGCGGCCCCGCGCAGCTCCTCCACCCGCACCCCCGCGGCGCCCGGCTTCATCGCCAGGCAGGCCGCGCGCGCCGGCCGCGAGAGCCGGTCCCACGCGGGCATCAGGGCCACCATCGCGGCCCAGTCGATCTCGAAGTGCTTCATCCGCCCACCTCGTCCGCGTCCAGGATCCGGTACTCGTAGCCCTGCTCGCACAGGAAGAGCTGGCGCTTGAGCGCGAACTCCTGCTCCACCGTGTCGCGCGACACCAGCGAGTAGAAGTGCGCCTGGTTCTCGCCCGGCTTGGGGCGGAGGATGCGGCCCAGCCGCTGCGCCTCCTCCTGCCGCGAGCCGAAGGTGCCCGACACCTGCACCGCCACCGCCGCGTCCGGCAGGTCCACGGCGAAGTTGGCGACCTTGGACACCGCCAGCACGGGGATGCGCCCCCGGCGGAACTCCTCGTAGATGCGGTCGCGCGCCCGCTGCCCGGTGCTGCCGGTGATGACGGGGACGTCCAGCTCCGTGGCGATCTCCCGGAGCTGGTCCAGGTACATGCCGACGACCAGCGCCGGCTCTTCGGGGTGCAGGCGAAGGATCTCCCGCACGACCTCCGCCTTGGCCGGGTTCTCGGAGGCGATTCGGAAGCGCTCGCGAGCCTCGGCGACGGCGTACGGCATGCGCAGCTCCTCGGGCATGGGCACCCGCACCTCGGTGCACACCGCCTTCGCGATCCAGCCCTGCCCCTCCAGGACCTTCCAGGGGACGTCCGCCTTCTTGGGGCCGATGAGGGCGAACACGTCGTCCTCGCGGCCGTCCTCGCGCACCAGCGTGGCGGTGAGCCCCAGGCGGCGGCGCGCCTGGAGCCCCGCGGTCACCTGGAAGACGGGCGCGGGGAGCAGGTGCACCTCGTCGTAGACGATCAGCCCCCAGTCGCGCCGGTCGAAGAGCTCCAGGTGCGTGAAGGGTCCCTGCGCGCTGTCGCGGTGGGTGAGCACCTGGTAGGTGGCGACGGTGACCGGCCGCACCTCCTTGCAGGCGCCGCTGTACTCGCCCACCTGGTCCGGGTGGAGGGTGGTCTTGTCGAGCAGCTCCGCGATCCACTGGCGGATGGCGGTGACGCCGGTGGTCAGCACCAGCGTGGACGCCCCCACCTCGGCCATGCACGCCATTCCCACGATGGTCTTTCCCGCGCCGCAGGGGAGCACCACCACCCCCGAGCCGCCCCGCTCCGAGCCCGCCGCGTGGAAGGCCGCGGCGGCCTCCTTCTGGTAGGTGCGCAGCGCAAACCCGGCCCCGGAGCGCGCCTCGTCCCGCAGCCCGATGGGGAGCGGCTCCCCCGGGGTGTAGCCGGCCAGGTCCTCCGCCGGCCACCCCGCCTTGACGAGCGCCTGCTTGAGCCGGCCGCGCGCCTCCGGGTCCACCCGGAACGCCGTGGCGGTGGCCCGCTCCCCCAGCAGCGGGGCCACCTGGCGGTGCCGCGCGATCTCTTCGGCCAGCGGCGCGTCCTCCGTCTCCAGGCGCAGCCCGTCCTCGTCGCGCACGAGCCGGATCCGGCCGTAGCGCGAAGCGTGGTCGCGGATCCCCGTTTCCACGTGCTGGGGGACAGGGTACCTGGCGAGCTCCCGCAGCGCGCCGGCGATCTCCGCGGGGTCGGCGCCCATGGCGCAGGCGTTCCACACGGAAAGCGGGGTGATGCGGTAGGTGTGGACGTGCTCGGGCGACTTCACCAGCTCCGCGAAGCGCGCGAGCTGGTCGCGCGCCTCGGCGTAGCGCGGGCTGTCCACCTCCACCAGGACGGTGTAGTCGCCCTGTACGATCAGCGGGTTCTCGGGTCTGTATCCCGTCATCGCTCGCGTCCACGGGGGTCGGATCTGCCGCGGCGGATCGGCCGCACGATACAGTATCGCCGGGACGGCCTCCCGAAAAGTGGACGGAGCGAACACGGGCGCGGCGCCGGCCGATCCCATGGCAAGTGTATTGCTATCAACACGCTGTCACGGAGGGGGCAACCATCTGGCGCGAGCGGGGAGCGATGAGCCTGGAAGAACGGACGTTCCGGTCGGAGGACGGCAGGGCCTGGACGGTGTCGCTGGAGGGGTCCGGGATCGCGCTGGGCTCCGGGGTGGAGAACGCGGGGGGGATGCTCCCCACGGAGGCCGTCCGCATCGTCTTCCGCTCCGCCGACGAGACGCTCAGCGAGGAGTACACGGGACTGGCCGCCGTGGAGGACCTTTCCGACGGCGACCTGCGGGACTGGTTCGAGGCGGCGCGGCGCGGGCGGGGGCTCTGAGCTCCGCCCCCGACCCGGCGGGATCCACACGGAGGCGATCATGGCGAGATACAGGTGCCCGGCGTGCCGGCGGCGGATCCCCGGCGATCATCGCTGCCACCGCTGCGGGTGGCTCCGGGTCGGCGAGGGCAATGCGCCGCCGGTGGCGCCGCGGCCCTGGGGCCGCATGATGGCGGTGCTCACCATCGTCCTGGCGCTGGCCGCCGCGGGCGTGTACCGGACCAATGGCGCCGCCATCGCGGACTGGTACGCGGAGTTCGCGCTCAACAACCTCCCCGCCGGGTTCTCGTCCTTCGCCCCCGTGGACACGCCCTCGGGTGCGTTCAGCCACTGCGTGAGCCGCGTGGTCCGCAAAGTGAGCGACGCTTCCAGCGTGGAGACGTTTCCCTCCTACTCGGCGGACAACACCGTGGCGCTGGGGGACGGGAGGTACAGCGTGCAGGCCGTGCTGGAGGGGGTGACGCTGGAGGGGGCGACGATCCGGCGGCCGTTCAGCTGCGTGGTCCGCTTCCAGGGCGGCCGCTGGGTGACGGAAAAGCTGGCCGTGGGCGACATGCCGGACCTGCTGCCCATCGCCGCGCTGCGGCTCTGACCTCCGGGCTCGTCTGGAAGCTGACCGCCCTC
>JBEVLE010000490.1:0-19162 GCA_040509335.1 Longimicrobiaceae bacterium | reverse complement strand
GAGGTTCCGCCGCGGGCGCCCACCCGGTCATGGATCAGTTGGGAATGGTGCAGCTGTTCGCCGCCACCCCGTTGAAGTTGGTCGTCACGAGGATGTCCACCGAGGAGGCCGGGTTCTGCCCCTGGAGGTACGTCTTGGTGGTTGCGCCGCTCTGCGCCCCGGCGGCGAGCCCCTCGATGTTGAAGACCGCCGCGTTGGCCTGGCGCGCCACCAGCCCGAAGAAGCCGCTGCCGCCGGCGGGCGCCGTGTTGCCGGAGATGCGCCCGCAGATGGTGTTGTTGTGCCGCGCCTGGGCCCGGATGCCGTCCAGCGCACCCGCCAGCACCGTCACGTTGTTGTTCGTCAGCGCCACGTCCAGCCGCCCCCTGCCCGCCGGCGGCACCGCCGTGTCCGACCCGGACGCCTCCGCCAGGATCCCGTAGTCCAGCCCCACGTTGCTGACCGTGTTGCCGTTCACGTTGGCCCGGATGGTGGTGGTGTCGTTGGAGAACACCCGGATCCCGAAGCCGCTGACCCCCGCCCCGGCGTTGACCACCCGGTTGGTGGTGATCTTCCCGCTCATGGTGCTGCGGTTGCCGCCGAAGATGTTGATCCCCGTGTTCCCCAGCGGCTGGCTGGTGACCCCGTCGGTGCCGACCTTGTTGGTGGCGAGGTTGTAGGTGACCTGGGCGTCCGCGGAGGCGGAAACCTCGATCCCCTGGTTCCCCTGCACGCCCGCCGTGCCGGCCGTGATGGTGTTGTTCGTCGCCGTGTAGTTGAGCTGCGCGGTCCCCGCGGCGTCCGCCCGCAGGGCGATGGTGCGGTTGCCGTTGAGCGCGCAGTTGTCGACGCTCACCGTCATCACCGCCCCCGCGTTGGCCTGCACGTTGATCCCCACGTTGCCCGACGCCGCGCTGTTGTTGCGGATCGTGCACTGGCTGATGGCCAGCGAGTTGAGCGTGCCGGTGTTGTTGACCACCCGCACGTTGTCCTCCGTGGAGCCGCTGACCTCGGTGGACGTGATGCTGTTGGTCCCCGAGAGGTTGGTCAGCAGTACCCCGGCCTCCACCAGCGCGTCGGTGTTGTTGAGGACGCGCAGGCTCGTCAGCGACAGCCCGGAGACGCTCGTCCCGTTGATCCCGCTCCCGTCGGCGCCGCTCACGTCCATGAAGGACAGGGTCGGGCTGATGGTGCTGGTCAGCGAGATCCCGTCGCCGGTGGTGTTCTGGATGACACCGCCCGTGCTCGTGCTGCCGGTCCCCGTCACGGTGAGCCCCGCCGTGGAGCCCGTGCCGTTCAGCACGATCCCGTTGGCTCCCCCGTTGGCGGAGATGCTGCGGAAGTTGAGCCCGCCCGTGCCGATGGTCGTGCTCACCACGTTGAGCGCCACGCCGCCGGCCGAGGTGATCGAGTTGTGCGTCCCCGCTACCCGTACCGTCCCGCCGCCGGTGGCGTTGAAGCCCGTCCCGGTGGTGGTGGTGATCTTCAGCGAGTCGGCGAAGACGACCGTCGCACCGTTGCCGAGGATGTTCACCGCGTTGGCCGTCAGGGTGCTGAACACCTTTGTGGGCCCGTCGAAGGTGATGGTGCCGCCCGTGTTCGTGTTCAGCGTGATCCCGCTGCTGGCATTGTTGGTCTTGCTCAGCGAGCCCGAGTAGGTGAAGGTCGGCGCGCTGTTGCTGACCGTCACCGTTTCCGCGGTCGGGTTGGTGATGCTCGCGGTGCCCGGGAAGGTGAAGGTCCCCGACGACCCGTTGCTCACGTCGATCCCCGCGTTGCCCCCGGCCATCGTCGCGGTGCCGGTGAAGGCGTAGGTGCCGTCCGCGTTGTTGAACTGGAGCCCGGTCCCGTTGGTCGCGCTCAGCGTCCCCGTCTGGAAGGTCAGCGTTCCCGAGTGGCCGCCGCTCACGTTGAGCAGCGCCGCGTTGTTCGCCTGGGTGACGTTCCCCGAGTAGGTGAACGAGCCGGTCCCGCCCGCCACCACGAAGGCATCGCCCGTGGCGCCCGAGAGCACGTCCCCGGCGCCGCCCAGCGTGGCGGTTCCGGTGGTCGCCACCCCCGACAGGAACACGTTGTTGGTCCCGCCGGTGGAGCGCAGCTGCGTGAAGCTGCCGTTCACCGTGCCCGTGGTCAGGCTCAGCGCCTGCCCGGTGGTGTTGATCCCCACGTCGGACACGACGACCGTGCCGAAGCTGGTGCCGCTGAGCGCCGTCCCGGTCACGTTCCCCAGGTTGAAGCCGCGCAGCGTGTTTCCGCTCCCCAGCGTGATCCCCGTGGTGGCCGAGGTGATCGTCGGCGACGTGCCGTTGATGGCGGGCTGGGCACCGGCGTCCGCGGGCCAGGTCACGCCCAGCACCGCGCCGAACGAGGCCCCCGTGGCGCCCTGCCCGACGAACTGCTGCCCGTTCAGGAGCGTCACCGCGCCGGTGTAGGCGCCGGTGTACAGGAAGACCCGATCGTTCGCGGCCGGGTTGCTCCCGGTGCCGTTGTTGATCGCCGCGAAGCTCGACAGGCTGTTGAAGCGGGCGTCGTAGCGTCCGTCGCCGCCCGCCGGCGCCGAGGCGTCCACGAACCAGATCGGGTTCGCCACCGTCATCGTCACCGTCGCCGGGGCGGTGGTCCCGAAGCCGTTGGTCACCGTGTAGCTGAAGCTCGCGGTTCCCTCGAAGCCCGGGTTGGGCCGGAAGACGAAGGTGCTGTCCGCGTTCAGCGTCGCCGTGCCGTTGCTCTGGCCCGTGATGGCGAGCGTCTTGGCGTCGCCCGCGTCGTTGGAGGTGACCCGGAACTGGGTGCTGGTGGCCG
Organism: Longimicrobiaceae bacterium; assembly: GCA_040509335.1. Lineage (GTDB taxonomy): Bacteria > Gemmatimonadota > Gemmatimonadetes > Longimicrobiales > Longimicrobiaceae > JAFAYN01. The sequence continues at coordinate 16,381 of JBEVLE010000490.1, read as the reverse complement.
TGTTGATGGGCACGTTGCCCACCAGCACCGGCGCGTACGTGTCGTTCGCCGCCGCCGGCCTCGCGCCCACCGCGATGGTCACCTGCCCGTCGGAGGTGCCGCGCACGTTGGTCAGGCGGTACCGGAAGACGTAGTTCCCGGTGAACCCGTCCGGCGGCGTGAAGGAGATGGACCCGTTCGCGTTCACCGTCAGCGACCCGGTGGTCCGCCCGGTCCCCGGCAGCGGAGAAACCGTGCTCCCCGCCCAGTAGGTGGTGACGCTGCCGCCCAGCGAGTCCGCCCCGAAGGAGGTGATGGTCGCCGCCGGGAAGCCCAGGTTGTCGTTGGACAGCACGCCCGGAGCCGCCAGGCTGAACGTCTGCGGGCTCCCGCTGCTGCTGAAGAACGCGTGGAAGGGCTGCCCCGGCGCGCTGGTGGGCGCCGGGCCCTCGTTCACGGCCGTCGGGGGAGCCTGCACCTGGAAGCTGTTGCTGGTCCCGCTCTCCGTCCCCGCGGTGCGGGTGGCGGTCAGGGTGAAGCTTCCCGCCGTCCCGAAGGTGATGGCGTGAGACGACAGCACGCCGGCGGTGAACGCCCCCGAAGTGCCGCCGGCCGTGATCCCGCCGGAAGGCGTGCTGGTGAAGCCCACCGTGCCGGTGAAGCTGGTCACGGTGTTGTTGAACGCGTCCTGCGCCGTGACCCGCACGTTGAACGGCGTCCCGGCCAGCTGGTCGCCGATGGGCCCGCCACCGGCCGCTTCCACCAGGAAGTGGTCCAGCGGACCGTGCGTGACGTTGAAGCCGGCGCTCGTGGCCGTGCCCAGGCCGGCCGCGCTCGCCGTGAGCGTGTAGCCGGCGCCGACCAGGTTGATGCTGAGGCCGGAGAAGGTCGCTACCCCGCCCGTCGCCGGAGCGCTGGCGGTGCCCGAAAGCGTCCCGCCGGACGGGTTGTTCCCGATGGCGAGGGTCACCACGTCGCTGGCGCCCGTCACCAGGTTGCCGTAGGCGTCCACGATCGAGACCTGCACCGCCGGGGTGATCGGGGCGCTCGCGACCACGTTGGAAGGCTGCACCGAGAAGGCCAGCGCCGCCGCCGCGCCCGCGGTCACGTTGATGGTGCCCGAGGTGGCGCCCGTCAGCCCGCTCGCCGAGAAGGAGAGCGTGCGGCTCCCCACCGTCCCGCCGATGGACAGGTTGGTGAAGGTCGCAAGGCCCGTCGCGTCCGTCGTCGCCGTGACGGTTCCGCCCAGCGTGCCGCCACCCGAAGCGATGGCCGCCGTGATGACGACTCCCGCCTGGGCCGACGGGTTGCCCGACGCGTCCCGGAGCTGCACCGCCGGCTGTTGGGCGAAGGCCACCCCGGCCTGGGCGCTGGACGACGGCTGCGTGGCGATGAACAGCTGCGCCGGGGGACCCGAAGTGACCCTGACGGTGGCGGAGGTCGCTCCCGTCAGCCCCGTCGCCGAGAAGGAAAGGGTGCGGTCGCCCGCCGCCCCGGAGATGGAAAGGTTGGTGAACGTCGCCACGCCGCTGGCGTTGGTCGTCGCCGTGGTGGTGCCGCCCAGCGTGCCGCCGCCCGTGGCGATCGCCGCCGTGACCGTCACCCCCGCCTGCGCCACCGGGTTGCCGCTCGCGTCGCGCAGCTGCACCACCGGCTGCCGCGGGAACGGCGCCCCGCCCTGCACGCTGTCCGAAGGCTGCGTGGTGATGACCAGCTGAGAAGCCGCGCCCGCCCGCACGCTGACGGTCGCGGAGACCGCGCCGGTCAGGCCCGACGCCGAGAACGACAGCGTCCGGTCGCCGACCGCGCCGGTGATCTGGAGATCGGTGAAGGTCGCCACCCCGCTGGCGTTGGTGGTCGCCGTGGTGGTGCCGCCCAGCGTCCCCGCGCCGGACGCGATCGCCGCGGTGACGGAAACGCCCGCCTCGCTGACCGCGTTGCCGCTCGCGTCACGCAGCTGCACCACGGGCTGCCGCGGGAACGCGATGCCGCTCTGCACGCTGTCGGACGGCTGCGTGGTGATCGCGAGCTGCGTCGCCGCGCCGGCCGTCACGGTGACCGTGCTGGAAGTTGCGCCCGTCAGCCCCGACGCCGAGAAGGACAGCGTCCGGGCACCGACCGAGCCGGTGATCGACAGGTCGGTGAAGGTCGCCGCGCCACCCGCGTCGGTGGTGGCCGTGGTGGTTCCGCCCAGCGTGCCGCCGCCGGAAGCGATGGCCGCCGTGACCGTCACCCCCGCCTGCGCCACCGGGTTGCCCGCCGCGTCGCGCAGCTGCACCACAGGCTGCTGCGGGAAGGCGACCCCGCTCTGCACCGTGGCGGAGGGCTGCGTGGTGACGGCCAGCTGCGACGCCGCGCCCGCCGTCACGCTGATCGTGCTCGAGGTCGCGCCGGTCAGCCCCGACGCCGAGAAGGAGAGTGTCCGGTCACCCACCGTGCCCGTGATGGACAGGTTGGTGAAGGTCGCCACGCCGCTGGCGTTGGTCGATGCCGTGGTGGTGCCGCCCAGCGTGCCGCCGCCGGAAGCGATGGCCGCCGTGACCGTCACCCCCGCCTGAGCCACCGGGTTGCCGCTCGCGTCGCGCAGCTGAACCACCGGCTGCCGCGGGAACGTCGTCCCGCTCTGCACGCTGTCGGACGGCTGCGTCGAAATGACCAGCTGCGATGCCGCGCCCGCCGTGACGCTGATCGTGCTGGAGGTGGCGCCGGTCAGCCCGGTCGCCGAGAAGGAGAGCGTCCGGTCGCCGACCGTGCCCGAGATGGACAGGTTGGTGAAGGTCGCCACGCCGCTCGCGTTGGTCGATGCCGTGGTGGTGCCGCCCAGCGTGCCGCCGCCCGTGGCGATGGCCGCCGTGACCGTCACCCCCGCCTGCGCCACCGGGTTGCCGCTCGCGTCGCGCAGCTGGACCACCGGCTGCCGCGGGAACGCCGCCCCGCTCTGCACGCTGTCCGAAGGCTGCGTGGTGATGACCAGCTGCGATGCGCCGCCCGCCGTCACGCTGACCGTGCTCGAGGTCGCGCCCGTCAGGCCCGTCGCCGAGAAGGACAGCGTCCGGTCCCCGACCACGCCGGTGATGACCAGGTCGGTGAAGGTCGCCACGCCGCTGGCGTTGGTCGTCGCCGTGGTGGTGCCGCCCAGCGTGCCCGCGCCCGTGGCGATGGCCACCGTCACCGTCACCCCCGACTGCGCCACCGGGTTGCCGCTGGCGTCGCGCAGCTGAACCACCGGCTGCCGCGGGAACGTCGTCCCGCTCTGCACGCTGTCGGACGGCTGCGTGGTGATGGCCAGCTGCGTCGCCGCGCCCGCCGTCACGCTGATGGTGTTCGAAGTCGCACCCGTCAGGCCCGACGCCGAGAAGGAAAGCGTCCGGTCGCCGACCGCGCCGGTGATGACCAGGTTGGTGAAGGTCGCCACGCCGCTGGCGTTGGTGGTCGCCGTCGTCGTGCCGCCCAGCGTGCCCGCGCCCGTGGCGATGGCCGCCGTGACCGTCACCCCCGACTGCGCCACCGGGTTGCCGCTCGCGTCCTGGATCTGCACCGCCGGCTGCGTGGCGAAGGCCACGCCGCTCTGCGCGGTGGAAGACGGCTGGGTGGTGACCGCGAGCTGCGTCGCCGCGCCCGCCGTCACGGCGACCGTGCTCGAAGTCGCGCCCGTCAGCCCCGACGCCGAGAAGGAGAGCGTCCGGTCCCCGACCGCGCCCGTGATGACCAGGTTGGTGAAGGTCGCCACGCCGCTGGCGTTGGTCGTCGCCGTGGTGGTGCCGCCCAGCGTGCCCGCGCCCGTGGCGATGGCCGCCGTGACCGTCACCCCCGACTGCGCCACCGCGTTACCGCTCGCGTCACGCAGCTGCACCACGGGCTGCCGCGGGAACGCCGTCCCGCTCTGCACGCTGTCGGAGGGCTGCGTCGTGATCGTGAGCTGCGATGCGCCACCCGCCGACACGCTGATGGTGCTCGAGGTGGCGCCGGTCAGGCCCGACGCCGAGAAGGACAGCGTGCGGTCGCCGACCACGCCCGTGATGACCAGGTTGGTGAAGGTCGCCACGCCGCTGGCGTTGGTCGTCGCCGTCGTCGTGCCGCCCAGCGTCCCCGCTCCCGTGGCGATGGCCGCCGTGACCGTCACCCCCGACTGCGCCACCGGGTTGCCGCTCGCGTCGCGCAGCTGCACCACGGGCTGCCGCGGGAACGTCGCCCCGCTCTGCACGCTGTCGGAAGGCTGGGTGGTGATGGTGAGCTGCGTCGCCGCACCCGCCGTCACGCTGACCGTGTTGGAGGTGACGCCCGTCAGGCCCGACGCCGAGAAGGAAAGCGTGCGGTCCCCGAGCACGCCGGTGATCTGGAGGTTGGTGAAGGTCGCCACGCCGCTGGCATTGGTCGTCGCCGTCGTCGTGCCGCCCAGCGTGCCCGCGCCCGTGGCGATGGCCGCCGTGACCGTCACCCCCGACTGCGCCACCGCGTTGCCGCTCGCGTCCTGGAGCTGCACCGCCGGCTGCGTGGCGAAGGGGACGCCGCTCTCCACGGTGGAGGACGGCTGGGTGGCGATGGCGAGCTGCGCCGCCGCGCCCGCCGTCACGTTGATCGTATTGGAGGTGGCGCCGGTCAGCCCGGTCGCCGAGAAGGACAGCGTCCGGTCGCCGACCACGCCGGTGATGGCAAGGTCGGTGAAGGTCGCCACGCCGCTGGCATTGGTCGTCGCCGTGGTGGTGCCGCCCAGCGTGCCCGCGCCGGAAGCAATCGCCGCCGTGACCGTCACGCCCGCCTGGGCGATCGGGTTGCCGCTGGCGTCCTGGACCTGCACCGCCGGCTGCGTGCCGAAGGCCACGCCGCTCTGCGCGGTGGAGGACGGCTGCGTGGTGATGACGAGCCGCGAAGCCGCGCCCGCCGTCACGCTGATGGTGTTCGAGGTCGCGCCCGTCAGACCCGACGCCGCAAAGGAGAGCGTGCGATTACCGACGGTGCCGGTGATGACCAGGTTGGTGAAGGTCGCCACGCCGCTGGCGTTGGTCGTCGCCGTGGTCGTGCCGCCCAGCGTGCCCGCGCCCGTGGCGATAGCCGCCGTGACCGTCACACCCGACTGCGCCACCGCGTTGCCGCTCGCGTCGCGCAGCTGAATCACGGGCTGCCGCGGGAACGCGGTCCCGCTCTGGACGCTGTCGGAGGGCTGCGTCGTGATGGCCAGCTGCGTCGCCGCGCCCGCCGTCACGCTGATCGTGCTGGAGGTGGCGCCGGTCAGCCCGGTCGCCGAGAAGGACAGCGTCCGGTCACCGACCACGCCCGTGATGGCAAGGTCGGTGAAGGTCGCCATGCCGCCGGCGTTGGTCGTCGCCGTCGTCGTGCCGCCCAGCGTGCCCGCGCCCGAGGCGATGGCCGCCGTGACCGTCACCCCCGACTGCGCAACCGGGTTGCCGCTCGCGTCGCGCAGCTGCACGGCAGGCTGCGTGGCGAAGGCCACGCCGCTCTGCGCGGTGGAGGACGGCTGCGTGGTGATGGTGAGCTGCGTCGCCGCGCCCGCGCCCACGCTGATGGTGCCGGAGGTCGCGCCGGTCAGCCCGGTCGCGGAGAAGGCGAGCGTGCGGTCGCCGATCGTGCCGGTGATCGACAGGTCGGTGAACGTCGCCGCGCCGCTGGCGTTGGTGGTCGCCGTCGTCGTGCCGCCCAGCGTGCCGCCGCCCGTGGCGATCGCCGCCGTGACCGTCACCCCGGCCTGCGCTACCGGGTTGCCGCTGGCGTCGCGAAGCTGAACGACCGGCTGCTGCGGGAATGCGACCCCGCTCTGCGCCGTCGCGGAGGGCTGCGTGGTGATCGCGAGCTGCGAGGCCGCGCCCGCCGTCAGGGTGATGGTGCCCGAGGTGGCGCCCGCCAGCCCCGTGGCCGAGAAGGACAGCGTGCGGTCGCCGACCGTGCCCGAGATGGACAGGTTGGTGAAGGTCGCCACGCCGCTGGCGTTGGTCGTCGCCGTCGTCGTGCCGCCCAGCGTGCCGCCGCCCGTGGCGATCGCCGCCGTGACGGTGACGCCCGCCTGCGAGACCGGGTTGCCGGCCGCGTCGCGCAGCTGTACCACGGGCTGCTGCGGGAAGGCGATCCCGCTCTGCGCCGTCGCCGACGGCTGCGTGGTGACGGCCAGCTGCGAAGCCGCGCCCGCCGCCAGGTTGATGGTGCCCGAGGTGGCGCCCGTCAGCCCCGTGGCCGAGAAGCCAAGGGTGTACGCGCCCACCGGGCCGCTGATGGCGAGGTCGGTGAAGGTCGCCACGCCCGCGGCGTTGGTGCTCACCGTCGCGGTGCCGCCGAGCGTGCCGGTGCCGGAGGCGAGCGCCGCGGTCACCGCGACGCCGCTCTGCGCGACCGCGTTGCCGAACGCGTCCTGGAGCTGGAGGACGGGCTGCTGCGGGAAGGCGATGCCGCTCTGCGCCGCCGCCGAGGGCTGCGTGGCGATCGCCAGGCGCGACGCCGCGGCCGGCGTGGTGGTCGCCGAGAAGGTGAGCGGCGAGCCGGCGAGCCCGGTGGACGCCGCCGTGACGCTCTGCGCGCCCGCCGTGCCGCCGAAGGTCCAGACCACCGAAGCCACGCCCGAGCCGTCCGTCAGGGAGCTGGGCGCCGACAGCGAGCCGCCGCCCGTGGCCACGGTCCAGGAGACCGTCACCCCGGCGACGCCGTTGCCGTTGGCGTCCACCACCTTGGCCTCCAGGGCGCGCGTGGTCCCCACCACCGCGGTCCCGCCGTCACCCGACTGCTTGGAGATGGAGGCCGCCGCGCCCGGAATGCCCGTGGCGTTGATGGTCACGCTGAGCCCGCCCGCTACCGACGCGGTGAGCGAGTTGGGCCCGGCCGTGGTCCCCAGCGTCCAGCTCCCCACCGTCGCGATGCCGTTGGCGTTGGTCTTGGGGGTGGCGCCGGTGATGCTGCCGCCGCCGGTCGCGACCGCAAAGGTCACCGTCGCGTCTACCACCGGGTTGCCGCGGGCGTCCGTCACCCGAACCGAGGGCGGAGTGGCCACAGGGCTGCCGGCGGTCGCCGTCTGGTCCGCGCCGGAGTACACCACGATGGAGCTCGGCGCCGCCGAGACGCCCGTCGCGGTGAAGACCACCGGGTCGGCCGCCGTTGCGGAAACGCGCACCCGGTTGAGGCCGGCGTCCGGCCCCAGGGTGAACACCGCGCGCACCCGTCCGGCGCTGTCGGTCCGCTCCTCGAGCGGGCGGATGGTGCCGCCGCCCTCGATCACCGTCCAGGTCAGCAGCTGGTTGGGCACGCCGCGCCCGGCGGCGTTCACCAGCCGCACCACCAGGAAGTCCGCGGGCGGAAGCCCCACGGTCCCCGTCTGTCCGTCACCCGCCACCTTGACCAGCGACAGCCCCGTCTCCGCGCGCGGCAGGATGGCGTAGGTGCTGAAGCCGCTCAGCACCGCGCTCACCGTCGCCGACGCCACGTCCACCGTCCCTCCCGGGACCTCTTCCCAGCCGTCGCCCACGCGCCGGTGGATGCGCAGCGCCGCGGGGTCCACGCCCTGCGGCACCGCCGCCGGGCTGTAGCGCAGCGTCAGCCGCACCGGCTTGGCGAAGCGCTGCCCGTCCGGCCCCATCGACAGCGCGGAGCCGGCGACCAGCCCCGGCGTCGCCGGGAGGCCGGTGGCGGGCTCCACCGTGATGTTCACGGCCTCGGCGAGCGCCCCCTCCGGGAACTCAACCCGGATGGAGTCGAGCCGGGAGACGACGGATCCCCCCGCGGTTCCCACCACCCCGGACAGGAGCCGCCTGCCCACGGGGTAGCGCGCCACGTCCTTGCCGACGACGCGGCCCAGGATGACGAGCGCGTCCAGCGCCGTCACCTGGCCGTTGCCGTCCGCGTCGCCGTCGAGCTCGGCGGAGTACCCGGCGGGGAGGGGCTTGCCCACCACGTGGGAGAGTACCGCCAGCGCGTCGGACGCGGTGAGGTTGCCGTCGGCCGTGACGTCGCCGCGGATCCCGATCGCGCCCGACTGGGCGGCGAGCGGGCGCGCGGAGGCGCCGAACAGGAAGAGCAGCGCGCCGCAGAGCAGGGCGAGCCTGGGAAGGAACCGCATTTTGGTCTCCCGGAAAGGAATCAAAACGGACAAACGTGAATGATCGGGCCCGCGGATGAACCGCGGACCCGTCCGGTCCTCACCTCTGTGGTGCGGCTACTTGAGGGGAGACGGAGAGAATAGGGGCTGCTCGCGGACGACCAGGCGCGTGGAAAGGTCCTGGAAGTCGGTCGAGGAGACCAGCTCCTCCATCTTGACCCGGAACGCCTGGCCCTCGACCGCGCCCTTGGCCGTGAAGCGGAGCGTGAGGACCGCGCCGTCGGCCATGCCCTCGGCCACCGCGCCCGCGAAGCGGACGGTTCCCGGCGCGCTCTCGTTCCACGCGCCCATCACCCCGGGCTTCAGCTCGGCGCCGGCGAGCGTCAGGCGCTCCCGGTCGAACCCGAGCTCGCCCTGGAAGCTGGCGATCCTGGCGTCCACGCCCACCCGCTTCAGGTGCAGCTCCACGGTGGCGGCGTTCCCCGCCTGCGAGGTCAGCACCACGATGGGGTGGATCCCCGGGGCGAGCCCCTCCAGGACGCTCGGCTCCTGCGGCTGCACCGCGTTCTCGCAGCCGCCCAGGAGGCCCAGCGCGAGCGCGAGGGCGAACGGCGCTGCGAAGCGCTTCTTCCTGCTCATCGGTCCTTCTCCTTGCGTAGTGTCCTGCTCCGCCGGGCGCGGCGTGCGCCGGGCGGTCCGGTCCGTCCGATCAGGGGGCGGCGACGCGGACGACGCCGCCCACCGCCAGCGGGATCTCGTAGGCCACGAAGCTGGTGTTCGTCGGCGCCACGGTGTACACCAGGTTCAGCAGGGTCTGCGTCCCGGCCGCGGCGCCCGCCGCGACCCGGAAGGTCAGCGTGGTCAGCGTGGGCCGCGGGCTCCCCTGCACCGAGGTCCCCGCGAAGGCGAAGCGCACGCGCCCCGCGCTCACCAGGTTGGTCTCGGCCGCGCCCTGCAGCGTGCTCGCCGCGGACACGTACTGGAGCACGGCGGGGTCGAAGACCAGGTCGAACTGGGCCGAGCCCAGGTCGCCGTTGCTCCCCACCTTGCTCAGGTCCAGCACCACCGGGACGGTAAAGGTCTGCCCCGCGGCCACCGAGGTGCGGATGGAGCTGCCGGGGAAGGCCGTGGAAAGCAGGGTGCGGGGACCCAGCACCGCGACGGCCGCGGAGTCGGCGAGGGTGCCGGCGCGCGCCACCACAAGCGCCAGCCCCGGCGCCACGCCCGTGACCACGCCGGCGGTGCTCACCGTGGCGGCGGCCTGGGGGGTGGCGGTCCAGGTGAACGCGGCCCCGCGGACGGTGTCGCCGTTGGCGGCGAGCGCAGCGGCGCGCAGCGTGGAGGTGCCGCCCGCGTCCACCGTGGCGAACGAGGGCACGACCGCCACGCGGGTGGCCACCGGCTGCGGCGCCGCCGAGATGGTGAGGGCGAGCGTGCCGGTGACGCCCTCCGAGGCGGCGCTGATGGTCACCGGCCCGGCGGCGCGTCCCGTCACCGTGCCGTCCTGCGCGACGGTGGCGAGCGCGTCGCTGCTGCTGGCCCAGGAAAAGGTCTTCCCGGTGAGCGCGCGGTTGCGGCGGTCGTACGCCACGGCGACCAGCTGGAGCGTCTTCCCCGCTTCCAGCGTGGCGGCGGAGGCCGTGACCGCGACCCGCGCGACGGTGCGCCCGGAGCCGGTGCCGTCGTCGTCGTCGCACGCGGCTGCGAGCACGAGCGCGAGCGCGGCGAAGCCGGCCGCCAGCAGGGATGCCGCCCGGGGCCGCGCACGGCCGGTAGTGAAAGCGAACTGGCTCACGGTGTCTTTTGCGAAACGGTTCAGACCCACGGGAAGGATGCCCGAGCCGCCGCGTGCGGCGGGCCGGGATGGATGTCTCAGCGTGGCGTTGGAAGAGCTAGTGCGTCCCGAAGGAGCCGGGCAGGTCCTCAAGAGGTGATAAATTGCGCTCCGGAGGGCTCCGTGTCAACGCCGTATGTCGTGAAACACTTGTAGGATGCCCAGACATACCCTGGACAACGACTTGAGCCGCGGCCCTACGGGGCCGCCCCGGCTTGCGGACGCGGCGGGGGCTCCCCCGCGGGGCCCGCACGGGCCGCCAGCGTTCCCGAACGGGAACTCCCGCGGTGCGGGTCAGGGGCCCCGGCAGGTGCCGGGGAGGGGTCCGAGCAGGACCAGGGCGTTGGCGACGGGGCGCTCGCCCCCGGCGTCGGAGGGGCGGTTGACCACGTTCCCGTTCACCACCAGCGCGGTGGAGCCGCCCCCGTCCAGGTTGAGCGCCTCGACGGCGCCCAGCTCGCGGAAGAGCGCCCGCATCTCGGCCAGCGACATCCCCGCGCTGTGCCCGGGCTGCCGCCCGTCCACGGACACCAGCAGCAGCGTCCCGTCCGCCCGCCACCCCACCGCGGAGCGCGGGTGCCGCGTGGCCGAGAACTCCGCGGCCGCGCCGGACTCGGCGTCCGGGACCTCGGCCCCGCGCCGGAGGAGCACGGGGTGTCCGCCGACCATCTCCCGCACGGGCCCGGGGGCGGGCTCGAAGCGCAGCGTCCAGCGCACGGTGTCGCCCGGGGGCGTGAGGAGGCGCAGGAAGTCCGCCGCGCGCCCCCGCGCCGCGAACACCACTCCGTCCTCGGGGATGGCGACGCCCGCCGCGGCGGTGTCGGAGCCCACCAGCACGCCCCGCACGGTGTCGCCCACCGCGACCGGGAAGCGCAGGCGCCGCACGAGCAATTCCACCACGCCGGTGTCCGTGGGCGTGGCCGCCCCGAAGTAGCGGTTGTACACGGCGAGGGTGTCGCCGGCGGGGGGCGCGTTGACCCGTCCCAGGGTGGCGGAAAGCCCCTGCGACAGCCACAGCTTCCCCCCGAGCCGCACCCGCCCGGCGATGAAGGGCTCGCCCTCGCCGGTGACGCCCAGGACCGCGCGCTCCCCGGGTCCGCGCACGACCTCGCCCCCCACCACCTGCGCCCCGGTGGGCACGCCCGGCGGGGTGAAGCTGAAGAAGTCCGCGTTCAGCGCGGCGAGCACGGGCCGCTGCCGGAAGCGCTCCGCGCGCCGGGCCAGCTCCGCCGTGGTTTCCCGCCCCTGCAGCCGGTCGGCGGCCTTGACGGTCCCCAGCTCCACGCCGCACGCGAGCCGGTCCACCTCGACCACGTGGACCGCCCACGGCCCCGCCCCGCCCACCCGCGACAGGTGCCGCACCCCCTGGGCGACCCTCTCCACCCGGTCCCACCCCGCCACCGACTCCGCGGGCGGCGCGGCAGGCGGCGCGAGCGAAGGCGCGCAGCCCGCGAGCACGAGCGCAGCGAGGACGGAGCGTGCTGGGCGCAGCGGCATGTCAGGTCGCCTCCGGGTGGGGGTGGCGCGGGAAGTTAGGGGCGAAGTGCGGGAGTGCGAAAGTGCGGAAGTGAACGGCAGTACGAAGTACGAAGTACGCGACGGCACGGAGGTGGGGGCGCCGTTGCGGTTCCGCAGTACCCCCCGAAGTCTGTTCGGGGGGAGACTCGCCGGCTGTTTGGCGAGGCTCACCCCGGCGCAGGGAAACCCGCCGGCCGTTTGGCGGGGTTCCCGGAGCACGCGCAGGAGACCGGCAGCAGTACCGCCGGGCTCCGGAGCGGCCCCGCGCAAAACCAGCCGAAGCGCGACAAAAGCTACCCCGCGCGCCGTGCGTCGTCCCCGAAAAACCCCGAAAACTGGGCCTCCAGAACCGGGAGCGCGCGCTCGAACGCCTCCACCACCGCGGGGTCGAACTGCGAGCCCGAGCACGCCCGGATCTCCGCCAGCGCGACCGCCCAGGGTAGCCCGCCCCGGTACGCCCGGTTGGAGGTCATTGCGTCCAGCGTGTCCGCCACCGCCAGCACCCGCGCGGGGAGCGGGATGGCCTCGCCGGCGAGCCGGTCCGGATACCCCTCGCCGTCCCAGCGTTCGTGGTGCCAGCGCACCACCCCCAGCACCATGGGATCGTCGATCAGCGGCTCCAGGATGCGCGCCCCGGTCTCCGGGTGGCGGCGCACCAGCTCCATCTCGTCGGGCTCCAGCCGGCCGGGCTTGTTGAGGACCACGTCCGGGACGCCGATCTTCCCCACGTCGTGCAGGTCGCCCGCCAGCCGGAAGCGCAGCAGGTCGATGCCGCCCAGCGCCTCGGCGATGGACATGGCGTACGCCGTGACGCGGGTGGCGTGGCCGGCGGTGTACGGGTCCTTGGCCTCCACCGCGGCGGCCAGCGCGTGGGCGGCGCGCAGGATCCAGATCTTGCTTTCGGTGTCGCGGCGGCGGAGCTGCGCCTCCAGCAGCTCGCGCTCGAGCACGGCGGCGGTCTCGGCGCGGCGGCGGGCGAGCGACTGCTCCACCCGCTGCCGCAGGACCTCCAGGTCGAAGGGCTTGATGATGAGCTGGTCCACCCCGCGCTCGATGGCCATGGCCGCGGAGGGGATGTCGGCGTTGGCGCTCATCAGGATGGTGCGCGTCCCCGGCGAGCGCGCGCGCACCTCGGAAAGCAGCTCCAGGCCGGACGCCTCGGGCATGCGCAGGTCGGTGAGCACCAGGTCGAAGCGGCCGGGAGCCAGCAGCTCCAGCGCGCCGCGCACGCTGGTGGCCGTTTCCACCCGGTGGCCCAGGCGGGTCAGGAACTTGTGGAGGGAGCGCAGGATCCCCTGCTCGTCGTCGACGACCAGGATGGTCCCCGTTTCCCGCTGGCCCGCCGTTTCGCTCCGGATCATCTGCACCCCTGGAGTCCTCGCCCGGCCGCGCGCGCACCGCCCGGACCGTCCGCAAAATGTCCCCGTGGGGACTGTCGTCCTGCGCTGCCGGCGGCCGCCCCGGTCCGTCCGGGCGGCCGGCGGGACCTACGCCAGCAGGCGGCAGGCGGCGGCCAGGTCCACGTTGCCGCCGCTGAGCACCACCCCCACGCGCGCGCCCCGCAGCTCGGGGATCCCGGCCAGCAGCGCCGCCACGGGCACCGCCCCGGAGGGCTCCACCACCAGCTTGGCGCGGGTCCACAGGAAGCGCATGGCTTCCACGATCTCCGCCTCGGCCACGGTGCGCATGTCGTCCACGTGGGCGCGCACCACGGCGAAGGTGATGCTCCCCAGCGAGGGGGTGCGCAGCCCGTCGGCGATGGTGGGCGGGTTGTGGACCCACTGCAGCTCGCCGCTCCGGAAGGAGCGGGTGGCGTCGTCCGCCAGCGCCGGCTCCACCCCCACCACGCGGCACCCGGGCGCCATCCCCCGCGCCGCCAGCGCCGTGCCGCTCAGCAGCCCGCCGCCGCCGCAGGGGGCGAGGACCGCGTCGAGCGGACCCGCCTCCTCGAACAGCTCCAGCGCCGCCGTCCCCTGCCCCGCGATCACGTCGCGGTGGTCGAAGGGCGGGAGCAGCGTCATCCCCCGCTCGTCGCGCAGCCGGGTGGCGATCTCCTCGCGCGACGCGGTAGCGGGGTCGTACAGGATCACCTCGGCGCCGTAGCCGCGGGTGGCCTCCACCTTGGCGGCCGGCGCGTTCTCGGGCATCACCACCGCGGTCTTCACCCCCAGGATCCGCCCCGTGATCGCCAGCGCCTGCGCGTGGTTCCCCGACGAGAAGGTGAGCACCCCCGCGCGCCGCTCGGCCTCCGTCAGCCCGGACACGGAGTTGTACGCGCCCCGGAACTTGAACGCGCCGCCGCGCTGCAGGTTCTCGCACTTGAGCAGCACCGTGGCCCCCGCGAGCCCGTCGAGCGTGCGCGAGGTCATCACCGGGGTGCGGTGGGCCACGCCGCGGAGTCGCTCCGCGGCCGCGCGCACGTCGTCGAAGTCGGGGAGCGCGGGCGGGGACGCCGCGGCGCTTTCAGCCGTGCTGTGCATGGTGTCGCGTGGGAAGCGAGGAAGCGGACGCGCTCCCTCCGTTGAAGTGTCGGCCCGCGCCGCCCCCGAGGACACGGCGCGGCACGAATCGGTCATGAGATGCGGAAACAGAGACCGCAGACGAAGCCTCCCCGGCGCCGCGGAGGCACCGGGGAGTGCGTACGAAGAAGGAAACGGAATGCGTGCGCCCCGCAGTGACGCTGCACGCTTCGTGTGCACCGGTTGAAGCAGGCTGTTCCCTGTTCCCTGTTCCCTGTTCCCTGTTCCCTGTTCCCTGTTCCCTGTTCCCTGTTCCCTGTTCCCTGTTCCCTGTTCCCTGTTCCCTGTTCCCTGCCGTTCAGTACTTGGGAAGCGACGGGTCCACGTCGTCGGACCAGCCCAGGATTCCCCCCTTGAGGTTCCAGAGCCGCGCGTAGCCGCGGTCGCGGAGCGCCGCCAGCGCCTTGGCGCTGCGCGCCCCGGAGCGGCAGTGGAGGACGATCTCCTCCTCCGGGTCGATCTCGCCGGCGCGCTCCTCGATCTCCCCCAGCGGGATCAGCCGGGCGCCGTGCTCCTCCAGGTTGGCGATGTCCCACTCGTGCGGCTCGCGCACGTCGATGATGGTGAGCCGGTCGCCGCGGTCCAGCCGCTGCTTCAGCTCGGCGGGGGTGATCTCCGGGATCTCGCTTCCGTTGGCCATCCGGGTCTCCGTCGGGTTCGTCGGGGGCACGCCGCAGAACCGCTCGTAGTCGATCAGTTCCCGGATCGTGGGCCGCTCGCCGCACGCCGGGCACTCCGGGTCCTTGCGGAGCCGGAGCTCCCGAAACCTCATCCGCAGCGCGTCCAAAAGCAAGAGCCGCCCCACAAGCGGCTCCCCAACCCCCAGCAGCAGCTTGAGCGTTTCCGCGGCCTGGAGCGTCCCCACGATCCCGGGGAGCACCCCCAGCACCCCGCCCTCCGCGCAGGAGGGGACCAGCCCCGGAGGCGGCGGGTCGCGGAACAGGCAGCGGTAGCAGGGGCCGCGCTCCGCCCAGAACACCGACGCCTGCCCCTCCCAGCGCAGGATGGAGCCGTACACGTTGGGCTTTCCCGTGAGCACGCAGGCGTCGTTCACCAGGTAGCGGGTGGGGAAGTTGTCGGTGCCGTCCACCACCACGTCGTACTCGCGGAACAATTCCAGCGCGTTGGCCGAGGTCAGCCGCACCGGGTGGGGCTCCACGGCCACGTGCGGGTTCAGCGCGCCGACGCGGTCGCGGGCGGAGTCCAGCTTGGCCCTTCCCACGTCCGCCGTGCCGTGCAGCACCTGCCGCTGGAGGTTGGTGGCATCCACCACGTCGAAGTCCACCATCCCCAGCGTCCCCACCCCCGCCGCCGCCAGGTACAGCGCCACCGGCGAGCCCAGCCCGCCCGCGCCCACCAGCAGCACGCGCGCCTGCTTGAGCCTGCGCTGCCCGGCGGGGCCCACCTCCGGGAGGATCAGGTGCCGCGCGTAGCGGAGCGTCTCGCCGGGCGAGAGCGCGTCGTGGGGGGTGTCGCTCATGTCTCTCCTCGCTGCGTCGATCCCGGGGACGGATGCGGGCGCGCCCGCACCCCCGACAAGGTAAAGCCGCCCTCCCGGCGCGGGAAGCCGCCGCGCCGCACGGGCTTGTATCAACTCCCGCCAGCCGATAGCATTCCCGTCCCACGTCGGGGAGAGGGCTTCCCGACCGCTGAACCAGGCATCAACGAGCGAGGCGGCCGGGAATGCAGCTGATCCGCGAGTTCATCGACTACTTCCTCCACCTGGACGTCCACCTCACCGAGCTGATCCGCGACTACGGCGGGTGGACCTACGGGATCCTGTTCGCGATCATCTTCTGCGAGACGGGGCTGGTGGTCACCCCGTTCCTCCCCGGCGACTCGCTCCTGTTCGCCACCGGCGCGCTGGCGGCGGGCGGGGCCATGAACGTGTTCGTGCTGTGGGTGCTGCTGTGCGTGGCGGCGGTGCTGGGCGACACGGTCAACTACGCCATCGGCAAGGCGGTGGGGACGCGCGTCTTCAAGCCTGACGCGCGGGTGCTGAAGACGGAGTACCTGCTGCGCACCGAGGAGTTCTACGCCAAGTACGGCGGCAAGACCATCATCATCGCGCGCTTCATCCCCATCGTGCGGACGTACGCGCCGTTCGTGGCGGGGGCGTCGCGGATGGACTACGGCAAGTTCATCACCTACAACGTCATCGGCGGGGTGGTGTGGATCACGGCGTTCCTGTTCGCGGGGTACTTTTTCGGGAACATCCCGGCGGTCAAGGACAACTTCGGGCTGGTGATCGTCGTCATCATCCTGCTGTCCGTGCTGCCGGGGGTGTACGAGTACTACAAGTCGCGGCGGGCGGCGGGGAAGGTTTAGGCTTCTTTCTGTCCAGGCGGGGCCGCTGCGGAGCCCGGCGGAAACTGCCCCGCCGGTCTCCTCCGCGGGCTCCGGGAACCCCGCCAAACGGCCGGCGGGTTTCCCTGCGCCGGAGTGAGCCTCGCCAAACCGCCGGCGAGTCTCCCTCCGAACAGATCGTGGGGGGTA
>JBEVLE010000489.1:0-8219 GCA_040509335.1 Longimicrobiaceae bacterium | reverse complement strand
GCTGCGCACCGTGCTCCCCGCCAGCGGCGGCGAGCCGGTGCAGGTCGTCCTCCCGCCGGCGCCCGTGCCGCTGCCCGTGGTGGACCTGGGCGCCCTGCCCGCGGACCGCGCCGGGCGCGAGGCGCTGCGGCTCGCCGGCGAGGAGGCGATGCGCCCCTTCGACCTGGGCGCGGGGCCGCTGCTGCGGAGCACGCTGCTCCACCTGGGCGACGAGGACCGGGCCGTGCTCTTCACCCTTCACCACGCGGTGAGCGACGGGTGGAGCGTCGGCGTGCTCACGCGCGAGGTGAGCGAGCTGTACGCGGCCGCCGTGGAGCGACGCGCCCCGGCGCTCGAGCCGCTCCCCGTGCAGTACGCCGACTACGCCGCCTGGCAGCACCGCTGGATGTCGGGCGAGACGCTGGATGCGCAGATCGCCTGGTGGAGCGGGCGGCTGGAGGGCGCGCCCCCGCTGCTGGAGCTGCCGACCGACCGGCCCCGCCCCGCGCACCCGGACGGCCGCGGCGCCGCCGTGCGGGTGGAGCTGCCGCCGGAGCTGTCGGAGCGGGTGCGCGCCTGGGCGCGGCGGCGGGGCGCCACGCCGTTCATGGCGCTGCTGGCGGCGTGGCAGGCGCTGCTCGCCCGCTGGTCCGGCCTGGACGACGTGATCGTCGGCACCCCCGTCGCGGGGCGCGACCGCCGCGAGGTGGAGGGGCTGATCGGCTTTTTCGTGAACACGCTGGCGCTGCGGGCGCGCATTCCGGCGGGTGAAAGCTTCGACGGCCTGCTGGGGCATGTCCGCGAGGAGGTGCTCGGCGCCTTCGCGCACCAGGACTTCCCCTTCGAGCGGCTGGTGGAGGTGCTGGCGCCGGACCGGGCGGCGGGCAGCACCCCCATCTACCAGGCGATCTTCGCGCTCCAGACTGCGGACGCGGGCGAGCTGTCGCTGGGCGGCGCCCGGGTGGAGCCGTTCGGCGGCGGGGCGGCCGCGGCCAAGTACGACCTGGCCCTGGAGCTGACGGACGTGGGCGGACGCTTCGCCGGCGGCATCGTCTTCCGCACCGAGCTGTTCGACGCGGACACCGCCGGGCGGCTGGCGGAGCGCTACGCCGCCCTGCTGGAGGGCGCGCTCGCCGACCCCGGCCGCCGCCTCGCCGACATCCCGCTCCTGGCCCCCGGCGAGCGCCGCGTCCTCGTCGCGGAGTGGGGCGCCCCGGGCGCCCTCCCCGCGCCGGCGCACACCGTCCCCGAGCTGTTCGCCGCGCAGGCGGCGCGCACCCCGGACGCCGCCGCCCTGTCCTTTGGCGGCGCGGCGACGACCTACGCGGAGCTGGACCGCCGCTCCGCCGCGCTTGCGCGGGAGCTGGCGGCCCGCGGGGTGGGGCCGGACGCGCGCGTGGGGCTGTGCGCGGAGCGCTCCGCGGCGATGGTCGTGGGGATGCTGGCGATCCTGCGTGCGGGCGGGGCCTACCTCCCGCTGGACCCGGAATACCCGGCGGAGCGCCTCGCCTTCATGCTGGCCGATGCCGGCGCGCGCGTGCTGCTGACCGACGGCGCCGCCGGGAACCGCCTCGCCGACTTCGCGGGCGAGGTCGTCGCGCTGACCCCCCTTCCCCCGACCCCCTCCCCCGCAAGGGGGGAGGGGGAGAACGACACGTCGGACAGCGAACGTGCCGTTGCAGGCTGTTCCCTGTTCCCTATCTCTCGCCTGCGTCATCTACACCTCCGGCTCCACCGGCACCCCCAAGGGCGTCGCCGTGCCGCACCGGGGGATCGTGCGGCTGGTGCGCGGCGCCGACTTCGCGCAGCTCGGGCCGGGGGACCGGGTCGCGCAGCTGGCGAACCCGGTGTTCGACGCCGCCACCTGGGAGATCTGGGGCGCGCTGCTGAACGGCGGCTGCGTCGTCGGCATCGACCGGGAAAGCGTGCTCGACCCGCGGGAGCTCGCCGCGACCCTGCGGGAGGAGCGGGTGACCGGGGCGTTCCTCACCGCCACGCTCTTCAACCAGACCGTGCGCGAGGTGCCGGATGCCTTCGCCACGATGACGCACCTGCTGGTGGGCGGCGAGGCGCTGGACCCGCCCTCGCTGCGCGCCTGCCTGGCGGGCGGCCCGCCGCGCCGGCTGGTCAACGGCTACGGGCCCACCGAGAACACCACGTTCAGCACCTGGCACCTCATCGAGCGGGTCGCGGAGGACGCGTGGACGGTGCCCATCGGGCGGCCGGTCGCGGGGAGCACCGCGTACGTGCTGGACCCCGCCATGGAGCCGGCGCCCCTGGGGTGGCCGGGCGAGCTGTGCGTGGGCGGCCTGGGGGTGGCCCGCGGCTACCTGGAGCGGCCGGAGGCGACGGCCGAGCGCTTCGTCCCGGACCCCTTCGCGGCGGAGCCGGGGGCCCGGCTGTACCGCACCGGCGACCGGGCGCGCTGGAGCGCGCGGGGCGACATCGAGTTCCTGGGCCGCATCGACCAGCAGGTCAAGGTGCGCGGCTTCCGCATCGAGCCGGGCGAGGTCGAGGCCGCCCTGGCCGCGCACCCGGCGGTGCGCGAGGCGGCCGTGGCCGTGCGAGGCGAGGGCGCCGACCGGCGGCTGGTGGGCTTCGTCACCGTGGCGGAGGGCGAGCCGGCCGGGGGCGCCGCGCTGCGGGCGTGGCTGGCGGAGCGGCTGCCGGAGTACATGGTGCCGGCCGTGGTCGCGGTGCTGGACACGCTTCCCCTGACTCCGGGCGGAAAGCTGGACCGGCGGGCGCTGCCGGAGGTGGAGGCCGGGGAGGACGCGGGGGCGTGGGTCGCCCCCCGCACTCCCATGGAGGAGATCCTGGCCGGGATCTGGGGCGCGGTGCTGGACGTGGAGCGCGTGGGCGCCCACGGCAACTTCTTCGAGCTGGGCGGCCACTCGCTCCTCGCCACCATCGCGATCTCCCGCGTGAGCGGGGCGTTCGGGGTGGAGCTGCCGCTGCGCACGCTCTTCGAGGCGCCCACCGTGGCGCAGATGGCGGAGCGCGTGGCGGAGGCGCGGCGCGCGGGCGTCGCCCCGCCGCCGCCCATCCTGCCGGTCCCGCGCACGTCCGACGTGCCGGTGTCCTTCGCCCAGCGGCGGCTCTGGCTGATCGACCGGCTGGAGCCGGGCACCACCGCCTGGAACATGCCCTTCCCGCTGCGGCTGCGCGGCGCGCTGGACGTGGGGGCGCTGGAGCGGGCCCTCGCGGAGCTGGTGCGGCGGCACGAGTCGCTGCGCACCGTCTTCCCGGACGTGGACGGCGAGCCGGTGCAGCGCATCCTCCCGGCGGGGCCGCGTCCCCTGGCCGTCGTGGACCTGCGCGCCCTCCCGGAGGACGCGCGCGAGGCCGCCGCCCGCCGCCTGGCGGGCGAGGAAGCGTCGCGCCCCTTCGAGCTGGCGCGCGGGCCGCTGCTGCGGAGCGTGCTGCTGCGCACCGCGGACGACGACTGGGCGCTCCTCCTCACCCTGCACCACATCGTCAGCGACGGGTGGAGCATGCAGGTGCTGCTGCGCGAGGTGTCGGCGCTGTACCGGGCCGGCGTGCGCGGCAGGCCCTCGCCCCTCCCGGCGCTGCCGGTGCAGTACGCCGACTACGCCGCATGGCAGCGCGGCTGGCTGGCGGGCGAGACGCTGGAGGCGCAGCTCGCCTTCTGGCGCGGCGCGCTCGCCGGCGCCCCTCCCCTCCTGGAGCTCCCCGCGGCGCGCCCCCGCCCCACGGTGCAGCGGCACCGCGGCGCGTCCCGCGCCCTGCATCTCCCCGCCGGGCTGTCCGACGCCGTGCGCGCGCTCGGCAGGGAGGAGGGGACCACGCCGTTCATGACGCTGCTCGCCGCGTTCGCCGCGCTGCTCGCCCGCTACACGGGGGAGACCGACGTGGTGGTGGGCACCCCCATCGCCGGGCGCAACCGCCCGGAGACGGAGGGGATGATCGGCTATTTCCTCAACACCCTGGCGCTCCGCACCGACGTCGGCGGCGACCCCACCTTCCGCGAGCTGCTGGCGCGGGTGCGCGAGGCGACGCTGGGCGCGTACGCCCACCAGGACCTCCCCTTCGAGCAGCTGCTGGAGGAGCTTGCCCCCGCGCGCAGCCTGAGCCACGCGCCGGTGTTCCAGGTGATGTTCAACTTCCTCAACTTCGCCGACGGCGGCCCGCCGGCACTTCCCGGGGTGGAGATGGAGATGCTGGGCGGCGGGCAGGCTCCCGCCCGGTACGACTGGAACCTGTACGCCCGAGAGACGGCCGGGGGGATCGGGCTGGAGCTGGTGTACGACGCCGACCTGTTCGACGACGCGCGCATGGGCGAGGCGCTGGTCCACCTGGCGGCGCTCCTGGAAGCCGTGGTGAAGCGCCCCGACCTGCGCGTCTCCGACCTGCCGCTGGCCGCCCCGGAGGCGCCCCGCGCCCCCGGCCTCCCCGAGGACGGCCGCCCCTTCGGTCCCTGGGCGGAGGACGCCGCGGAGCAGACGATCCCCGCGCGCTTCGCCGCGCAGGCGCGGCTGCACCCGGACCGGCTGGCGGTGCGCACGCGGCGCCACTCGCTGACGTACGCGGAGCTGGACGGCGCCGCCGACCGCGCCGCCGCCGCCCTGCTGCGCGCTTCCCCCGGGGCGGGGGAGCGGGCCGCGCTGCTGTTCGGGCACGACGCGCCCATGCTGGTGGGGATCCTGGGCGCGCTCAAGGCCGGCAGGGCGTACGTCCCGCTGGACCCCGGGCACCCGCGCGAGCGGAGCGCGGGGGTGCTGGAGGACTCCGGCGCCGCCGTGCTCCTCGCCGACGCGGAGCACGCCGCCCAGGCCCGCGAGCTGGCGGGCGGCCGCGTCCCGGTCGTGGTGCTGGACGACGCGGCGCCGGGGGACGGAGCGTCGTCGCCTTCGCACCCGGCGTCCCCCGACGACCTGGCGTACCTGCTGTACACCTCCGGCTCCACCGGGCGGCCCAAGGGCGTGGCGCAGAGCCACCGCAACGTGCTGCACTTCATCCGCGCCTACACGCACAACCTGCGCATCGCACCGGACGACGTGCTCACGCTGTTCTCGTCGTACACCTTCGACGCGGCGGTCATGGCCATCTGGGGCGCCCTGCTGAACGGCGCCTCGCTGCGCCCGTTCGACTGGCGCGCCGAGCCCGCCGGCGGCGCCGCGGAGTGGATGCGGCGCGAGGGGATCACCCTGTACCACTCCACCCCCACCGTCTTCCGGCACCTGGCCGGCGGCCTGGGCGGGGACGACGTCTTTCCCGCCGTGCGCGTGGTGGTGCTGGGCGGCGAGGAGGCGCAGCGGCGCGACTGGGATGCGTTCCGGCGGCACTTCCCCGCGGGGGCGGTGCTGGTCAACGGGCTGGGCCCCACCGAGTCCACCGTCACCCTGCAGGCGTTCCTGGACCACGAGCACGGGCCCCGCGGCGCGGTCCTCCCGGTGGGGCTGCCGGTGCGGGACACCGGCGTGCTCCTGGTGAACGCGGCCGGCGAGCAGCCCGCGGTGTACGGCGCCGGCGAGATCGTGGTGCGCGGGGCGCACCTGGCGCTTGGCTACTGGGGGCGGCCGGAGGCGACCGCCGCCGCCTTCGTCCCCGACCCGGCGGGAGGGCCGCTGCGCGCCTACCGCACCGGCGACCTGGGGCGGCGGCTCCCGGACGGGGGCCTGGAGTTCCTGGGACGGACCGACTTCCAGGTCAAGGTGCGGGGCGTCCGCGTGGAGCCCGGCGAGGTGGAGGCCGCCCTGCGCGCCCACCCCGCCGTGCGCGAGGTGGTGGTGGCCCCGCGCGCGGACGCGTCCGGCGAGCGGCGGCTGGTGGCGTGGCTGGTCGCGGCGGCCCCGGGCGGCGCGCCCGCCCCGGCCGAGCTGCGGGGGTGGGCGCGCGAGCGCGTCCCCGAGCACATGGTCCCCGCGGCGTTCGTGGCCGTGGAGGCGCTCCCGCTCACCTCCACCGGCAAGGTGGACCGGCTGGCGCTCCCCGACCCGGAGCCCGCGGAGGCGCGCGGGTACGCGGCGCCGCGGGGCGTGATCGAGGAGATGCTGGCGGGGATCTTCGCCGAGGTGCTCAAGCTGGAGCGGGTGGGGATCCACGACGACTTCTTCGCCCTGGGCGGGCACTCGCTGCTCGCCACGCAGGTGGTCGCGCGGGTGCGGACCGCCATGGGCGTGGACTTGCCGCTGCGCGCTCTGTTCGAGGCGCCCAGCGTGGCGGAGCTGGCCGAGCGAGCGCTCGCCGCGGCCCCCGCCGCCGTGGTGGACGACCTGCAGGTGGACGAGGAGATGGCGAAGCTGGCCGCCCTGAGCGACGAGGAAGTGATGCGCCTGCTGCGCGCGACGGAGAGCTGAGGCGATGAGCGACAACGCGGACCGCCTGGCGCACCTTTCCCCGGAAAAGCGCCTCCTCCTCCAGAAGATCCTCCAGGAAAAGGCCCGGGGCTCCGGCCCGCCGCCGGTCCGCCCCCGCCCGGCGGGCGGCGGACCGCTCCCCCTTTCCTTCGCCCAGCGCCGCATCTGGCTCGCCGAGCAGGCGGCGCCCGGGAGCGTGGCGTACGGCCTCCCCCTTTCGCTGCGGCTGCGCGGCCCGCTGGACGCGCGGGCGCTCGCCCTGGCGCTGGGGGAGCTGGTGCGGCGCCACGAGGCGCTCCGCACCGTGTTCCGCGAGGGCGGCGGCGACGGCGAGCCCGTGCAGGTGGTGCTCCCCCCCGCGCCCCTCGTCCTCCCCGTCGTCGACCTGGCCGGGCTGGCGGAGGACCATCGCGAGCGCGCCCTGGCCCGCGTGGTGGCCGCGGCGAACTCCCGCCCCTTCGACCTGGAGCGCGGCCCCGTGCTGCGCGCCATGCGGGTGCGCCTCGCCCGAGGGGAGCAGGCGCTGCTCTTCGACATGCACCACATCGTCAGCGACGAGTGGTCCATGGGGATCATGGTGCGCGAGATGGCCGAGCTGTACGACGCCCTCGCCGCCGGCAGGCCGCCCTCCCTCCCCGACCCCGAGGTGCAGTACCCCGACTTCGCCGTGTGGCAGCGCGAGCACCTGGGCGGCGAGCGCCTGGAGGCGCAGCTCGCCTTCTGGCGCGCGCGCCTGGCCGGCCTCCCCCCGCTCCTGGAGCTCCCGACCGACCGGCCGCGGGCCGCCTCCGCCGGGGTAGCGGGCGGGCGCCGCTCCCGCACCTTCGCCGCTTCGACGGGTCACGCCGTGCGGGCGCTCGCGCAGGCCGAGGGCGCCACCCTGTTCATGACGCTGCTCGCCGCCTGGCAGCTGCTCCTGGGGCGGCACGCCGGGACCGGGGACGTGGCCGTGGGGACCCCGGTCGCCGGGCGCACCCGCCCCGAGGTGGAGGGGACGCTGGGCTTCTTCGTCAACACGCTGGTGATGCGCGCCGACCTGTCCGGCGACCCCACCGTGCGCGAGCTGCTGGCGGCCACCCGCGAGGCGGTGCTGGGCGCCCACGCCAACCAGGACCTCCCCTTCGAGCAGCTGGTGGACGAGCTGCATCCCGAGCGGGCGGCGGGGGCGGCCCCCCTCTTCCAGGTGATGTTCTCGCTCCAGCGCGCCGCCGAGGAGGCCGTGCGCCTGGGCGGCGTGGGCGTGGAGGAGATCGACTCCCCGGACGCCGCGGTCCGCTTCGACCTGAGCATGTCCTCGGGCGACGTGGCCGGGGAGATGTCCGCGTCCATCGGCTTCCGCAGCGCCCTGTTCGACGGCGCCACCGTGGAGCGCATGCTCGCGCAGTACGAGCGCGTCCTCGCCGCGATGGCCGCCGACCCCGGCGGCAGGATCTCCGCGATCGAGCTGCTTTCCCCCGGGGAGCGCGCCCGCGTGCTGGCGGAGGGCCGCGGCCCCGCCACGCCCCCGGACCCGCGCCCCGTGCACGAGCGCTTCGCCGCGCAGGCCGCCCTCACCCCCGGCGCCCCCGCGGTGGACTTCGCCGGCGGGAGCTGGAGCTACGCCGAGCTGGACCGCCGCTCCGCCGCCCTCGCCGGCCGCCTGCGCGCCCTGGGCGTGGGCCCCGACGCGCGCGCCGGGATCCTGCTGGAGCGCGGGCCCGGCCTGGTGGCCGCCGTGCTGGGAATCCTCCGCGCGGGCGGCGCCTACCTCCCCCTGGACCCCGCGTACCCCGACGAGCGCCTGCGCTTCATGCTGTCCGACGCCGGCGCCGCCGCCGTCGTGACCAGCGCCGGGCTGGCGGGGCGCGTGCATGGCGTGCCGGCGGTGGACGTGGAGACCCCCCTCCCCCCGACCCCCTCCCCCGCAAGGGGGGAGGGGGA
>JBEVLE010000488.1:0-9968 GCA_040509335.1 Longimicrobiaceae bacterium | reverse complement strand
ATCCGGCGGGATCGCCCCTCGCTGCGGTATCGGCGGGGCCGCGGACGGGAACGGCTGTGCGCTTCGGGGTGACGCTGGCGCAATAGCGGTGCGCCCGCAAAGAGACAGCAACAGGGATCCTGATGCTTCGTGGCGGACTGGTGTGTCCCACGTTGTCTGGCGTGTATTTCGTGCGTATATCTCGCGTCGCGACTAGTGGACAGCGTGCAAATTCGCGCCGGCCAACCTCTACCTCGACAAGTCGATGCCCAAAGGTAGACGCCCGGGGCGTCCCAGCCCCGCCCCGCCCGCACTCCTCCGCAGCAACCTTGAGGGGTACGACGGCGCCACCATCCTGGATGAGCTGCGCAGCCCCGTGGGCGTCGTGCTGTGGCAAACCGTCCATGACCTGATCTTATGGGCCTCCACCCCACAGGAGCGGCGCGGCGCGCTGTGGAGCCTCCATGCGCTCGCGAAGCGAGACCGGCAGCTCCGGGAGGCGGATTTGGATGACCAGCTCCGGCCATGGCTCGTGGTGCTGGCGAGGATCCTCCGGGAGGGGCGGGTTGCGCCGGTGGAGGAGCTTGTGGGCGCGGCCCGCAAGGTATCCGAATGGGCGGACGGGCAGGGACTGCCCAAAACCGCGATCTGGTATGCGCAGGCCGCGGCGCTGATCGCCCCCACGGTCGCCGAATACGCATTCGACGTGGGTACGCTGTACCAGTTCCGCGCTTCCGACTACACACGCGCCGTCACGTGGTACGCTCGGGCCATCGGTCTGGCTAAGCGGCGGACGGACTCCGCGACCTACGCACGCGCACACCGGCGCATGGGTCAGATCCTGATGCAGCGCGGTGCCTTCGAAGTGGCCGAGCGTGCGTTTCGCCGCGCGTACAGGTATTCGCGGCGCTCGGGAGTGCGTTCCGTGGCCGGCGAGGCGCTCCACGACCTGTTTACTCTCGCAGTGGAGACAGGGCGCACGCAGGAGGCGGAGGAGCTGGCGCGCCGCGCATTCACCGCGTATCCCCCCGCACATCCACGTTTGGTGATGCTGGCGCATGATGTCGCCGTGCTCTGGATGCTACAGGGTCACCACGCGCGTGCGCTCCCCATCCTGCAATCCGTACTTGGGACGGAGCTGGACTTAGGGGTCCGCCTGATGGTGGTCTCCGGCCTTGCGAGAGCGGCCGGCGGGGCGGGAGATCGGGACGTGTTCCTCTCCGCATGGGTGGAGACGTGGGGGATCATTGATGCCAACCCGCACATGGAGTGCGTCACCTCCTCTTTGGTGAGACTCGCATACGGCTCCGCGTCGCTTGGAGATCGCGAGCGGGTTGAGCTAGCGGCTGGCTATGGGCTGGAGTTGGCGCTCAAGCGCGTGCAAACCCCGATCGCGGATGAGGCGCGCGCGCTGTTGGAGGGAGCTACACAGCTGGTGAGTGCGCCGGAGGAACCCACTCCCGCGGCGGTGGAACAGCTCGCGGAACAGTTCACCACGCGGTTGCGCAGGCGCGCGCTCAGTGCCGCGAGGGTAGGCCCCGGTGAGGGCCCACCCCTGCGCTGCTGAACGGTGGATCAGCCGCCGCCGATCGTGTGGATGCCGCGTGCCGTAACCGAGTCCGGTACGCTGGTGGTGGTGGCGTCCGGCGGAGTGCTGTTCCGGCGCGGAGCTGCGGACGCCTCTGCGGGGCCGCTCACGTCACTGCACCCGACGAGCGCGAGCGCGGTGAGAACGAAAGCGGAGGTACGGATCGATCTGAACATGGCTCTCTCCTGGTGAGGGTTTTTGTCCTGCGGAAGCTGGCAATCTAACGCTCTCCTGTCGTTAAGGAGCGGAGGTGTGAAGGTGCAGAGGATGGGCGGCGGGACGCAGGCGGATGACCTGATCCCGCGACGAGCCGGGGGAAATGCGCGAGGGGCGATCCGGCGGATCGCCCCTCGTTTCGGTGTCGGCCGGAGGAGGTGGCCTGTCGCGTGAGGGATTACGGCCCGAAGGGGCGAGACCGCGCGGCTGTTTGCGCGGGCTCGACTCCGTTACGCAGCGTCGTTTGCTGCGTTACGGAGCCGAAGCCCGACCCCGGCGCCAGCCGGGGGCACGCCCGAACCCGCCGTTCAAAGCCGTAAAGCCATCAGAACGCGGCCTGGAACTGCACCTTGAAGCTGCCCTCCGACCCGCCGTCGCCGTCCGGGCTCCAGAAGTCGTAGTTCACCATGATGCGGTTGAGCGGCCCGAAGTAGAAGTTGACCCCGGGCGTGACCAGCGTCCCCCCCGTCACCGCCAGCCGCTCCGACTGCCCGTCCACGTCCCCCCAGCTGACGCGCACCACCGGCTCCACCCCGGTCAGCTTGGACCCGAGCGCCCCGGTGCGGAACCCCAGCCACCCCTGCGCCCCCCGGAACTCGGCGCCGCTGGCCGGGTCCAGGTCGCCCATGGCCACCTCGCCCAGCAGGTGCAGCCCGGGCGCGTACCGTCCGTACTCGGCGTCCACGGCCCAGGCGTGCCCCCGCCGCACGTCCAGCCGCTCGGCGGCGGCGGAGTCCTGCACCGCGAAGTCGCGGCGGCTCCACGACACCCCCAGGCGCAGCGGCTCCACCGGGTGGATGGCCGCTCGCGCGGCGAGCTGGTAGGTGTTCTCCTCGCGCGCCTCGGCCCGCGCGGGCCCGTTGAACACGCCCGCCGCGTACGACAGCCCCAGCGGCGCCCACGCCGGCTCGCCGACCAGCTGGAGCCCCACGTCGCGGTCCGCGTAGCCCAGGTCCACGATCAGGTTGTGCTCCTCGCGCGCGTCCGGGAGCCCGCGGATGCGCACGCCGCGCTCGATGGGGAGGATGCGCGTGGAGCTGGTGGGGACCACCGTGCCGAACGGCCGGTGCGCCTGCCCCGCCACCAGCGTGAGCGCGGGGTCGAAGGCGAAGCGCATGTACGCGTCGCGGAGGGTGACGCGGCTGCCGGCGTACTCCGGCTGGATCTTGGCCGAGACCCAGTCGTTGACCTTGACGGTGGCCTCCAGCCGCACCCGCCGCAGCGCGATCTCGGTGGCCGGCTCGCTTTCCGCCGAGGTGGTGTTGAACTGGGTGTGGATCCGGCCGCCGATGGCGACCTCCAGGGCGTTGGACTTGAAGACCACGGGCGGCGCTTCCTGCGCGCCGAGCATGGCGGGGAGGAGCGCGGCGGCGAGCGCGGGCCCCAGCGCGCGGAGGGGGGCGCGGGGGCGCCGGGTGCGGATCGGCATTCCGGATCGGGGTGCGGGCGGTCTGGCGGAGCGCCGCCCGTCACGTTCCGGACACGGCGGCGTCACGGACGCTGCAAACTGCCTCGCCGGCGGGAGCGGGGGATATCGAACCGGTAACGATCGTGTAACGAGCGCCGGGAATCAGACCGCGGGGAGGGTGAAGCGCACCACCGTCCCCCGCCCCAGCTCGCTTTCCGCCTCCACCGTGCCGCCGTGGCTTTCCACCAGGTGGCGGACGATGGCGAGGCCCAGGCCGGTGCCGCCGTCGGTGCGGGCGCGCGCGTTGTCCACGCGGTAGAAGCGCTCGAAGATGCGGGGGAGGTGCACGGCGGGGATCCCGCTCCCGGTGTCCGCCACCTCGATGCGCAGCCAGCGCCCGGGCCGCGCGCCGGTTTCCGGGCCCGCGCACTCCGCGGACACGACCACCTCGCCCCCGCCGGGGGTGTGGCGCACCGCGTTGTGGAGGAGGTTGGTGAGGATCTGCCGGAGCGCGGAGGGGTCGGCGCGGACGTGGCCGCAGCCGGGGGCGACGCGCACCTCGAAGCCCACGCCCCGGGCGGCGGCGTCCGCCTCCAGCGCGTGCCAGGCCTCCCCGGCGGCCTCCGCCACCGCCACCTCGCGGGGCTCCGCGCGCCACCCGCCGGACTCGATGCGCGACAGGTCCAGCAGGTCGTCCACGATGCGCTGCAGGCGGTCCGCGTTCTCCTTGACCACCTCGGCGAAGCGTCGCCGCAGCTCCGGGGGGAGGTCCTCGTCCAGCAGCGTCTCGCTGTAGCCGCGGATGGCCGTCAGCGGCGTCTTCAGCTCGTGCGAGGCGTTGGCGACGAAGTCCCGCCTCACGTCCTCCAGCCGGCGCAGCTCGGTGACGTCCAGGAACACCAGCACCGCCCCGCCGGCGGCGAGCGGCTGGGCGGTGGCCAGGAGGTGGCGGGCGTCCAGCGACAGCTCGGTGGCGGACACCTGCTCGCCGGCGCGGGCGCGCTCCACCAGCCGCAGGAATGCCGGGCGGCGGGCCACCTCCTGGGGGACCAGCCCGGCGGGCTCCCCCGCCAGGCCGAAGATGCGGCGGGCCGCCAGGTTGGCGCGGCGCACCCGGCCGTCCGGCCCCAGCGCCAGCACCCCCTCGGACATGGCGTCGATCAGCGCGAGCATCTCGGCGCGCTCGCCCTCCAGCTGCCCCATCCGGCGCTGCAGCTCGTCGGCCAGCGTGTCCAGCACCTGCCCCAGCTCGCCCAGCTCGTCGCCGTGGCGGGCGTGCACCCGGCGCGACAGGTCGCCGGCGGCAAGGCCGCGCGCCACCGCCGCCGCCTGCCGCAGCGGGCGGGTCACGGCGACGCTCACCGCCAGCGACAGCAGCCCGGCGAAGAACATGGCGATCAGCCCGCCGCCCAGGATCCCCCGCTGCACCCGCGCCACCGCCGCGTTCACGTCGTCCAGGGGGATCGCCAGGCGGACCACCTCGCCGCGCGCGGCGGGGGCGGCAAGGTACAGCAGCTCGCTCCCCACCGAGTGGCTCTGGCGCACCGAGCGCCCCAGCCGCCCGGCGAGCGCGGCGCGGATCTCGGGGCGGTCCGAGTGGTCCTCCAGCATGGGGACCTCGGAGGCGGGGACGTCCGAGTCGCCCACCACGCGCCCCCCCCGCCCCACCAGCGTCACGCGGCGGCCGCTCACCGCGCCCAGCCGGTCCGCGAGCGCGTCCGGCGACGCCCCCGCGCCCTGGCCGTGCAGCGCGATGGCGAGCATCAGCTCGTGCCGCAGGTCGTCCGCCACCATGTCCACCAGGTGGCGGCGCAGCGTGAGCCCCACCCCGATGGTCAGCGCCACCACGGTCACGCCGATCAGCGCCAGGTAGCTGAGGAAGAGCCGGAGGTCGGCGCGGACGCGCGCCGGGCCGCTCACGCGCCGACCGGCGGCTCGGTCCGGAAGCGGTACCCGAAGCCGCGCACCGTCTCGATCCAGTCCGCCTCGCCGCCCAGCTTGTTGCGCAGCCGCTGCACGTGCATGTCCACGGTGCGGGTGGCGATGTTGGCCGTGACCTCCCACACCGCCTCCAGGAGCTGGCGGCGGCTCTGCACCCGGCCGCGCCGCTCCATCAGCGTGAGGAGGAGCCTGTACTCGGTGGGGGTCAGGTCCAGCGGCTCGCCCGCGGCCTCCGCCCGGGCGGCGCCGGTGTCCACCGTGAACGGACCCACCCGCACCACCTTGCCCCCCTTGGCGACCGGCGGCGCCTGCTGCACCCGCCGCAGCACCGCGCCCACGCGCAGCACCAGCTCCTGCGGCGAGAACGGCTTCGCCAGGTAGTCGTCCGCGCCCAGCCGCAGTCCCTCGATGCGGTCCTGCTCCTCGCGCCGGGCGGTGAGCAGGATCACCGGCAGGTCCTGCGTCTCGCCGCGGCGGCGCAGCTCGCCCAGCACGTCCAGCCCGGACATGCCGGGGAGCATCAGGTCCAGCACCACCAGGTCCGGGCGCTCCGTTTCCACGGCGCGAATGGCCTCCACCCCGTCGGCGGCGGTGCGCACCCGGTACGATTCGCGGGCGAGGTGGTAGGCGACCAGCGCCGAGATGTCAGGCTCGTCGTCCACGACCAGGATGTGTGCGCTCATTGTCTCTGCGCTGTATGTGAACGGCCGGGTTCGGGCGTGCCCCCGGCTGGCGCCGGGGTCGGGCTTCGGCTCCGTAAGCGAGCAAACAACGCTCGCTAACGGAGTCGAGCCCCGGCAAACTGCCGCCGGGTCTCGCCCCTTCGGGCCGAAATCCCTCACGCGGTAGCAGTTTCGCACTCCCGCACTTTCGCACTTTCTCCCGGCCGTGGCAATGCGTCCGGGCGGGCGTTCCTACGTGGTACGCGGGTGATACACCGCCGTTACAAATCCGGCGGCGCCAACGCTTCCGCGGGGGTGGGTGTCTTGTCGGGGACCGCTCCGCCCCCCACGGGCGGGGCCCTTCCCCACCGCGCTCACGGACCCGATGCGCCCGCTTCGCTCGCTGCTCGTCCTGCTGCTCCTGCTCGCCCCCGCCGCGCTCGCCGCGCAGGTGGGCGTCACCACCGACATCATCCGCGGCCGGGTGACCGGGCCGGGCGGCGTCCCCGTCGTCCAGGCGCGGGTGGAGGTGACCTCGCTGGAAAGCGAGATCACCCGCACCGCCACCACCGACGACCAGGGGCGCTACACCCTGACCTTCCCCGACGGCGGGGGGCGCTACCGCGTGCGCGTGGCGCGCGCCGGCTTCGCGGACGCCGTCTCCACGGTGGCGCGCGAGGCGGACGAGGACGTGCTGGTGGCCAACGTGCAGCTGGGCGAGTCGCCGCTGGCGCTGGAGGGGATCGAGGTGGTCGCCCGGCGCGGCCCGCCCCCGGGCCGCGGCGAAACGGCGTCGCAGGAGCGCACCCTGTCCGGCGACGCCATCAACCGGCTGCCGCTGGAAAACACCGACGCGGCCAGCATCGCGGCGCTGGCGCCCGGCGTGGTGTCCGTCGCGCAGGGCGACTCGCTGGACCAGCGCGGCGGCTTTTCCGTGGCCGGGCAGCGCGCCTCGCAGAACCAGGTGACGCTGGACGGCGCCTCGTTCGCGTCGGCGCTCACCGGAGGGCAGGCGGGCGGCGGCTCGCCGCTGGGGATCCCGCAGGAGGGGACGCGCGCCACCCAGGTGGTCACCGCCACCTACGACGTGTCGCGCGGGCAGTTCTCCGGCGGGCAGGTGGCGATCACCACCCGCGGCGGCAACAACAACCTGTCCGGCTCCTTCAACTACCAGCTGCGCGACCCGTTCCTCCAGGGGAACGCGGGCGTTTCCCCGCTCTCCGGCTCCTTCACCCAGAACCGCATCAGCGGCGGCATGGGCGGGCCCATCGTCCGCGACAAGCTCTTCTACTACCTGTCGGGGACCTTCCAGCGGCGCAGCGACGACCTGTTCGCGCTCACGCCGTCCAACCCGGCGGTGCTGGAGGCGCTGGGGGTGAGCGGCGACTCGGTGACGCGCTTCCTGGGGATCCTGGGCTCGCAGTACGGGCTGGGCGGCCCGGGGCAGACGGGCGCCTACCAGCGCACCGGCGACGCGCTGTCGCTGCTGGGGCGGGTGGACTACACCCTTTCCGAGCGGCACTCGCTGATGCTGCGCGGCAACCTGAGCCGCTACGACCAGGACAGCACCCGCATCGGCTTCCTGGAGCTCAAGCAGAGCGGCGGCGAGACCGGCTCCACCGGCGGCGGCGGGATGGCGACGCTCACCTCGCGCTTCGGCGACGGGTGGATCAACGAGCTGCGCCTTTCCGCCAACGAGGACCGCCGCGACCTCACCCCGTACGCCGAGATCCCCGAGGGGCGGGTGCGGGTGACGTCGCTGCTGGAGGACGGCTCGCAGGGGGTGTCGCAGCTCGCCTTCGGCGGGGACCGCTCGCTCCCCACCACCACGCGCGAGCGGACGCTGGAAGCGAGCGACGAGCTGTCGCTGCTCTGGCGCGACACGCACCGCATCAAGGTGGGCGGGCTGGTCAACTACAACGCCTTCGAGCAGCGGCTGGCAAACAACTTCCTGGGCTCCTTCACCTTCAACTCGCTGGAGGACTTCGCGGCGGGGCGGGCGGCGTCGTTCACGCGCTCGCTCACCGAGCGCAGCTCCGAGGGGAGCGGCCTGAACGCGGCCCTGTACCTGGGCGACACCTGGCGCCCCGTGCAGAAGCTCCAGCTCACCTACGGGCTGCGGCTGGAGGGCTCGCGCTTCGGCGGGGTGCCGGAGTACAACCCCGATGTGGAAGAGCTCTTCGGGCAGCGCACCGACCGCATCCCCTCCGAGGTGCACGTGAGCCCGCGCGCGGGCTTCACCCTGCGCCTCAACGAGCAGGGGGCGCCGGCGCGCATCATCCGCGGCGGCGTGGGCGAGTTCCGCGGGCGCGCGCCGTTCTCGCTGTACGCGGGCGCCATCGACCAGACGGGGCTGGCGCGCGGCGAGTCGCAGCTGGTGTGCGTGGGCGCCGGCGTCCCCGCGCCGGACTGGTCCGCCTACCTGGCCGACCCGTCCAGCGTCCCCACGGCGTGCGCGGACGGGGGCACCGGCGGGCCGCTGGAGTCCGGCCGCCGCCCCACGGTGACCACCTTCGACGACGGCTTCGGGGCGCCGCGCTCGTGGCGCGGGTCGCTGGGCTTCCAGGCGCAGCTGCGCCCGGGGATCAACGCCACCGCGGACGTGAGCTACGTGCGCGGCGTCAACCTGTTCGGGGTGCGCGACCTGAACCTGGCGGCGGAACCGGCGTTCCGGCTGGCCTCGGAGGGGGGGCGCCCGGTGTACGTGGGTCCGGGCTCCATCGTCCCCGCCACCGGCGAGGTGTCGTTCCTGGGCTCGCGGGTGCACCCCGAGTACGGCAACGTGTTCGCGGTCAACTCCGACCTGGAGTCCGAGACGCAGCAGCTCACCCTGGGGCTGAACGGCGCGCTCCAGCGCCGGCTGTTCTTCGGCGGGTCGTACACGCTGATGCGGGCGCGCGACCAGTCGTCGTTCTCGTCCGGCTCGGCGCAGCAGGGCTTCTCGTCGGCCCCCACGGCGGGCGACCCCAACCGCCCCGGGTGGGCCACCAGCGACCTGGAGCGGCGCCACTCGTTCACGCTTCAGGCGGGGCTCCCCATCCGCCAGTCGTTCGAGGTGACGCTGATCGGGCGGCTCTCCTCGGGGCAGGCGTTCACCCCCATGGTGGGCGGCGACGTCAACGGCGACGGCTCGCGCAACGACGTGGCCTTCGTCTTCGACCCGGCCTCGGCGCCGGACACGGCGCTCGCGGCGGGGATGTCGCGGGTGCTGGCGTCGGTGCCGGGCGGGGTGCGCGAGTGCCTGCGCGCGCAGACCGGCAAGGTGGCGGAGCGCAACTCCTGCCGCGGCCCGTGGACGCGCTCGCTGGACCTGCGCGCCACCTACCGCCCCAACCTGCCGCAGCTGGGGCTGGGGCGGCGCCTGTCGCTGTCGCTGGACGCCAGCAACGTCCCGGCCGGGCTGGACCTGCTCCTGCACGGCGAGGGCGACCTGCGCGGCTGGGGCGACGGCGGCCGCGGCCGCCTGGACGAGACGCTGCTCTACCCGCGCGGCTTCGACGCGGCCACGCAGCGCTTCCGCTACCAGGTCAACGAGAGCTTCGGGCAGCAGCGGGAGCGCCGCTTCGCGGTGGGCTCGCCCTTCCAGGTGCAGTTCTCCGGGCGGCTCCAGGTGGGCCGGGTGCAGGGCGGCGGCGGCGGGCTGGCGGGGATCGGCTTCGGGGGAGGCGGCGGTGGCGGCGGGCGGCCCGGCGGGGGCGGCCCCGGCGGCTTCGGCGGGCAGCCGGGACCGGACGGGCGCCGCACCATCGACGCGGACGAGATCCTGGAGCGGGTGCTCCCCAACCCGGTGCCGCTGATCCTGTCGCTGCGCGACACGCTGGGGATCTCGGAGGAGCAGGCCGCGCGCATCCAGGCGGTGTCGGACTCGCTGGAGGCGCGCAACGAGCCGGTGGAGCGTGAGGTGCGCAGCGCGGTGGAGGCGGCGAACACCGCCACCGGCGCCGCCGCCGAGCCGGGCGCCATCTTCCAGCGGATCGGGCCGCACGTGAACACCGGGCGGCGCAACGTGCAGAACGCGCTGGAGGAGGTCCGCAAGATCCTGACGCCGGAGCAGTGGCGGAAGGTGCCGGCGGCGCTTCGCAACCCGTTCCAGGGCGGGTTCGGGGGGCCGCGGGGCTTCTAGCCCTCGCCACTGCGGCGAAACGCGCGAGACCCCTCGCGCCGGGACGGTCCG
>JBEVLE010000487.1:0-5052 GCA_040509335.1 Longimicrobiaceae bacterium | reverse complement strand
CCCTGAGCTATTGGCGGCGCTGGAGTCGCTGGGCTACGAGGAGCCCACGCCCATCCCGGTGCAGGCCATCCCCATCCTCCTCACCGGGCGCGACGTGATCGGCCGCGCGGCCACGGGGACCGGGAAGACGGCGGCCTTCGCGCTGCCGCTGGTGCAGAAGATCGACCCGAACGGCGGGGTGCAGGCGCTCATCCTCGCCCCCACGCGCGAGCTGGCCGTGCAGGTGGCCGAGGCCACGCACAAGTACGGCGCCCGGCGCGGGATCCGCGTGCTCGCCGTCTACGGCGGGCAGGCGATCGACCGGCAGCTGCGCGAGCTGCGGCGCGGCGTGCACGTGGTCGTCGGCACGCCGGGGCGCATCCTGGACCACATCCGCCGGCGCTCGCTCGACCTCTCCGGCGTCAGCTACGTGGTGCTGGACGAGGCGGACGAGATGCTGGACATGGGGTTCATCGAGGACATCGACGCCATCCTCGACGAAACCCCGCAGGGGCGGCAGACGGCGCTCTTCTCGGCCACCTTCCCGCCGCGGATCGCGGAACTGTCGCAGCGCCACATGCGCGACCCGGCCCGGATCACCGTGCGGGCGCCGCAGCTGGAAACGCCGCTGGTGCGACAGGTGGCGTACACGGTGGCGCGTCCGTACAAGCTGGAGGCGCTGGGGCGCATCCTGGACGTGGAGGCGCCCACCTCGGCCATCATCTTCTGCCGGACGCGCAACGAGGTGGACGAGCTCACGGAGGCGCTCACCGTGCGCGGCTACCACCCGGAGGCGCTGCACGGCGGCCTCAACCAGGCGCAGCGCGACCGGGTGATGAAGCGCTTCCGCGACGGCTCGGCGGACCTGCTGATCGCGACCGACGTGGCGGCGCGCGGGCTGGACGTGGAGCACGTGAGCCACGTGGTGAACTTCGACATCCCGCAGACGCCCGAGGTGTACGTGCACCGCATCGGGCGGACGGGGCGGGCGGGGCGCGAGGGGACGGCGGTGACGCTGGTGCAGCCGCGCGAGCTGGGGCTGCTGCGCGCCATCGAGCGCCTGGTGCGCCAGCCGATCGAGCAGGCGCGCGTCCCCACCATCGCGGACCTGCGCACGCGCCGGCTGGAACTGCTGCGCAGCGCGATCCTGGAAACGCTGGAGGAGGACGAGTTCGACCGCTACCTGGAGGTGGTGCAGTCGCTCGCGGAGCAGCACGACCCGCTGCACGTGGCGGCGGCCGCGGCCAAGATGGCGGCGGACGCGACCCGCGGCGAGGAGCCGGAGGAGGGGGAGGACATCCCGCAGTTCGAGCCGCGCCGCGGGCAGGGCGGCTGGGACGGCGCGGACCGCGACAGCCGCGGCCCCCGCGGACGCCAGGACCGCACGGAGGCGCCGCGCCGCGGCCGGCGCAGCGGGGGCGAGATGACGCGCCTGTTCCTGAGCGTGGGCCGCCGCCGGGGGATCAAGCCGGGCGACATCGTGGGGGCGATCACGGGCGAGGCGAAGATCCCGGGCGACGCCATCGGCGCCATCGAGATCGCCGACCAGTTCTCGCTGGTGGAGGTGTCGGAGGAGTTCGCCGAACAGGTGATCCGCGCCATGGGCCGCGCCACCATCAAGGGCAAGCCGGTCGGCATCCGGCGCGCGCGCGACGACTGATCCGTTATCTCTGTTCTCGTGAACCAAACGCCGGGGCTGCGGATTGATTCCGCGGCCCCGGCGTTTCGTATTGCGCTCCGTCAGGCCCCGGTGTTCTCCCCCTCTCCCGCTTGCGGGGGAGGGGGCCTGCCGTCGCGTGAGGGATTTCGGCCCGAAGGGGCGAGACCGCGCGGCTGTTTGCGCGGGCTCGACTCCGTTACGCACGGTTGTTTCGTGCGTTACGGAGCCGAAGCCCGACCCCGGCGCCAGCCGGGGGCACGCCCGAACCCGCCGTTACGGACGCTGGACCAGCACCCACACGCTCTCGGTGTTCTTGCTGTAGAACATGGAGATGAGCACGTCCTTGCGCCGCCCGTCGCGGAACTTGAACTCGTACTCGAAGGTGGTGCTCAGGTCGCGGGCCGCGACGCCGTCCAGGAACTTGCCGTGGAACTCCCGGACCTTGGTGCAGGGGGCCACCTCGTCGAAGAAGCTCCGGCCCACGGCGGCGGCCTTGTCCATGCGCGCGAGGTCGGACTCGGTCTGGTTGAACCGGAGGACCTTGCCGGTCGTGTCCAGCTGGATCATCCCCACGGGGAGGTCGTCGAGCTCGTCCTCGTCGAGCTGGTCGGCGCGCTCCAGGACGTCGGGCATGGCGGTCTGCTGCAGCATCGGTGGTTCTCTCCGGTGATGTTTGGATCGGCGGGTGGGCTCGTGGCCGGAGAGAACCCTGGGCAAAGCCTGTGCGCGGCCGGGCCGGTCCATGCCGTTCAACGGGTTACGCGGGCGTGTCGGGATCCGTATGGCCGCGCGCGGCGGTGAAGCGCACTCCCGCCTTGCACTTTGCGCGGCGGCGCCCAGACCCGGTCACGGCGCGAACAGCGGCTGCTCCCCGGCGGCGGGGATGACGCCCGCGGCGCGGCCCCGCTCGAAGAGCGCGCGGATGGCCCGCTCGCCCTCGTCGCCCAGGTCGCGCGAGAAGTCGTTGACGTACAGCTCCACGTGGCGCCGCATGACGCTCTCGTCCATCTCCTGGGCGTGGGCGCGCAGGTAGGGGAGCGAATCGTCCGGGTGGGCGAAGGCGTGGTCCACGGAGCGGCGGATCCCCTCCTCCACGGCGCGGACGGTGTCGCCGCCCAGGCTGCGCCGGGCGAGGATGCCGCCCAGGGGGATGGGGAGCCCGGTCTCGCGCTCCCACCACTCGCCCAGGTCCACCAGGCAGACCAGCCCGTGCTCGGGGTAGGTGAAGCGCGACTCGTGGATGATGAGCCCGGCGTCGAAGTCGCCGCGCTCCACGGCGGGCATGACGTCGCTGTAGACGGTCTCGATGCCCTCGGCGAGGGCGGGGTCGAAGAGGCGCAGCAGCAGGTTGGCGGTGGTGAAGCGGCCGGGGATGGCGATGCGCTTTCCGCGCAGCTCGTCCATGGCCAGCGGCTCGCGCGCGACCACCAGCGGGCCGCACCCGCGCCCCAGCGCGCCGCCGCTGCGCAGGAGGACGTAGTCTTCCAGCAGGTACGGGATGGCGCCGTACGAGATCTTGGTGACGTCCAGCTCCGCCGCGCGGGCGAGGCGGTTGAGTGTTTCCACGTCCTCCAGGCACTCGCGGAAGCGGACGCCCTCCACCGCGACGCGGCCGTGGACCAGCGCGTCGAAGATGAAGGTGTCGTTGGGGCAGGGGGAGTAGCCGAGGGTGAGGTCCAACATCAAGGGAACAGGGAACAGGGAATAGGGAACAGCCTGCAAAGGCAGCGCGCTCAGCCGGGCCAGGATGCGACCAGGACGCGGACGGCGCGCTGGGCGGCTTCGGCGGCGTCGCGGATGCGCCAGGTGGACAGGTCGCGGTCCTCGACGGTGTTGCTGACGGCGCGGAGCTCCAGGAACGGTGTGTCGTACAGGGCGCAGACGTGGGCGAGGGCGGCGCCCTCCATCCCCTCGACGAGGGCGCCGAAGCGGCGGGCCAGCTGCTCGCCGCGCGCGGTGGTGCCGGAGCAGGCGGAGACGGTGAGCGCGGGGCCCACGCGCGCGGGGATGCCGGCGGCTTCCAGCGCGGCGCGGGCGCGCTCCACGCGCGCGGGGTCCAGCGGGAAGTGGTTGAAGCGGCGGACGCCGTCGCGCTCCACGAGCGGGATGCCGATTCCCTCGGTGGACAGCCAGCCGCCGGGGGCGTCCACGCCCTCGTCGGCGTACACGGCCTGGGAGGCGAGGGCCACGCCGCCGACGGCCAGCCCGGAGGCCGGGTAGGCGCCCGCGATGCCGAAGCCGACCACGCCGCGCACGGGGCGCGACTCCAGCAGGGCGGTGGCGCCGTGCGCGGCGTTGGTCTTTCCCATCCCCACGGGGAAGAGCAGGACCGGCACGCCGTCCAGCATTCCCTCGGCCGCGGGCTTGCGGCCCACCTGCACCTCGCGCGCGCCGGTGAGCGCGGCGCGTAGCTGCGCCGCCTCCAGGGCGACGGAGCAGAGGAGTGCGAGGGGCGGTGCGTCCACCTGGGCGGCCACGGGTCGGGTACGTCTGGTTTCGGGTGCGGGCAATGCGGAACCGGGGGAATCTACACCCTCGCTCCGCGCGCGGGGAACCCGCGGCCCCCCTGCGGCGTCAAAGGACTCGCCCGTACCGTGAAGCTCCACCCGAACCGCCCCGACCATGCAGCCCGGCAAGCTCGTTCCCGTTCTCGTCCTGCTCTGCGCCTGCGCCGCGCCCCGGCCGGCGCCGCCCGCGCTCCCCGCTCCGCCGCCGCCCCCGCCGTTTCCGTACGCGACGGTGTGGACGCGCGAGGCGGCGACCGCGCTGCGCCCGGACTCGGCGGGCGCGGCGGTGCCCGCGCTGCCGAACGCGTTCACGCGGCTGGAGGTGCTGCGCTCGGACTCGGCGTCGCTGTACGTGCGCTGCGTGGTGTGCACCCCGCGGGGGGAGGGGTGGGTGGACAAGGCGCGGGTGGTGTTCGAGCCCAGCACGCCCGCGCTGGCCGCCCACGGCGACCTGGCGGAGTTCCTCCTCGCGGTGCGCGCCGCCGCGGCCCGCCGCGACGTGGCCGCGCTGCGACCGGTGATGTCGCCGCAGTTCACCCACTCGCTGGGCGGCGCGGACGGGGTGGTGGAGGCGCTGGGCCGCTGGGAGCAGGAAGGCTTCCGCCGGCTGGACCGCCTCCCCTGGCTGCTGGACCGCGGAGTGGCGACCCCGGACGGTGTCGTCTGGGCCGCCCCCCCTGCCTGGGTCGCGGACCGCGCCTACCGGGACCTGCGCGCCGGCTTCCGCCGCGAGGGGAACCGCTGGGAGTGGATCTTCCTGGTGCCGGGGCCGGGGGAAAGCTGAGGGAACAGGGAACAGGGAACAGGGAACAGGGAACAGGGAACAGGGAACAGGGAACAGGGAACAGCCTGCAACTGCGGTACGGAGTACGTGAACGGCGGGCGCCGTTGCCGTTCCGCCGTATC
>JBEVLE010000486.1:0-33006 GCA_040509335.1 Longimicrobiaceae bacterium | reverse complement strand
CCCGCCGCGGCCACCGGCTGGGCCTACGCCCGCGGACGCGCCGGGGTGCTGGCCGACGCGCGCGGGGCGCTGGCGGCGCGCGCGCGCCTGTCGGCCGACCGCCTGGAGCGCTCCGTGCGCGAGCGGGCGCGGCTGGCCGCCCTGTGGCCGGACCTGTCCACCTCGCAGGACCTGGCGGTGGACGACGTGGACAAGCGCGTCGCCCTTTCCCTGGAGGAGCTGGCCGCGCACGTGGGCGGGGGCGCCGTGGCGCTGGCGCTCGACCCCGCGGGGCGCGTCGTGGCCGCCTCGTCGCCGGAGTGGATCGGCCGGCGGGTGGGCGGGGCGCCCTGGTACCGCCCCGGCCTGCCCGCTCCCGGACGCGCGGCCGTGGAGTCCGTCCCCGGCGCCGTCCCGCTCCTGGCCGTCACCTCGCCCGTCCTGGCCGCGAGCGACGGCGCGCCGCTGGGGCGCATCGTCCTCCTGGTCCCCTGGCGCTCGCTGGTGGCCGAGGCCGCGGGCGGCGACGCGGACGCGCTCGCCGTGAGCGACGCCGCCGGCCGGCCCCTCTTCCGCGGCCGCCTCTTCCTCCGTGCCGGCTCCGCGGGGCTCCTGGTCGCCCGCGCGGCGGCGGACGGGCCGGACGCGCCGCCGGTGGAGGTGGCCGTCGCCATGCCCGCGGCGGAGGCGCTCCTCCCGCTGCGCAGGACCACGCGCAGCCTCCTCCTCTTCGCCGCCGTGGTGCTGGCCGTCACCCTCCCCGCGGCGGTCCTCCTGGCGCGCTCCACCACCGCCGAGCTGCGGCGGCTCACCGGGCGCGCCCGCGAGGCGGAGCGCACGGGGCGGGCCGACTTCGGCGCTCCGGAGCCGGGCGCCCCGGCGGAGGTGCGGGTGCTGGCCGGGGCGCTCCAGTCCATGGCGGAGCGGCTGGAGGCGTCGCGCCGGGAGCTGGCCCGCCAGGAGAGCCTGGCTGCCATGGGGACCATGGCCGCCGGGCTGGCGCACGAGGT
Organism: Longimicrobiaceae bacterium; assembly: GCA_040509335.1. Classification (GTDB taxonomy): domain Bacteria; phylum Gemmatimonadota; class Gemmatimonadetes; order Longimicrobiales; family Longimicrobiaceae; genus JAFAYN01. Next base: position 32,017 of record JBEVLE010000486.1, on the reverse strand, counting down.
GCGCACCCCGCTCTCCGTGATCCGCGGCTCGGCCGAGATGCTGGCCCGGCGCGCCGCCCCGGGCTCGCGCGAGGCCGAGCTGGCGGCGTTCATGACGGACGAGGCGGACCGGCTGAGCCGCCTGGTGGACGACCTCCTGGCCTTCGCCCGCCCCCGCGATCCCGGCCGCGAGCCCGCCGACCTGGCCGCCGTGGCGCGCCGCGTGGCGGGCGCGCCGGGGATCGGCGGCGGCGCCGTCCCCGTGGAGGCGCGGCTGGAGCCGGCGCCCGTGTCCGGCGACCCCGGGCAGCTGTACCAGGTCGCCCTCAACCTGGTGGCCAACGCCGTGCAGGTGTCGCCCCCCGGCGCCCCGGTCGTCGTGCGCACGGGGGTGGAGGGGGAGGACGCCGTGCTGGAGGTGGCCGACGCCGGGCCGGGGATCCCGCCCGGCGACCTGCCGATGGTGTGGACGCCGTTCTTCAGCCGGCGCTCCGGCGGCACCGGGCTGGGGCTCCCCATCGTCCGCCGGATCGTGGAGGCGCACGGCGGCACCGTGGAGCTCCTGAGCCCCCCCGGCGAGGGCACGCGGGCCGTGGTCCGCCTCCCCCTGAGACCTTCCGACGAGGCGCCGTGAGCGAGCCGACCCTGCTGGTGGTGGACGACGAGCCGAACATCCGGCGCCTGCTGGAGCTGTCGCTGGGCGACGGCGGCTACCGCGTCCTCACCGCCGCCACCGCCGCCGAGGCGTCGCGCCTCCTCGCCTCCGAGCGGGTGGACGTCCTCCTCACCGACCTCCAGCTCCCCGACCGCTCCGGGCTGGAGCTGCTGGCCGAGGTGCGCGCCGCGCGGGCGGACCTCCCGGTGATCCTGATCACAGCGTACGGCACGGTGGAGAGCGCCGTGCAGGCGATCCGCGCGGGCGCATTCGACTACGTGATGAAGCCGTTCCGCGTGGAGGAGATCGAGGCGCTGGTGGAGCGCGCCCTGGGCCTCACCCGCGCCGAGCGCGAGAACGCGTACCTGCGCGAGGTCTCGGCCCCCGAGTTCGAGGGGATGGTGGCCGAGAGCCCCGCGATGCGCGCCGTGGTGGAGGCCGTGGAGCGCGTGGCCCCCGCCCCCACGACCGTGCTGGTGACGGGGGAGACGGGCTCGGGCAAGGAGCTGGTGGCCCGCGCCGTCCACGCCCGCTCGCCGCGCGCGGCGCGGCTCTTCGTGGCGCTCAACTGCGCGGCGATCCCCGCGGAGCTGCTGGAGGCGGAGCTGTTCGGCGTCACCAAGGGCGCCTACACCGGCGCGGCGGCCGACCGCCCGGGGAAGTTCGAGCTGGCGGACGGCGGGACGCTCTTCCTGGACGAGATCGGCGACATGCCGCTGGCGATGCAGGCCAAGCTGCTGCGCGCCGTGCAGGAGGGCTCCATCGAGCGGCTGGGCTCCAACGCGGTGCGGCGGGTGGACGTGCGCATCGTGGCCGCCACCCACCGCGACCTCGCCCGGCTGGTGCACGAGGGGGCGTTCCGCGCGGACCTCTTCTACCGCCTCAACGTCTTCCCCATCCACCTCCCGCCGCTGCGCGAGCGGAGGGAGGACGTGGCGCCGATCGCGGTGCGCGCGGTGGAGCGCTTCGCGCGGCGGATGGGGCGGCGGGTCCGGCTCTCGGCGCAGGCGGTCGCGGCGCTGGAGGCGTACGACTGGCCCGGCAACGTCCGCGAGCTTCAGAACGTGCTGGAGCGCGCCGTCCTCCTGGCGCGGGGCGAGCTGATCGAGTCGCTGGACCTACCCGCGCCGCGCCCCGGCGCCGGGCCGTCCTCCGGCCCGCCTTCCGCGCCCCCGGGCAGACCCGAGTCGCTGCGCGCGGCGACGGAGCGGGCCGAGCGCGAGGCGATCCGGGCGGCGCTGCATCACACCGGCGACAACAAGGCGAGGGCGGCGGAGCTGCTGGGCGTCAGCGTCCGCACCCTGTGGTACAAGCTGGAGCGCCTTGGGCTGGACTGAGGGCGCGGTCCGGCTCAGTCGTCGTCGTCGTCCCCGCCGGTGTTCCCTCCGCCCGCCCCGGCGCCGAGCGTGATCGTCCCGGTGGCGGCCGAATAGGTGAACGGGACGGGAACCAGGCTGCCGGTCCGCTGTCCCCCCGTCCACTGGCCGGCGGCGTTGAAGCGGGCGTTGTGGTTGGGGCAGACGAACGCGCCCCCGCTGATGTTCACCCGGGTCCCCTGGTGGGGGCAGCGCATGGAGAATACGGCGTACGTCCCCTGTGCGGCGTGCACCACGGCCACGGAGCCGCCCGGCGTGTCCACCCGCGCGATCCCCCCCACCTGCGCCAGCGCCGGGTAGTCCGCCACCCGGATCACCGTCCCCGCGCCCGGCGCGTCCGGCCCGAACGGGTTTTCCGCCGGGCCGATCTGCCCGTCTCCGCACCCCGAGAGCAGCGCGGCGGCGGCCGCCGCCAGCGTGGCGCCCACGAATGCGCGGCGGCTCACCCCGCACTCCGTCCCCGGGCAGACGCGGATCCCGGCTGCCGTCCCGGCCCCGATCACGTCTTCCATCGGTCCCTCCCTGGTTCCCGCTCAGACCGCCGCGAACGCCGCGGTCCACGCCGCCCGGTCCCGGTCCTGGCGGATGGGCCGGGCAAGGTCCACCACCAGCTTCCCGCCCTCCAGCAGCACCGGGTAGCGGTCCATCCCGCGCGTGGCGCGCCCCGAGATGAAGGTGCCGTCGGGACGGTAGCGCGAGTGGTGCTTGGGGCACTGGAAGCGCCCGTCCCCCTCCTGCCAGCGCAGCATGGTGCGCTGGTGCGGGCAGGACAGCGCGAAGGCGTACGCCTTGCCCTGCCAGCGCACCACGATCACCTCGCGCTCGCGGTCGATGGAGACCCCGTCGGCGGGCGGTACCGGGTAGGTGGCCTTCTGCTCCCCGAACGCCAGGGCGCGCACCGGCGCCACGCCCAACGCCTGCGCCGCGGCGTGCTCGCGCCCGGCGCCCAGCCCCACCAGCAGCGCCACGGCGATGCCGGCGGCCTCGCGGAGGAAGTCGCGCCTGCCGGTGCAGCCGGCGCAGGGGTCGTGGGTCTCGTCGTTCGTGTCGCTCATCGCTCGGTCGTTCATGGTGCTGGATTGTCGTACGGGGTCAGGCCACCGCGGTGAGCAGCGTCCCCAGGAAGAGCACGGCGAACCAGAGCCCCGCGCTCCGCAGCGACGCGGCTCGCAGCTTCCTCCACCGCCGCTCGTCCTCGTCCGGCCGCGGCTCGGCGCCGGAGGCGGCGTCGGCCGGAGCACCCTCCGGCGCCGGTCCGGAAGGGCTCGCCGGGACAGCGACCGTGGTGGCGGCGTGCTCGGCCCTGCGCAGCCACAGGCCGTTGAGAAGCAGCAGCGCGAAGGCGCCCATCTTCGCCCAGAACACGGGGGAGGGGAGGAGCGCCTCCACGTCGGCGGCCAGCATGAGGAGGCCGCTCGCCACCACCACGGCGAGCCCGGCGACCACCACCCGGTGGGTGGCGGCCAGCTCACGCAGGAAGGCGGTCCGCTCGGGGAGCGGGCGGCGGGCGTGGCGCAGCACTCCGCGGTCGGCGGCAAGCGCGAGCCCGCCGGCCGTGAGCAGCCCCGCGAAGTGCAGGAAGGTGACGGCGCTCTGCACCGCGGTGGACCCGCCGTACAGGTCGGCCCAGGGCGCGGCCAGGTCGGCGGCGGCCTGGATCAGCGTGCTCACGGGCGGTCTCCTCCGCTCATCGGTCGCCTCACCTGTTGCCGAAGATGGGGAGCATGATGGCGTAGCTGAGCAGCGACACCCCCATGGAAGACAGCGCCACCGCGCGGTGCAGGTCGCGGTCGCCACCGTTGGCGAGCGCTCCCGTGGCGGCGAACCCGGCGTCGGCCAGGAGCATCAGCCCGCCGTGCAGGGTGCGGCGGGTGCGCCCCTCGGGGTCCCTGCGGCCCTCCCACAGGTTCCACACGCCGGTCACCGTGTTCACGGCGAAGAGCCCGGCCACTCCCCCCGCCAGCGCCCCGTGGGCGTCCTTCGCCCACCCGGGCGCGTCGTCGCCCTTGTCCATCAGCTGCTCGCCGGCCACGTACTGGGCCACGAACATGGGGACGATGGCGTAGCTGGCGTACCTGTGGATGGTGAGGCGCGTGAAGTACGCGTCCGAGTACTCCACGGCCTGGGGCCGCGGCGTGCTGTCGGGCAGGGCGAGAACCAGGGCGCCGGCCGCCGGCGGGAAGGCCGGCAGGGGAGCGCTCTCCCACCGCGCGGGCGGCGCCGCGAACGCGAGCGGGACGGCCGCGGGGGCGGTCCCCGTGTCGGCGGCGAGCAGGGCGATGGCGAGGCAGGCGGACGCGCAGAGCATCGGTCGGATCCTGTCCGCGGGTGGACGCGAGTGTCGGGTCGCACCCACCCCCAAGGGCAATGGCCGGGCCGGTCCGCGCCGCCCTGCCGAACCGGGTGAAAACCCAGGTTTTCCGCGGGTGGGGGCCGGTCGGCCGATGGGAGTCGTGCGTGCAGTCTCCTGCGTGGTGTGCAAGCGATTGCACGCTCCGCAGGCGGTACTCGCGGCGGGCCGGGTGCGGAGCGGGATCCGGGATTGCCGGCGTCCACGACCCCGCCGGAGCACGACGTGAGAAGACTTCTACGGTCGAGGCCGCGTGGCCCGTTTCTGGCCCAGGGGGCGGCATGAGACTGACTCGCGCCGAGGTCCGAAACGTTGCTGAAGTGGTCTTCACGGGAGCTGCGGTGGGCGGGCTCCTCCTGCTCGTCGCGCGCGACGCCGGGCGCGTCCGCGCCTTCGCGTGGAGCGTGCGGCCGGGATGGCTCCTGGCAGGGTCCGCGCTGGAGGTGGCGCTCCTGCTCTGGGGCGTTCACCTCTGGTCGCGCGTGCTCGCCTGCTTCGCGGGCCCCGCGCCCCGCTTCCGTGCCCTGCTGCGGGTGTGGTTCCGCTCCACGCTCGCCAAGTACCTCCCGGGGAGCATCTGGCCGCTGGTGACCACCGCGGCGATGGCGTCGCGGGCCGGGGCGTGCCCGGTGGCGCTCCCCGCCTCGTTCGTGCTGCACGCCGCCTTCACGGTGCTCGGCGCCGGGTTGGTGGCGGCGGCGCTCGCCGCCCCGGGGCAGCTGGCGCGCAGCGGGGTGCCGGCCGCCGCGGCGCTCGCGGCCATCCCCGCCGCGGCCCTCCTGGTGCACCCGGCCGTCCTGAACCGCCTGGTGGGCGCCGCGGCGCGGCTCGCCCGCCGGGAGGCGCCCCGCTGGGAGGGGCGCTGGCGCCACGGGGCGCTGTTCCTGGCGCTGTACGCGGCCACCTGGGTGGGGTACGGGGCGGCGTTCTCCCTTTTCGTGGGGGCGCTGGCGCCGGTCTCGCCCGGGGGGTGGGTGGGGCTGGCGGGGGTGAACGCGCTCGCGTTCGTGGCCGGCTTCGCCGCGGTGTTCGCCCCGGGCGGGGTGGGGGTCCGGGAGGCGGCGCTCGCCCTCGCGCTCCCGCCCGTCCTCCCCTTCGGCGTGCGGGCGCTGATCGCCGCCACCTCGCGCCTGTGGCTGGTGGGGACGGAGGTCGCCGGGGGCGCCCTGGCCTACGCGCTCCCGGGCGGCGGCGCGGTCCCCGCCCCGTCCCGCACGGCGTTCACGCGTCCGGCGGCGCCCTCGCCGCTGCGGCCCGGCGCCGCCGCCGGGAACGGGGTGGAGCTCCTCCCCGACAGCGCCACGGCGCTGGGCCGGGTAGCGGCCGCGTGCCAGCGCGCCCGGCGCTCCGTGTGGATCGCGCAGCTCGCCTTCGACGCGGACTGCGTCTGCGAGGCGGCGGCGGACGGCCAGGGCGGGGAGCTGCTGGCGGACGTGCTGGTGGAGGCCGCGCGGGAGCCGCGCGGGGTCGAGGTCCGGATCCTCCTCAACGGGAGCATCCTGATGAACACCGCGCCCGCGCTCCGCGGGTACTTCGCGGAGGCCGGGGCGGACCCGGAGCGCGTCGTCGTGCGCGGGCTGGACGCCTTTCCGCGGATCATGCACGCCAAGCTGGTGGTGGTGGACGGGACGGAGGCGTTCCTGGTGGGCTCCCCCTTCGTCAACGGCTACTGGGACGACGGACGCCACCGCGCCGCCGACCCCAACCGCACCGGGGACGACCTGGCCGGGAGGCCGATCCACGACGTGAGCGCGCGCGTGGCGGGGCCGGTGGTGGGGGAGCTGGCGGCGTGGTTCGCGGAGGTGTGGAACGCGGCGTCCGGACCGGGGCCCGACCTCGCCGCGCCGGCACCCGTTCCCGCGCCCGCGCATGCCGGCGGCGGCGTCCGCGTCCTCCGCACCTTCCCCGCGGGAGTCCTCCCGGGGCGGCCGGACGGCGCGGCGGAGATCCTGGAGGGGTACCTGGAGGCGATCGCCGGGGCCCGTTCGCTGGTCTACCTGGAGAACCAGTACTTCAGCGCCCGCCCGGTGCGGGAGGCGCTCTCGGCGGCGCTCGCGGACAACCCGGAACTGGAGGTGGTGCTCGTCCTCAACCAGAACCCCGACATCACGGCCTACCGGGCCTGGCAGAACCGGCGCCTCGCGGAGGGCGGGCTCCTGGGGCACCGGCGGGTGGGCGTGTTCGCGCTCTGGGCCGCGGCGCCCTCCCCGCGCGCGCCGGCGAGGACGGAGGTGACGCAGCTCTTCGTCCACAGCAAGGTGGGGGTGGTGGACGACCGCTGGGCGACGACCGGGACGGCGAACCTGGACGGCGTCTCCCTGCACTCCTACGGCGACGACTTCTCGGGGTGGGCGGGGCGGCGGGTGTTCGCCGGGGTGCGCAACTTCGACCTGAACCTGGTGGTGGACGGCGGGGCGGGGGACGGCGTCGCCGCGGGCGTGCGCCGGGCGCTGTGGAGCCGGCACCTGGGGATGCCGGAGGCGGAGCTGGCGGCGCGCCCGCCGGGCGGATGGCTTCCCGTGTGGCGGGCCGCCGCGGAGGAGAACGCGCGCCGCCTCGCCCGCGGCGAGGGGATGGTGGGCCGCGTGCTCCCGTACACCACCGCCGCGCGCCCCGGGGCGCAGCTCCGGGGGCTGGGGATCGACCCGGTGCGCGCCGGGCTGGAGCTGCGCTTCGACCCGGGGTGGATCGAGGTGCTGTGGAGCCCGGGGTGGCTGGCCAAGGTGGTGCCGGAGCCGGTGCGGCGCCGCTTCCGCCGGAAGCGCCCCGGATGAGCCGGCGCTCCCTCGCCGGGCGGATGCACACGGACTTCCGGGCCTTCGTGCAGGCGCAGGACTTCCCCTGCCTGGGCGCCCGCGCCGCCGTGCACCGCGGCCGGTACCTGTTCCGCGTTTACGGGGAGATGGGATCCCCGGCGGCGACCGCGGGGCTCGCCCGCGACCTCGCCCGCTTCGCCGCCGCTTCGGGCGAGGTGGAGTTCGCGGCCTTCGTGGCGGCGTTCCTGGAGCCCGGCCCAGAGGACGAGACGGCGTTCGAGGCGCGGCTCTGGGCGCAGCTGCAGCGGCTGAGCGACGCGGACCCGTCCCCCCGCTGGGCTCCCGGCGTGGGCGTGGACGCGGAGGCGGCGGACTTCGCCTTCAGCTTCGCGGCGACGCCCTTCTTCGTGGTGGGCCTGCACCCGGCCAGCTCGCGGCTGGCGCGGCGCTTCGGGTGGCCGGCGCTGGTCTTCAACCCGCACGCGCAGTTCGAGCAGCTGCGCGCCGACGGCCGCTTCGGGCGGCTGCAGGAGGCCATCCGGCGGCGCGACCTGGCGCTGCAGGGAAGCCTGAACCCCAACCTGAGCGACTTCGGCGAGTCGTCCGCCGCGCGGCAGTACTCCGGCCGCGCCGTGGAGCCGTCGTGGCGCTGCCCCTTTCAGCGGAGGACCGATTGAGGACCGTGCACGCCGTACACCTGGAGCCGCAGACCGGGACCGCCTTCGAGGTGCGGGCCGGCCAGCTCGTCCGCATCACGGACCCCCTGGGGGAGCAGGTCTCCGACCTGGTCAGCTTCGCGCGGGAGGACCGGGCGGAGTGGCTCTCCTCCGGGCGGACCATCGACTACGCGAACACCATCTACCTGACGGCCGGGCACACGCTGTACTCCAACCGCAGCCGCCCCATGTGGACGCTGGTGGAGGACACGGTGGGGCGGCACGACTTCCTGCTGACGCCGTGCTCGCCGGACACCTTCCGCATCATCTACGGGAACACCGATCCGCACCCCAGCTGCTTCGGGAACCTGGCGCGCCACCTGGCGCCCTTCGGGATCGCGCCGGACGCCATCCCCACCACCTTCAACGTGTTCATGAACGTGACGGTGGACGCGGACGGGGAGCTGGCGATCCGCCCGCCGCGCTCGCGCCCCGGCGACTACCTCGTGCTGCGCGCGGAGATGGACATGGTGGTGGGGGTGACGGCGTGCTCCGCGGAGCTTTCCAACAACGGCTCGTTCAAGCCGATCGACGTGGAAGTGCTGGAGGAAGTGCCGGAGAGCGCGCCCGCGTGACGCCGGCGCAGCTCGCGCACGGGCGTCGCCGCCCGCGCCAGCGTCGCGCCGCGGTAGCGCACGCCGCCGCCCAGCAGCCGCGCCCCCACCGCGAGCCAGGCGCACACCCCGCGCTCCAGGAGCCAAGCCGGCGCGAGCAGCGAGGCGGAGGCGGGGAAGACCCGCGCCCCGCCGTCCCGCCTGCGTCCGTACTCCGCCAGCGCGGCGACCCCCGCCGCCCCCGCCGCGAGCGGCCCCCAGTGCCCCCCGCCCGCCAGCGCGGCCGCGGCGGGTAGCACCCCCAGCTGCAGGGCGAGCCGCCCCGGCCGCGCCCACTCGTCGTACGCCTGGCGGACCCGCTGCGAGCGGAAGTGCCGGAAGCTGCACGGCCGCCGCGGCACCATGACCTCCTGCGCCAGCCGCTCCCGTCCCCCCGCGGCGACCACGGTGCGCACCAGCTCCAGGTTCTCGAAGAGCACCGCCCCGTCGTACCCGCCCGTGGCGAGCAGCGCCGAGCGGCGCACCGCCAGCGTCCCGGGCCAGTCTCCCCCGGTGGCGCGGTTCAGCAGGATGCGCCCCGTGTCCCAGCGCGCGTGCCAGGGGAGCGGGTCGAAGTGGTTCTGCGGCCGCACCACCTCCGCCCCGTCCAGAGCCGCCGCGACCGCCGCCAGCGAGCCGGCGTCGTAGCGCACGTCGTCGTCCGCCACCACCACCCGCTCGTGCGACGCGTGCCGCACCCCGGTGAGCACCCCGCCCACCTTGCCGTTGGGCGTCGCCCGGGCCGCGTCCACCGGGAGGTGCCGCACGTAGCTCCCCCATGCCGCCGCGTGCGCCGCGAAGACGGCCGGCTCCGACCCGTCCACCACCAGCACCTCCGCTAGGCCCGAGATGCGCCGCAGGTAGGCCGTCAGGTCGCCGTCCAGGACGGGGGCGGACGCGCGCAGGGGGAGGACGTAGGAGATCTCCATGGAGCCGCGCCGGGGCAACCGGCATGCCATCGGCAGGGTCGCCCGCGGCGGAGCGGCGCCGGAGTCTGCCGGAGGGGCTATACGGCGGCGCCGAACAGCCGTCCCACCAGCGCGGAGGCGCCCATCGCCAGCGCGCCCCAGGACGCGACCCGCAGCGCGCCCTTCCACAGGACCGCGCCGCCCACGCGCGCCGCCACGGCTCCCAGCACGGCCAGGAGGACGAGGGCGCTCCCCGTGACCAGCGGCGCCGTCCACGGCCGCGGCGCGGCGGCCGCGACGAGCACCGGGAGCAGCGCGCCCGCCGCGAAGGTGATCGCCGAGGTGAGCGCCGCCTGGAGGGGGCGCGCCGCCGTCACCTCCGAGATCCCCAGCTCGTCGCGCGCGTGGGCCGCCAGCGCGTCGCCCGCCATGAGCTGCTCGGCGACCTGCGCCGCGAGCGCGGGAGTCAGGCCGCGCTCGACGTAGATGGCGGCCAGCTCGGCTCTCTCGGCGGGCTCGTCCGCCGCGAGCTCGCGGCGCTCCCGGGCGAGGTCCGCGCTCTCCGTGTCGGACTGCGAGCTCACGGACACGTATTCGCCCGCCGCCATGGACATCGCGCCGGCCACCAGCCCGGCCACCCCCGCGATCAGGATCGCCGGCCGCGAGGTGCCCGAGGCGGCGACGCCCACCACCAGGCTCGCCGTCGAGATGAGGCCGTCGTTCGCGCCAAGCACGGCGGCGCGCAGCCAGCCGACGTGCGCCACTCGATGCCGCTCGGGATGTCGCATCGTGCCTGCCCTTGTCGGAGTCGATGGTCGGCGGGTCGGAAGTGCACGATCCCGCTTCGATCTACGAAAAGTATCCGTTCCGGGTGGGCCACGCTGTCCGGTTTTCCGGCACAAGGTCGGGGAACGTGCCTGACATGCACGAAGCGGCGGGGGCGTATGCTACGGCAGGGGATACCGGGACGACCTTCCCGGTGGGGCAGGTGGGAGGCACACCAGCCACTTTCTTGGATGATGACCGCAATCACCGGATCCGGAGCTCCCACGCGCCGCGCACCGCGCTCCTGGGACGCGGCGATGCGCCCGTGGCGGGTTCGCGACAGGCGGCAGCCGGCGGGCGCGCCCGTCCGCCACCGCCACCGCCGGAAGCACGCCCTGCAGGGCGCGCTGCTCGCCCTCGGCGCGCCGGCCGGGTGGCTCCTCGCGCGGTACGCGCAGGGGAGCCCGCCCGCGGCGGAGCTTGCGGCCAACCCCGTCCTCTACCTCTACCTGTTCGCCCTCCCGCTGCTGGTGTTCGCGGCCTTCGGCGGGCTCCTCGGCGGCAAGGAGGACCGGCTGCTGGCGGTGAACTCCCTCCTCCACGACCTGTCCATCTCCGACCCGCTCACGGGGCTGCGCAACACGCGCTACTTCTGGGAGCGCCTGGGGGAGGAGTACGCGCGGGTCCTGCGGTCCGGCGAGCCGGCGTCCGTGCTGGTGGTGGACCTGGACCACTTCAAGGGCGTGAATGATCGGCACGGCCACGTGGTGGGCGACCGGGTGCTCCGCGGGACGGCGGAGGCGATCGGCGCCGCGATCCGGCGGGCCGACACCGCCGCCCGGGTCGAGGACATGGCCGCTCGTGTGGGCGGGGAGGAGTTCGCCGTCCTGCTACCGGGCACGGGGCTGGAGGACGCCGCGGCGGTGGCGGAGCGGGTGAGGGCGGAGATCGCCGCGCTGAGGGTCCCGGTCCGGGACGAGGAGGAGGTCGCGATCACCGCCTCCGTGGGCGTCGCCTGCGCAACCGGGATGCTGCCCGGCGGCGACCTGGCGCTGTTCACCACGGCGGATCGCGCCATGTATCGCGCCAAGTGCGAGGGCCGCGACCGCGTGTTCGTGGCCGCCGACGGCGAGGTGGGTGTCCCGGAGGGCTACGCCCTCTCCGTCTCGCCCCCTCCGTTCGCCGGCGCGAGCGGCTGCTCGCCTGGCGCAGGCTGACGCTCGCCCCTTCCGGCTCCCCGGCGCGGTGTCGGGATTTCCGGGCACGAGGTCGCGGAACAAGCCTGACATGCGGGCGACGGCGGCGCCGTATCCTGGGGATGGGAGCCGGGGACATGCCTCGCGGTCCGCCGCGGGGGGCTCCCGGCGGCGTCCGTCCCACCCTGAACTCGGGGACCACCATGAACACGCTGGCCACTCGGCTGCACTACGAGGCGGAGCACCCGGTCGACGTACACGTCGAGCCCGCCCTTGAGAACCGCGACCGCCTCACGGTCGCGTTCCGCATCCTGCTCGCCATCCCCCACCTGATCCTGGTGGGCGGGCCCGTGGCCGCCACGCTGTCGTGGACGTGGCGGTCGGACACGGGCGGCGGGTACGACTGGGGAGCGGGCGGAGGCGTGCTGGGCGTGGCGGCCGGCGTCGCCGCGCTGGTCGCCTGGTTCGCGATCCTCGTCACCGGCCGCCACCCCCGCGGCCTATGGGACCTCGCCGCCTTCTACCTGCGCTGGCGGGTCCGGGCGGTGGCGTACACGGCGCTGCTGCGGGACGAGTATCCGCCCTTCGGCGACGGCGACTACGCCGCGGGGCTGGAGCTGAGCCCGCCGGAGGAGCCGCGCGACCGGCTCACCGCCGCCTTCCGCATCTTCCTCGCGATCCCGCACCTGGTGGCGATCTGGGCGCTGGGGATCGCCTGGGCCTTCACGACCATCGCGGCGTGGTTCTCCATCCTGTTCACGGGCCGCTACCCGGCCGGCCTGTACCACTTCGCGACGGGGGTGCTCCGCTGGAGCACGCGGGTGGAGGCGTACCTCCTCCTCCTGCGCGACGAGTACCCGCCCTTCTCGCTCGAGTAGGCGCGGGGAGCGCGCGGGGCGATGAATGCCGCACCCACCGACTGCTCCGGCCCGGCGGTGCTCCCGCACCCCGGGCCGGCTCCGTCCATCCCGGACCCTGGTCTCCTGGACGGAGCCCCGTACTGGTCGCGGCCGGCGGAGGAGCTGCTGCGGGAGCTCGGCTCGTCGCCGGGCGGCCTGTCCGCGCCGGAGGCGGCCGCTCGCCTCCGCGTCCACGGGCGCAACGTCCTGGACGCGTCGCCGCGGGCGGGGATCCTGCGCCTCTTCCTCCGCCAGTTCTCCAATCCGCTGGTCCTCATCCTGGTGGCGGCCGCGATCGTGTCCGCCCTGGTGCGCGAATCCACCGACTCGCTGATCATCCTGGTGGTGCTGCTGGGGAGCGCCGTGCTGACGCTCGTGCAGGAATACCGCGCGACGACCGCCGTCGCGCGGCTGCGCGCGAGGATCGTGCTGCGCTCCCGGGTGGTGCGCGACGGGATCGAGACGGAGGTCCCCGCGGAGGAGCTGGTCCCCGGCGACGTGGTGCTCCTCGCCGCGGGCACGCTGGTGGCCGCCGACGGGGCGGTGTTGGAGGCGCGCGACCTGTTCGTGAACCAGGGAGTGCTCACCGGTGAGTCCATGCCGGTGGAAAAGGCGCCCGGCGCCGCGTCCGCAGCGGCCACGCTCGTCGAGCGGACCGGCGCGGTCTTCATGGGCACCTCGGTGAGGAGCGGGTCGGGGCGGATGGTGGTGGCGGCCACCGGGATGGCGACGGCGTACGGCGGGATCGCGCACCGGCTGAGCCTGCGTCCCCCCGAGACCGAGTTCGAGCGCGGGGTCCGCCGCTTCGGCTACCTCCTCACCCGCATCACCCTGCTGCTGGTGCTGGTGGTGTTCGCCGCCAACGTCTTCCTGGACCGCCCCCCGGTGGACTCGCTCCTCTTCGCCATCGCCCTCGCGGTGGGGATCTCGCCGGAGCTGCTCCCCGCCATCATCAGCGTCACGCTCGCCCGGGGGGCGCGGGAGATGGCGGGGCAGGGGGTGATCGTCCGGCGGCTGAACGCCATCGAGAACTTCGGCAGCATGGACGTGCTCTGCTCCGACAAGACGGGCACGCTGACCGAGGGGAGGATCCGGCTGCACGCGGCGCTCGACCCCGGCGGCGCGCCGTCCCCGGAAGTGCTGGAGGCCGCCGTCGCCAACGCGCGCCTGCAGACCGGGATGCGCAACCCGCTGGACGAGGCGCTGCTCGCCGCGGCATCGGGCGCGGCCGTGCCCGGGAAGCTGGACGAGATCCCCTACGACTTCGTGCGCCGGCGCGTCACCGTGGTGGTGGAGGACGGGGCGGGCGGCCGGCTCCTCACCAAGGGCGCGCTCACGCAGCTGCTGGAGGTGTGCACGGAGGTGCGGGACGGGGCAGGGGCCGCCCCGCTCGGCCCGGAGCGGAGCGCCGCGCTGGAGGCGCGCATGGCGGCGTGGAGCGGCGAGGGCTTCCGGGTGCTGGGCGTCGCCACCCGGCGGGTGCCGCGCAGGGAGCGCTACGGGCGCGGCGAGGAGGGCGGGATGACCTTCGAGGGGTTCCTGCTCTTCGCGGACGCCCCCAAGGAGGGAGTGGACCGCGTGCTCCGCGAGCTACGGGAGCTGGGGGTCGCGGTCAAGGTGGTCACCGGCGACAACCGGTACGTGGCCCGCCACGTGGCGGAGAGCGTGGGGCTGGACGGCGCCGCCCTGCTCACGGGCGCGGAGCTGGACGCCATGCCGGACGAGGCGATGTGGCGCCGGGCGGGGGAAAGCTCGGTGTTCGCGGAGGTGGACCCAAACCAGAAGGAGCGGATCATCCTGGCGCTCCGCAGGACGGGGCACGTGGTGGGATACCTGGGTGACGGGATCAACGACGCGCCCGCACTGCACGCCGCGGACGTGGGGATCTCGGTGGACGGGGCGGCGGACGTGGCGCGCGACACCGCGGACCTGGTGCTGCTGAAGCACGACCTGGAGGTGCTGCGCCGCGGGATCCGGATGGGGCGGACCACCTTCGCGAACACGCTCAAGTACGTCCACATCACCACCAGCGCCAACTTCGGGAACATGGTGAGCATGGCGGCGGCCTCGCTCTTCCTCCCCTTCCTGCCGCTGCTGGCGACGCAGATCCTGCTGAACAACTTCCTCTCGGACCTGCCGGCGCTCGCCATCGCCGGGGATCGGGTGGACGAGGCGTGGGTGCGGCGGCCCCGGCGGTGGGAGATCCGCCCGATCCGCCGCTTCATGGTGGTCTTCGGCCTGGTGAGCAGCGCCTTCGACCTGCTGACCTTCTGGCTGCTCCTCTCGGTGTTCGCCGCCGGGCCGGAGCTGTTCCGCACCGGGTGGTTCGTCGCCTCCCTGCTCACCGAGCTGGCGGTCATCTTCGTGGTGCGCACGAGGGGGCCGCTGCGGCGCAGCCGTCCCTCGCCTGCGCTGGCGTGGATCGCGGGGGCGACCGCCCTGGCCGCCGTGGCGCTGCCGTTCACCCGGACGGGCGCGGTCTTCCAGCTGGTGCCGCTCCCGGCGCCGGTGCTGGGGGGGATCCTGCTGGTGACCCTCGGCTACGCGGCCGCAAGCGAGGCCGCGAAGCGCCGGTTCTACCGGGCGCATGAGGGACACCCGTGAGGCTGCCGGCTTTCCCCACAGGGTCCGTCGACCCTCCCCTGACGCAGGTTGCCGCTCCTCCCCGACGAACGGCGGCGGCGGGGCCACGCATCTTGTGATTCGGGCCGGTGACGATCGAACCAGGTTCACGGAGGATTGTCATGAGGAAGCGAATGCTCGTCGCGACGGAGGGAGGCGCCGGCTCGCTCGGCGCCCTCCGGACCGCGCAGGCTCTCGCGGAGCGGGACGGCGCGGAGGTCGAGGTGCTGGCGGTGGTCGAGCCCGCCCTCGGCTACGGCCCGCCGGTGAACGGCACGGTGCCCGGCCACGAGGAGATCGAGGCAACGGTGGCGCGGCGGGTGGGGGACACGGTGCGCCGCCAGCTGCGGGGGCTCGGCGGGGGCGCGGCCGGGTGGGAGGTGGTGGTGCGGATCGGCTCCGTGGCGCCCACCATCGCGCGCGAGGCCGAAGCGCGGGACGCCGACGTGATCGTGCTCGGCCGGCGCGTGCACGAAGGGCTGGGGCGCTTCCTGGGGCGGGAGACCGCGCTGGACGTGGTCCGCCTCGCCGGCGTGCCCGTGCTGGCGGTGCCGCCGGAGGGAGGAGCGCTCCCCGCGAGCGTGCTGGTCGCGGTGGACTTCAGCGAAGGCGGCCGGGACTCGGCGCGCGCCGCCCTTGAGCTACTCCCGGCGGGCGGCGTCGTGCACCTGGCCCACGTGTCGTGGAGCATCCCCGCCGACGCGGTGCGGGACGGCGGCCAGTGGGTGGAAACGTACGACGACGGCGCACGGACCCGGCTCGACGAGCTGCGGCGCGTGCTGGAAGCGCCGGGCGGCGTCCGCGTGCGGACGCACCTCCTGCACGGGGAGGCCGCGCCCCAGCTGCTCGCCCTCGCCGAGCGCGAGGGGGTGGGGCTGATCGTCGTCGGCAGCCACGGCAACGGCTTCTTCAGCCGGGCCATCCTGGGGAGCGTCGCCACCCGGGTCTTCCGGGGCGCCCGCTGCGCCGTGCTGCTGAGGCCGCTGCCCGGGGAGTCCTCCCTGCTGACCCGGGAGGACGTGGAGGAGGAGCTGCATCTCACCGCCGCGCCGGGATCGGCGGGCGGTGCCTGATCGTCGGAGGCGGCCCGGGGCCCGGACGCGTCCGGGCTGCCAACGCGGGAGGCTTCATGCGACACCGGATCATCGACTCCATCCTGGCCGCCACGGACCTGACGGAGGGCGGCGACGTGGTCCTGCGCGCCGCCGGCCGGCTCGCCCGGGCGCTGTGCGCGGAGCTGCACGTGGTGCACGCACTGGAGTTCCCGTTCGCCGACTTCCCGGGGCTACGGGGCTCGGCGGCGGCGTTCCGGAACCGGGCCGGGGAGGCGGTGGAGCTCCTGGACGAGCAGATCGCGCGCACGCTGCCGCCCGGCATCGTGGCCGCGAGCCGGCAGGTGGTGATCCGCCGCGCATCGCGGGCGATCTTCGAGCGCGCGCGAGAGGTCTCGGCCGACCTGGTCGTGCTGGGGCCGCACCGCCGCCGCGGCCGGACGGGCGGCTTCCTCGGCACCACCGCCGACCGGGTGATCCGCTCGTCCGACGCGCCGTGCCTGGTCGTGCGCGACGACCTGTCGCTGCCGCTCCGCCGGGTGATGGTCCCCCTGGACCTTTCCGAGCCGTCCCGTGGCGGCCTCGATCTCGCCCTCGCCTGGACGGAAGCGCTCGGGACGCGGGATCCGGAGTCCGGGCTCCCCGGGACCGAGCTCCAGGTGGTGCACGTCGTCCCGCCGGGGTCCTTCCCCGACGACCTCCGCCTGGACCGCGCGGTGATCGGTCCGTGCCTGTACGACGAGGTGGAGGCGGCGATCGCGCGCTCGGAGCACGGCGCCACCGTCACTGTCCGCGAGGAGGTGCTCTGGGGCGACGAGCCCGCCGAGGAGATCCTGCGCTACGCCGATGAGCAGCGGGCCGACCTCCTGGTGCTGGCCACGCACGGGCACGGGGCGCTGCGGCGGGCGCTGGTCGGGAGCATCGCTTCGGCGGTGGCGCGGGGCGCCGGCTGTCCCGTGCTGCTGGTCCCGCCCTCGCTCTGGAAGGGAGACGGCGAGGAGCCGGACGGGGAGTCGGCGGGTGATGCCGCGGCGGCCGGGGTCGCATGAGCCGGCCGGGTGGCCCTCTGCGGTGAGCTGCGGCACGGCCGCGTCGCCTACGCCTCCTGCCGCCGGTCCGCCCACAGGAAGACCACGGCGATTCCCGCCCAGAAGAGCGACCGCAGCCAGTTGCCTTCCGTGACCGCGTCCAGCGCCGACACGCCGAAGAAGAGCACGAACAGCGCGAAGTTCGATCCGAATCGTGGTGTGCGCATGAGTCCTCCCGGGTCTCGTGGCCGAGGGTCGCGCTGCCTCTCCTCTTCAAGATCGTCCACGTGCAAGGGTGCAGGAAGGCGGAGGTCTCCGCGTGTCCTGTGGGGGAGGTCTGGACAGCCGGGGAGGCGCAAAGTCGAGCTCGCCGAATCCGTCTCTCCCCGACACGCGCACCAGCTTTCCCCTACACTTTCTCTCCGCACCGCGCGCTACGTTGCAACACAGGCGGAGCTTCGTCCCGGACCCTGCCGACGGGAGCCGGCGCGGAGCCCGAGTCCGTTCCCCTGTGCACGGAGGACCTCATGAACCGTCGAATGCTGATCGCGGCGGACGGGCGCGCCGAGTCGCTGGCCGCCCTCCGCGTGGCGCGGGCGCTCTCGGAGACCCGGGGCATGGAGGGCGAAGTGCTCACCGTGCTCCAGCCGGTCACGCCCTGGATGTACGACCCGATGACGGGCGCCGCGGCGGTGTACTGGGACGCCCTTGACGTCCAGAAGGACGCGCAGCGCGAGGCGGTGCGGGCGCAGCTCGCCGCCGTTGGCGGGGCGGCGGCCGGGTGGCCGCTGGAGGCCGTGGTGGGGCCGTGCGCGCTCACCATCGCCCGCGGCGCGGCGGAGCGCGGCGCCGGGCTGATCGTCATGGGAAGCGGCCGGCACGGGTGGAGCGACCGCCTGCTCGGGCGCGAGACCGTGCTGGACGTGCTGCGGGTGGCGCACCACCCCGTCCTCGCGGTACCCGCGGACCACGGCGAGCTGCCGCGGAAGGCGCTGGTCGCCACCGACTTCAGCGAGCAGAGCCTGGACGCCGCCCGTGCCGCCGTGGCCCTGCTTCCGCCCGGGGCGGAGGTGCACGTGGTCAACGTGTCCTGGACGCCGGCCGTGGAGGTCGCCTGGGCCGCCGTGGACTCGTGGACCGGGACCTACGAGGCCGGCGCGCGGACGCGCCTGGAGGAGATCGCGCGCGAACTGGCGGGGCCTGGGCGGGTCGTCCACACGCACCTGCTGAAGGGCGACCTGGCGGACGAGCTGCTCGCATTCGCGGAGCGCGAGCGGGTGGACCTGGTCGCCACGGGGAGCCACGGCTACGGGCTGATCAGCCGGGCGATCCTGGGCAGCCTGTCCACCCGCCTGGTGCGCGGCGCGCACTGCGCGGTGCTGGTGGCGCCGCCGCGCACCCCGTCCGCGGCGCTGCACGGCGAGGCGACCGGGGCGGAGCACCCGCTCGCCGCGGGCGCCGCGGGGTGAGCGGCGCCGGACCGCGCGCCGGGGACGGAGCCGTGCCGCCCCCGGCCGCGCCGCGAGGGGAGGACGGGCCCCGCGTAGGGAATGAGCGGAGGCGCGAGTCGAGCTTCGCCTGACAGTGGGGCGCGGTCCGGAGCCGCAGATTGCTCATGGGTCCACGCGGGCCCGACGCGGCCGCTGGGGCCGCGCCCCACTCACACGGCACGCGGGCACACCCCGCTCGACGCGGGGCCGCAGGGAGGGCGCATGAACCCGAGTCCCATCCGGTCCATCCTGGCCGCCACCGACCTGTCGCCCGCCTCGGACGAGGTGATGCGCGCCGCGGGCGCGCTGGCCTCGTTCACCGGCGCGGAGCTGCACGTCCTGCACGCCTTCGACCTGCCGCCCACCCCGTATTCCGACGAGGCCTCGCTGCTGTCTCCCACCTTCGAGCGGAGGCTGGACGAGGCCGAGCGCGCGCTCGACGCGCAGATCCGGAAGACCGTCCCGGACGCGGTGGAGGTCGCCAGCCGAGGGGTGCAGATCTACGTGGCGCACCGCGCCATCGTGGAGCGCGCCGAGGCGGTCTCCGCCGACGTGATCGTGCTGGGACCGCACCGCAGGCAATCCACGGCGGGCGAGTTCCTGGGAAGCACCGCGGACCGCGTGGTCCGCACCGCATCCGTGCCGTGCCTGGTAGTCCGGGAGCACCTCAACCTGCCGCTGCACCGGGTGGTGGTCCCGTTCGACCTGTCGGAGCCGTCGCGGGGCGCGCTGGACGTCGCGGTGGGGTGGGGAGCGGCGCTCGCCGGGCCGCTGGACGAGGGGTGCTCCGCGCTGGACCTGCGCGTCGTGCACGTGCTCCCGGCGCTCTTCGTCCACGACCTCCCCTCCGGCCGCGCCGTCGTCGGCCCCGAGCTGCACCGCCAGGTGGAGGAATCGCTCGCCCGCAGCGGGCGGATGTCCGACGTGATCGTGCGGGAGGAGCTGCTCTGGGGGGAGGGGGCTTCGGAGGAGATCACCGGGTACGCCGAGCGGGAGCGGGCGGACCTGGTGGTGCTGGCGACGCACGGACACGGGGCCGTGAAGCGCGCGCTGCTGGGGAGCGTTGCCTCGGCCGTGGCGCGCCGGGTCGGCTGCTCCGTGCTGCTGGTGCCGCCTGCGCTGTGGATCGCCGCGCCCGCCGCCGGCGAGGAGGAGCAGGCCGGCGCCCGGCACCCGGCCGTCGTCGTCGTGTAGCCGGCCGCGGGCCCCGGCCGTGTCGACCACCGTGGTCCCGCCCCCGGGCGGCGTGGGATCTCCCGCGCCGCCCGCGGCGGCCTGGCACGCGCTGCCGGCCGCGGACGTCCTCGCGCGCCTGGGCGTGGACGCGGACGGCCTTGCCGAGGCCGAGGCCGCGGTGCGCGCGAGCCGCTTCGGTCCCAACACCCTCCACATCGCCGCGCCGGTGTCCGCCTGGCGGATCCTGGTGGCGCAGCTGCGGAGCGTCGTCGTGCTCCTTCTTGTGGCCGCCGCGGCGCTGTCGTGGGCCACCGGGGACGCCGCCGAGGCCGCCGCGATCGCCGCCGTGCTCGTCCTCAACACCGCGCTGGGCTTCGGCACGGAGCTGCGGGCGCGGCGCGCCATGGAGGCGCTGCGCGGACTGGACGTGCCCACGGCGACGGTGGTGCGCGGCGGGCGGCAGCTCCGGGTGGACGCGGCCGGCGTGGTCCCGGGCGACGTCCTGGTGCTGGAGGCGGGAAGCCTGGTCCCCGCCGACGCGCGCCTGCTGCGCAGCGCGGAGCTGCGCACCGCGGAGGCGGCGCTCACCGGCGAATCGCTCCCCGTGGACAAGGACGCGGACGCCCGTCCGGACCCCGACGCGCCGCTGGCCGAGCGCGCGACCATGGTCTACAAGGGGACCGCCGTGGCCGCGGGCGCGGCGCGGGCGGTGGTGGTGGCCACCGGGATGGGGACCGAGGTGGGGCGGGTCGGCGAGATGGTGGCCGGGATCCGCGAGGAGCCGACCCCGCTGGAGCGGCGCCTGGACGAGCTGGGCCGGCGCCTGGTGTGGGTGACGCTCGCCGTGGCGGCGGTGGTGGCCGGGCTCGGCCTGCTGCGGGGCGGGTCGGCGGCGGAGACGGTGCGCATCGCCATCGCGCTCGCCATCGCCGCGGTGCCGGAGGGGCTACCGGCGGTCGCGACCATCGCGCTGGCGGTGGGAGTGCGGCGCATGGCCCGCCGCCGCGCGCTGGTACGGCGCCTCGCCACGGTGGAGTCGCTGGGGTCGGTCACGGTCATCTGCACCGACAAGACGGGGACGCTCACCGGCGGGGAGATGACGGTTACCGTCGTTCAGGCGGGGGACCGCGAGCTGGAGGTGACGGGGGCCGGGTACGCGCCGGTGGGGGAGCTGCGCTGGGCGGGCGCGCCGGTGGAGGTGCGGGAGGACCCCGTGCTGGAGCTGGCGCTGCGGGTGGGCGCGCTGGCGAACCGGGCGGAGCTGGTGCGGGACGGAGTGAGGTGGAGCGTCCGGGGCGATCCCACCGAGGCCGCGCTCCTGGCCGTCGCCCGCAAGGGCGGCGTCGACCTCGACGCGCTTCGCCGGGAGTGGCCGGAGACCGGGGAGCTCCCCTTCTCCAGCGAGCGCATGCTGATGGCCACCTTCCACCGCGGCCCCGAGGGTCCCGTCGCGTGCGTCAAGGGCGCGCCGGGGCGCGTGATCGCCCTCTGCACGCGGGTGCGCACCGCCCGGGGCGACGCACCCCTCGGCGAGGCGGCGCGCCGCGGCCTCCTCGCCCGCAACGACGAGCTCGCCGCCCGGGGGCTGCGCGTGCTCGCGCTGGCGGTGGGCGAGGCGCCCCGCGCCGGCGAGGTGGCGCTCCGGGACCTCGCCTTCGTGGCGCTGGTGGGGATGACGGACCCGCCCGCGCCCGGCGTGCAGGAGACCATCGCTCGCTTCCGGGACGCGGGGATCCGCACGGTGATGATCACGGGGGACCAGCGCCGCACCGCGGAGGCGATCGCCCGCGGCCTGGGGCTTCTGGTCCCGGGCGCCGCGGTGCTGGAAGGGCGCGAGCTGGAAGCGATCCCCGACGCGCGGCTTGCCGCCCGGCTGGAGCGGGTCGCGGTGCTGAGCCGCGTCGCGCCGGAGCACAAACTGCGCGTGGTCCGGGCGCTCCAGGAGCGCGGCGACGTCGTGGCGATGCTCGGGGACGGGGTCAACGACGCGGCCGCGCTGAAGAAGGCGGACGTGGGGGTGGCGATGGGGGGCCGTGGCACCGGCGTGGCGAAGGAGGCGGCGTCGATCGTCCTCCAGGACGACCGGTTCGCCACCATCGGCGCGGCGGTGGAGGAGGGGCGGATCGTCTACGACAACGTCCGCAAGTTCGTCTTCTACCTGTTCAGCTGCAACCTGGGCGAGGTGCTGGTGCTGTTCGTCGCCGGGCTCGCGGGCCTCCCCTCGCCGCTCCAGCCGCTCCAGCTCCTCTGGCTGAACCTGGTGACGGACACCTTCCCGGCGCTTGCGCTCGCGCTGGAGCCCGGCGAGGAGGACGTGATGCGGCGGCCCCCGCGCGACCCGCGGGCGGCGATCCTCTCCCCGCCCTTCGTGCGGAGCGTCGCCATGTACGCGGGGCTGATCGCGGCGGTCACGCTGGCTGCCTTCGCGTGGGCGCTCGCGGGCCCCGGGTCCACACCGGAGCGCGCGGGCACCGTGGCGTGCATCACGCTGGCGCTCGCGCAGGTCTTCCACCTGGGCAACGCGCGGAGCCTGGACCCGGTGCTGGCACCCCGCCGGGCGCTGGCGAACCGCTGGGCACTCGGCTCCGTGGTCCTGGTGCTCGCGCTGCAGGGGGCCGCGGTGTACTACGCGCCCCTCGCCGGGCTTCTGGGGATGACATCGCTCCCGCTCCGCGACTGGATGGTGATGGTCCCGCTCGCGCTCGTGCCGGCGGTGGTGGGGCAGGGGCTCAAGACATTCCGGCAGGTGCGCCGACGTTGAGCGGAGTCACACCGTTTCACGGGAGGAGGGTGCCATGAGGCTTCCGTTCTCGGCCGAGCAGTTCATGGGCGTGTTCGAGCGCTACAACCTGGCGGTCTGGCCGGTGCAGCTCCTCTTCTACGCGGCAGCCGCAGGGGTGCTCGTTCTCGTCGCCCGCCCGGGGAAGCATGGGGGGCGGTGGATCAGCGCGGTGCTGGCGCTCTTCTGGGCGTGGATGGGTGTGGTCTACCACTGGGCGTTCTTCGCCCGCATCAACCCCGCCGCGTTCCTCTTCGCCGCCCTCTTCCTCATCCAGTCGGCCCTGTTCATCCGTGAAGGCGTGCTCCGGCCCGGCCTCTCCTTCCGGACGGCCGACGCCCCGGACGGCTCCGACGCATCCGGCACCGCCGGGGCGCTCCTGGTGGGCTACGCGCTGCTCGGGTATCCGCTCGTCGGCCACGCCGCCGGGCACCTCTTTCCCGCGGCGCCCACCCTCGGGCTCCCGTGCCCCACCACCATCTTCACCTTCGGCGTCCTCCTGCTCGCGGACGGGAACGTCCCGCTGCGGCTCCTCGTGGTCCCGGTGCTGTGGTCGCTCGTCGGCACGGTGGGGGCGTTCGCGCTCGGCGTCCCGGAGGAATACGGGCTGCCCGTCGCGGCGGTGGTGGCGACGACGCTCCTCGTGCGCCGCCGCGGCCGTGAAACGATCCCCGGGCAGCACTCGACCGGGGGGGGAGACACGGTCGGCGCGGACCGTCCGTGGTCACCGCCCCCCCGAAACCGGGCCCTGGCCGACGCGCACGGGAGCGGCGCCCGGTCGATAAGGTAGTCGGGCGAGGCAGCGGTTCGGGAGATGGAGTGCGAAGGGGCGGATTACGGGTTCCGCTCCGTGCGCGCAAGGGACCCGGGGGCGGCTTACAGAACAGCCCCTACGAAAGAACGGTCTCCGCGCTGTCCCGCTCGGCCTCCTCCGCGAACTAAAGGTGCACGCCCCGTAGCTGAAGCGGATCTCCTCGCGGACGTCCCTTCCGGCTCTCGAGCGTCCGCGCGAACGGGGGCGCTTCCTCCAGGCACGCCCGCCGCCCCCGGTGACCTGCTACCTCGCCGGGGCCGGCACCGGTCACTCCCGGCGGGGAAGGGCCGGCCGGCGGTGCAGCCACACCTCGTAGATCTTGTCGCTGGCGAAGGTGGGGTCGAACTCGCTGGACTGGTCGGCCGTGGCGAAGATCCCGCCGTACATCCACCCCACCCGTACGCTGTCACTCGGTGGCAGCTGGCTGTAGTCGATCACTTCGTGCGTGCCCGCCACCATGGTCCGGGCCTCGTCGGGCACGAAGGCCGCGTTCGCGCCGCGCCGCCCGGGGAGCCCCTGGTCGGCCGGCTGCACGACCTCCCGGGTGGAGCCGTCGGCGGCGCGCGCCAGCGTGGTGATCGTCCCCGTCCAGGGCAGGGAATTGTTGATCCCGCCGGGGACCAGGATCCCGTTCGCGTCGTAGTACCAGCCGCTGATTCCGCCCAGCAGGGTGGTGTACATCGTCTCCGTGCCGGGGTCGTACATCACCACGTGCGCGCACTCGTACTGGCTCATCCGCATGCTGAACGCGGTGTCCAACGCGAACACCGGTGTCCCGCCGCCCGGCGGCACCGTCATATACATGGGGTTCACCCACGCGCCCGAGGTGGGGGTGAACACGCCGCCGTAGATCGCCAGCCCATGGACGCCGCCGGGCTGCACCGTCGTAACCACGTTCAGGTCGCGCCGGTGCCACTGCGAGTTGGGACCGCTGCCCGATGGGTCGCCATACGCCTGGTAGTCACGGATTTCGGGTGTGTACGGGGCCGGGAGCGTGAACGTGCGCACCTGCTCGGTATAGAGGCCCGTGACCCCACCCTTGTAGATCGAGTTGTAGTTGTGCCCCATCACCAGGTAGAACGTGTCGCCGATCTTCTCGAGCGCGCCGCCCGTCACGCGCATCCGTTCGTCCGCCCGGGTGGAGATGACGCCGCCGATGCCGCCGAACTCCTGCCGCTTCACGAAGTAGACAAGGGAGGGAAGGGTGATGATGGTGAGGTTCGGATACGTCTGATAGCACGAAGGCTCGTCGTTGTCACAGGTGCTGCCGTAGCCGCCCACGACGTAGAGAAAGCTGCCGTCCTGGACGTACTGGGTGTTGCTCACCCGCAGGATGGAACGGAACTGCGCCGGGAGCGGTGCGCTGTAGGTGCGGCCGGCCGCCATGTCCACCACGTAAATGCTGTCGTTCGCGGTGGAGGTGGGGAAGGTCGCCTCGCGCGTGCTGGTGCGGTGAAAGCCGTTGCGGCGCCCGCCGACCAGCACCCAGTCGTTGCCGCTCCGCCCCATGGCGAACGACTGCAGCTTCGGGGTACCCGGGGGGGCCGTGATCTCGCGCACGCTGAAGGTGAAGGGGACCGCGGGGTCCGTCTGCGCGGCCGCGGGGAGCGCTGCCGCCGCGGCCAGCACGGCGGCCGCCAGCGTGCCGCGGAAGAGGTGGGCGCTCATCGGAGATCCTCCGGAGAAGACGGGCCGGCCGGCTGCGGCGGCGCGAGGGTGAGCGAGGTGGTGTCCAGGCCGGTCTGGCCGCCGGGGAAGAACTTGCGCGCCCAGGCGTGCAGCAGCTCGCGGCGCGAGGCCGACAGGTCGCGGGTGCGCGGCATGTACTCGGCCCGGGGCCACCAGCTCAGCTGCGTGCGCTCGTACAGCCGGCGGGCCATCTCCGGATCGTTCCAGTACTCCGGATCGTTCAGCGGGATGCGCTGGTTCATGGCCGGGTAGAGGAGGTAGTAGTTGCGCAGCACCTCGTTGTACATGGCCTCGAAGGTCAGGTCCGCGTTCCCGACCGGCGGGTCGCTGCCGGGCACGTAGTAGCGGGTGTAGTCCACGTTGTTGGGGAGGATGCGCAGGTTGATCATGGGCGCGAACCCCAGCGGCAGGCCGCCGTACGCGAGGGGGGGATACAGCCCGTCGCCGTCGGTTCCCGCGGCCGTGAGGCGGATGCCGCCGAAGCCCGGAGGCGCTGCCTGCCCCTCTACGGTGAAGGTGTAGAGCCGGTTCCCGTTGGCCCCCGCGTTCACCACCAGGTCCTGCCCGGGGCCGAACCCGGAGGCGATCAGGGTAAGCGGGCCTGGGTCCTGGTTGGGGGTGGTGTCGTACTCCCACACCGTCACCGGCGGGCAGTCTTCCGCGGCCAGCTCCGCGCCCTTGCGGAACACGCGGATCCGCGAAGGCGCCGGGATCCCGTCGTCGTCGGTGAAGCGGTCGAGCGTTCCGCCGCCGGGAAGCTGCTCGCCGAAGATGCAGGCCTGGTCGGAGACGACCAGGTACTCCTGCTCCACCAGCAGCTCCGCGTCGCGCGTGACGCCGTCGGCACCCGTCAGCCGGCCCCACAGCGCGAAGGTGCCGGTGTCCAGCAGCGCCTGGGCATCCGCGGATAGGCCGGAGATGGGAAAGTCGAAGATCCACCCGGCCAGGTTTCCGGCCCCCGTATCGGTGTAGTTCACCGCCCCCACGTCGTGGCGTGTGGCGCCATCGCCGATGGTGAGGGCGACGGGGCCGAAGGGCCACTTGACGCAGGTCGTGGTGACCAGCGGGTCGAAGGCGGTGTCGGTCAACTGGTCGGGGAAGGTGCCCGAGAAATCGGCGGAGACCACCCCGGCCACGCGGTTCACGGTCACCACCGCGGGGCCCAGCTTGTACTGCGGGTCGGCGGGGTTAGCGTTGCCGGTGGCGCCCGGTGCCGGGATGCTTTCCACGGGCACCAGCATCCGCCCCGCGGGGCACGAGTCCACCTCGTCGCCGTAGGCCGGGGCGATCGTCCCCACCACCTGGATGTAGTCGGGGTTGCGCCCGTTCACCCGCATCAGCTCCGCCACCTCCGGCAGCGGCATCCCCGGGGTGGGCTGCCCGCCTGGCGCGCTGGGACCGTTCTCGTACAGCTCCTCCATCTTCCCGAACCACGGGCTGTCCGGGCTCTCCCGGTTGTCGGAGTACTTGAAGGTGTTGATCACCTGCAGCGGCCGGTACAGGTAGTAGTGGAAGACCACGCCGGTGAGCGGCACGCCGCCGCGCTCGGAGGGAAAGCGCGCGAGCAGCGGGGTGCCGGCCGGCAGCGCCGAGAGGGGGACGATGCTCTGGAACAGGCACCCCGCGCCGTTGGGCCCGCCCAGGGTGTAGCTGCGCTGGAAGTTGATGAACCGCGTGACCGCCTTGGTGGGAAGGCCGCTCAGCAGCGCCTGGCCCTCCTTCGCCACGGTCAGGAACTGGGTCAGCACCATGCTGGCAGGCACGTCCTCGGCGTTGATGTCCACCAGCACGCCGGTGCTGCGGCCGGTGTCGTCGGGCCGGTTGTTGTACGAGACCAGCGCGCCGATCACCGGGTCCTGCGTCGGGTCGGTGACGGTTTCCCCCGCCCTGGGCACCACGCTCGCCACCGTCACGTCGAGCATGGTAAGTCCCATGTCGCCGTAGTAGTTCCATTCGCCGGGGATGTACCACACCGCGGCCCCGTCGGCGCGCCGGGCGTCGCCTCCCTCGGCCTTGTTCACCCCGGGAATCCCGGCCTTGAGCGCCCGCGCGCGGGTCTCGGCGCGGAACTCGCCGCGGCGCCGCGCCCACGCCACCCACTGGTCGTCGGTCATCCCATAGGTCATCGGCTGCACGTTGGGCGAGTCGGCCTGGCGCAGCGGGTACGTCTCGTAGCCGGGATAGTCCGGCCCCATCACCGCCGAGAAGCTGTAGTCGTCGTTGTTCCCGGTGCCCACGTCCACCAGCAGCAGGCCCTGGAAGTGGAAGCGGGGGAAGTCGAAGACGCTCATGGTGCACCGAGCCGGGTCCGGAGGGATGGGGGGATGCCGGAGGCCGCGGCCGGCAGCGGGTGCCGTTGCGGCTTCGGGGGTGTCACCGCACTTCTTTCCCGAAGCATCTGCTACATGATCGGTACGCCAATCCTTTCCGGCAAGAAAACTTTTGTCTCGAAATCATCTCTCGGCAGACACTTAGGGAACTAGCGTTGGAAACACCGCTCTTGATCGGACACTCCACGGTGCCTATCATCGTCCAACAGCGGCTCCATTGTCCATCCCCGTCCCCGTCCCCACGAGGTTCCCCCGTGCGCCTCATTCCCGCTCGCCCCGCCCTGGCCGTGCTCGCCGCCCTGGCCGCCGCCCCGCTCGCCGGGCAGGCCGCGGGCGACACGGCCCGTGCCGACACCGTCCGGACCCATGCGCTGGAGGCGGTGGTGGTGACGGCCGCGCGGGTGCCGGCGCCGCTCGCCACCTCCACGGCGGCGGTCGCCGTGCTGCCGGGTCCTGCGCTGCGGCGGCTCCCCGCGCGCGGCCTGGGAGACGCCCTGCGCTTCGCGCCGGGCGTTTCGGTGATCGACGTGGACGGGGCGGGGGGCGACACGCGGATGACCGTCCGCGGCTTCTATGGCGGGGGAGAGGCCGACTACGTGACCCTGCTGGTGGACGGCAAGCCCGCCGCGGCGCCGCACACCGGCGTGGCCGACTGGGAGCTGCTGCCGCTGGCGGCGGTGCGGCGGGTGGAGGTGCTGCGCGGCGGGGCGTCGTCGCTCTACGGCGACGCCGCGGTGGCAGGCGTTGTGAACGTGATCACCGAAACGAGTCCGGGCTCGCGCAGCCTGCGCGCCACGGCAGGCGGCGACGGCGCACTGCAGCTTTCCACGGCGGCGGCGGTGCGGGCGGCCGGGAAACCCGTGCAGGGATGGACCAACTTCCTCCGCGCCGACGGATTCCGCGACCACGCGCGGCGGGAGTCGCTGGGCGCGGGGCTCACGGCGGGGGTGCTGGAGCGCCCGGGAGCGTCGCTCTCGCTTGCGGCCGTGCACCGGCGCCGCGAGCTGCGCGACCCCGGTCCGCTTACCGAGCCCGCGCTGGCCCTCTCGCGCACCGACGCGTCGCCGCTCTACCGCTTCGACCGCACGTCCGAAGCGCTCTCCCGCGTGTCGCTCGACGCCCGGCGCGAGGCGGGCCGGGCGCGTCTCTCGGGGTACGTGGCGGGCGAGACGCGCGGTGCTGGCGTGACCCGCACCGTGGTGCTCGCGCCCGACTTCGCCGATACCAAGCGGCGCACCCTGCGCGCGCGACGCCTGCTGGCCTCGGTCCAGGCCGACGTGGCCGGGCCGCGTGCCCTGGGGGAGAACCGGGTGACGGCGGGGCTCGATGGCAGGGCCGAGTGGATGTCCTCGGACTACTGGGCGTTGCTGGCCGGCAACGCGGACGCGTACCGCGCCGCCGCACCCGGCGCGGGAACGCGCGACGAGGGAGGCCGCGCCGTGCGGACCGGAGCGGCGGGGTTCGTTCGGTGGGAGCTGCGGCCGGTGGAGCGGGTGCGGGTGTCGCTGGGTGGACGGCTCGACGGGCTTCGTGACGCGTGGACTCCGCGCGCGCCCTCAACGGCGGAGGCGTCGGAGGCGCGGCACACGGCGTTCAGCCCACGCGTGGGGGTCAACACGCAGTATGCACGCACGCCGGGGCGCGAGGGGTGGGTGTTCGCCGGCGTGGGGCGCTCGTTCAAGGCGGCCACCCCCGACCAGCTCTTCGACCGGCGCACGCTGCCGGTGCCCTTCCCGCCCTTCCGGGTCACCCTCAGCAACCCCGAGCTCCGGCCGCAGCACGGGATGGGGTGGGAGGGCGGCGTGTACCAGCGCGCCGCGCTGCCGCGGGCGCTGGAGGCGTGGCTGTCGGTGGCGGCGTACCAGATGGACATGCGCGACGAGCTGGACTTCGACCTGGCCACCCTCCGCTACGTGAACCTGGGCCGCAGCCGCCACCGCGGCGTGGAGGCGGCGGTGAACCTGGCCGGGGCGGGGGGATGGAACGCCTTCGCCAACTACACGCTGCAGCACGCAGTCTCGCGGCAGGGCGAGAGCCGCGGGCGGCAGCTCAAGGCGGTCCCGCGGCACACGCTGGTGGCCGGCGTGGACGCGCCGCTGGCGCTGGGCGCGGCGGGCGCGCTGACGGCGACCCGCGTGCGCGGCGTGTGGCTCGACGACGCCAACACCCGGCGCCTGCCACCCTGGACGCGGGTGGACGCGCGGCTCACTGTTCCCGTGGCCGGGGTGCGACTATGGATAGAGGGCTCCAACCTGCTGGACCGCGAGTACAGCACCACGGGATTTCCCGACTCCGCGGTACCGTCCGTCTTCTACTACTACCCGGCTGCCGACCGGTCGCTGCAGCTCGGCCTGGAGGTGGGGCGGTGACCGGCGGGAAGGGGGGCGGGCCTTCGATCCGCCCCGGCCCCTCGCGTCCATCCCGCCGCGGAGCGTGCGAATGAGGCGCTGCCTCGTGGTCTTCCTGCTGGTCTGCGCCGCCCCGCTGGTGATGTTCGCGGCGGCATCGGCGCTGGGCGTCTCCGTGCTGGACGACCCCTCGGCGCTGCCGGGCGGCGGCGGCGCGGGTACCGCGCTGGTCACCACGGGGCTGCTCGTGGCGGACGTGCTCATCCCCGTTCCCTCCAGCCTGCTGATGATCGCCAACGGGGCGTTCTTCGGCGTCACGGGCGGGACGGCGCTCTCGCTGGCCGGAGGGGTGGGCGCGGCGGCGCTGGGCTGGGCGCTGGGGCGCCGGGGCACGCGCTCGGCGGAGCGCTTCGTCGCCGCCGGGGAGAGGGTGCGGGCCGTCGCGCTGGTGGAGCGCTGGGGCGCGCTGGCGGTGATCGCCTCGCGCCCGGTGCCGATCCTGGCCGAGGCGGTGGCGATCGCCGCCGGGCTGGCCGGGATGCGCTTCGGACGCCTGGTGGGCTCCTCGCTGGCGGGAAGCGTTCCCGCCGCCCTCCTGTACGCGCTGACGGGCGCCCACGCTGCGCGGCTGGACAGCGTCCCGCTCGTCTTCGGCCTGGTGCTGGCGACGGCCGGCGGGGCGTGGTGGATCGGCAGCCGCGCTGGCTCCGGTGAGCGTGCAGGCACGATGTCGACGCAAGCGTCGCAGCCGAGCGCGGCACCGGCTGCACCCGTTCCGGTTCTTCCTCCGCCAGCGCCAGGGCTTTGCGCAGGCGGTGAGGATCTGTGCGAGTGAGGCCGCGAAGAGGCTGCCCACACACCGACGACGCCACCGACGATGCGATGTCGCAGTTCCTTGAGCTGCGACGCTCTTCCCACGAGTTTCGCACGCCGCTGAACGGCATGCTCGGCTGTGCCGACCTGCTCCACCCGACCCTGGACGAGGGGCAAGTTCACAAGATCGCGCGGATCAAGGCCGGTGTGTGCTGGGCACGCCACAGTGAGGATCGATACAACTCTTAACCTGGAGAAACGACTTTTTGACCTCGGGAACAAATTTATTAGCCGAGTGCGTTCACATCGCCTGAGTTCCTCTGTGCCCTGATGTCGAAGCTGCAGTACGAATGGGATCGGTTCTGGTGCCCGCACGAGGCCTCGTTCAGCCTCGAGGATGGTGGCTACCTCGTCGACCCCACCTCCGAGTGGGGTCGAGCGTACAATCCGAACGCGGTGCCCTTCGCCAAACTGGCCGCTACCCCCTCCCTGGTGTTGCTCGGGGAGCCGGGGATCGGCAAGTCGAGCGCGGTCACGCTTGAGTACGGGCGTGCCCGGCAGCTGGCCCTTTCCACTGGCTCCCCACCCCCCTTTCCATTGACCTCCGCGCGTACGGGGACGAGGGCCGACTAATCAGGCGCCTCACCGAGGCACCAGATATTTGGAGATGGGTGGAAAGCGACGCCATGCTGGACCTGTTCCTGGACAGCCTGGACGAGTGCCTACTCCGGGTGGACACTCTCGCCGCCATGCTTCCGGAGGCGTTGGAGTAAGACCGGCTCCGCCTGCGCGTGGCCTGTCGGACGGGCGGCTGGGAACTCCGCCGACTACCGCCGCCGGCAGATTCCCAAGAAGTCCCTGGAGGTGGCGCGCCCGAAGTTCGAAGCTCAGGCCTGGCGGCTGTCGTCCGGGGATCTGGAGGCGCGCGCATTCGTGCTGAACACCGCACTCCGACACTGAGCCTCAGTGCCAACCATCGAGTTTGCCCCGCCCCGTGTTCACCAACACGCAGCCGTGTGCGCCCCCTCACCGCGTCCGCACCCGGGCTCCGTCCCGCACCTGGTCCGACGGGAAGAGCACGACCGCTGCCCCTTCCCGGAGCCCTCCCAGGACCTCCACGGCATCCTCGCCCCGCCGGCCGATCCGCACCGTGCGCTTGCGCGCCCTGCCGTCCTCCACCACGAACACGCCCCACCCGTCCCCGTCCCGGAACAGGGCAGCGGAGGGGAGCCGCAGCACGCGCGGCGCCGCCCAGGTGACGATGCGGGCCTCCACGCGGAAGCCGTCGCCCAGCCCGGCCGGGCGCGCCGCGAGCTCCGCGACCACGTTGACCCGCTGCTCCTCCACCCCCAGCGCGGAGACCCGGGTGAAGGCGGACGGCTCCACCCTCCGCACGCTCCCCCGCAGCACGCCGGCCCCGCCCCAGTCGGTGACCTCGATCGGCGCGCCGGGCCGGATCCCCACTGCGTCCGCCGACAGCACGTCCACCACCACCTCCAGCGCGTCCGCGTCGCCCAGCTCCACCAGCGGCGTCCCCGCGGCCACGGCGCGGGCGCTCCGCTCCGGGACGCGGAGCACCCGTCCCGCCACCGGGGAGCGCACCTCCACCGGGGCGGACGCGCTCCCCGCGGGGTCCGCGTCCGTGAGCGCCGCGCGCGCCGCGTCCGCCTCCGCCGTGGCGGA
>JBEVLE010000485.1:0-14667 GCA_040509335.1 Longimicrobiaceae bacterium | reverse complement strand
GCCGGGATCTCCCGGCGGGGGCGCCTTTGCAGTTGCAGGCTGTTCCCTGTTCCCTGTTCCCTGTTCCCTGCCGTTCACCTTCCTCCCCACGCGGGCACCCAGATCCGGCCGGTCAGGCGGGCGATCCCCACGTCGGGGGCGCCTCCCGATCCGGCGAAGGCGGTGTCGTAGGTGAGCCAGATCTCCAGCGGGATGTTGGTGCGGCGCTCCACGAAGGCGCCGAGCGTGCTGTAGCCCAGGCCCACGCCCAGCGTCTGCAGGGTCCGGGCGGCGGTGCTTTCCAGGCCGGCGAAGGCGGACGGCGCGGATCCGGGGTCGGCGTCGCCGGAGTAGGTGGTCTCGCCCAGGTGGGCGAAGGCGTAGCGCGCGGACAGGGCGAGCTGGTCGGTGAGCTGGTAGGTGGGCGCGAGGGCGGCCTCCAGGCGGGCGCCCGGCTCGCGGCTGAAGACCCGCGCCGCGCCCAGGCTGTCCCACGGCGCCTGCGGGTTCCAGGTGGCGCGCTCCACGTCGCGCGCCAGGAGCAGGCCGTAGCGGGCCTGCGCGCCCACCCACAGGCGCCGGCCCAGCGGCACGTCGGCGAAGAGCGCGGCGCTCGCGCCGGCGTGGCCCTCGTCGCCCACGATCTCGGTGAGGCTGTCCACGTCCACCCCGGTCGCGGTGGGGACGCGGATCCCGGCCTCCACCGCCATCCGGGTCCCGGTCTGCCGGGGCGACAGGGCGCCGCCGGTGCCGCCCAGCAGCTGGAGCTTGGCCGCCAGCTCCACGTCGCCCAGGCGGTAGTTTTCCGGGGCGGAGGCGATGGCGAGGCCGTCCAGGCTGTTCGCCTGGAGCAGCGAGCTCAGGGCGGTGGCGCCCAGCCCCCCGGCGGGGAGGGGGAGGGAAGTGCTGTCGCCGGTGGCGCGCGTGTACCGGCGCTGCAGCTCGTCGCCCGCGCGCGACCCCGCCACGGGCACGAAGGGGAGCCTCCCGAAGCGCACCAGCGTGGTGTCGATCGCCCGCAGCCGCGCGGTGAGCGAGTCGGGGCTGCGGTTGGCGCCGAAGGCGGCGTCCGCGAGCCGCAGCGCTACCAGCTCCGTTTCGCGGCGGACCACGGGAACGGTGAGGCGCAGCATCAGCCGGCTCGTGAGCCCCGCCTCCAACGCGATGGGCACGCGGCGCTCGTCCGCCGCCAGGTCGGCGCTCAGGTTCCCCAGGAAGAAGTCGTCCGCCGCAAGCGCGAAGCTGTCGCCGGGGCGCGCGGTCGCCCGGAACAGGCCGGCGAGCGAGTCGCGCGTGGCGCCCAGGCTGGGGAAGAGCGACGCCGGGAACGGCGTGGCGAAGGGCGCCCCCAGCCCCTCGCTCCCCCCTCCCCGGCGCGAGTCGTACTGGGTGAACTCGCCCCCCACCCGGAGGGCCAGGTAGCCGCGGGGGAGGACGCGGGCGTCCTCCTGGGCCGGGGCCGCCCCGGCCGACAGGAGCAGGGCCAGGCCGGCGACGGCCACGCGTGGAAAGCGCTTCATCGGGCTCGCAGGTTCCGGAAGGGCGGGCGGAGGAGCCGCGCCGTGGGGGTCCAGCTCAAACCGCCGGCCCGTGCCCGAGCAGGCGGTGCGGGGACGCTAGCAGTCGGGCCCCACGCTGTCAACGCGCGCTCCCGCGAGGGGCGCGGCCGGGCGGGAAAAAGCACGGGCCCGCGGGGTTGACGACCCCTGGGGCGGTCTTTATGTTTGCTCTCCTTTCTGGCGCGGGCATAGCTCAGTTGGTAGAGCGCAACCTTGCCAAGGTTGAGGTCGCCGGTTCGAGTCCGGTTGCCCGCTCTGGCGCTCGCAAGGGCACGTAGTACGGCGCCGTGGCCAAGTGGTAAGGCAGAGGACTGCAAATCCTCGACCCCCGGTTCGAATCCGGGCGGCGCCTCTTCAGGCAGGACAACGACTTACGAGCGCGGCGTCCGGCGCGCGAACGGCGGGGTGGGGCCAGCGGTGGGGCCAGCCGCGGTTGCGGGGAGTCGCGCCGGGCTGGCGGAAAGAAGAGACATGAGTCGTCCCGAACTTTGGAGTCGAGGGAAGAGAGGAGTTCGGAGGCTCGAGAAGAGGAAGACAATCGCCTCACGGAGGCGATAGAGCGGAGTCGAGACTTCTCGGCTCCGCTTTCCTGTTCTAGGACAGAAGCCTCTCGAGAGAGCGTCGCGGAGCCACTTCAGGTCCATGAGACGCTGCTCGGCCTGCTTCCAGAACCACTCCTCCAGGAGCACGGCCGAGGCCTCGCCGCAATGAAGCGTGAGCATATCAACGCGCGGGATTCGCCGTCCGCTGAGGGTCGTCCCGGCCGGGCAGTTCGATCGTTGACAAAGCTAAAGCGCTCGATCTAGTTTCGCCCCAAATCGATCGGGAGGAGGCAAATCGTGGTGTCGTCTTTTGGAGCGAATGGCCGGGGCGCGTTCGGCGGTCTGCGCTTCTCGAGGCTCGACCTCAGGCTCGCCGGCCGCATGCTGGTCAAGCATCCCGCGCTCACCGCGATCGCAACGGTCGCCGTAGCGTTCGCGATCGCCGTCGGCACCGTCGGGTTCGAGATCGCGCGCCAGGCGCTCTGGCCGACGATTCCGCTTCCGGACGGCAACGCGATCGTCGCATTGCGGAACTGGAACGTCGTCGACAACGCCGCGGTCCCCGCATCGCGCCGCGATTACGGGCTGTGGCGCGACGGTCTCGGCACGATCACCGATCTCGGCGCCGTCGAGGTGGAGGAACGCAGCGTCGCCG
This sequence comes from Longimicrobiaceae bacterium, assembly GCA_040509335.1. Taxonomy (GTDB): domain Bacteria; phylum Gemmatimonadota; class Gemmatimonadetes; order Longimicrobiales; family Longimicrobiaceae; genus JAFAYN01. The sequence continues at coordinate 11,932 of JBEVLE010000485.1, read as the reverse complement.
TCGGCGCCGGCCCCGGCCAGCCGGAGACCGTCGCCAACGTGACCGCGTCGACCTTCGCGCTGACGCGCGTTCCGGCGTGGATGGGACGCACCCTGCTGGAAGGCGACGAGCGGGGCGGCGCGGAAGAGGTCGTGGTGGTCGGATACGACTTCTGGAAGAACAAGCTGGACGGGGCGGCGGACGCAGTCGGCCGCGTCATCCGCATCAGCGGCACGCCCGTCACGATCGTCGGCGTGATGCCGCGCGGCTACGGATTCCCCAAGCGGAACGAAGTCTGGCGGCCGTTGCACCTGGAGCGGCTTCCCGAGGCGTCGCCGAACCTGACGTACGTCTTCGGGCGGCTGGCGCCGGGCCGTTCGCGCGAGGAAGCGGCCGCCCAGGTGGCGGCGATCGGCGCCCGGGCAGCGACGATGTTTCCGGAGACGCACAAGAACGTGCGCCTGCAAGTCCTCCCGCTGCCCGGCGCGGTCAGTGATATGCCAGAAGCGGCGTTGGTGCTGGCGTCGATCAACGTGTTCCTCGTGCTGCTGGCCGCGCTCTTGTGCGGCAACGTCGCCATGTTGTTGTTCGCCCGCGCCGTCAGTCGAGAGCGGGAGCTCCTGGTGCGCGCCGCGCTCGGCGCCGGCCGTGGGCGCCTCATCGCGCAGCTCTTCGCCGAGGCGCTCGTGCTCTGCGCCGTCGGCGCGGCGGTCGGGCTCATGGTTGCGCGCTTCGTGCTCGCGCGGACCTGGACGATGATCGAAGAGCAATCGGGCCCGTTGCCGTTCTGGATCGACACGTCGATATCGCCGACGACGATTCTTTATGCCGTCGGGCTGACGCTGTTCGCGGCGACGATCACCGGCGTCGTTCCCGCGCTCAAGGTGACGTCGGGTAGTGCCGGTGGCAGGCTCCGAGCCGCGTCGAGTGGCGGCGGGTTGCAGTTCGGCGGCGTGTGGACCGTGGTCATCGTCGCGCAGATTGCGCTCACGACGATGCTTCCGGTACCGCTGCTCGGCGTGGGAGGGGACTTCGCGCGAAAGACGCCAGCGGGATTCCCGGCCGAAGCATTCCTCACGGCCAGGCTCGAAATGGATCGCTTCGACGGCGCCGCGGCGAGTGGTGACACGGTGCCGGCCGTGCGTGCGGTGCGGCTCGAGGAACGCTACCGCGCGCTCGCCGACCGGCTCCGACAGGAGCCGGGCGTGCTGGACGTCACGTACGCCGATCAGATGCCGGTGATGCGTCATGGGGTGTACGGGATCAAGATGGACCCGGGTCCCGCCGCTGAGCACAGTGAACGCTGTGTGGGGGGCTACTGCGTCGGGTACGTGTCCGTCGATCCGCGGTTCTTCGACGTGATCGGTGCGCCGGTGATCCGCGGCCGGGCGTTGACGACGGCCGACGCGGAACACCAAACGCGTGCCGTGCTCGTGAACGAGTTCTTCGTCGATCAGGTCATGGGCGGCCGTAACCCAACCGGCCGCCGGCTTCGCTTCTCCTCGTCGGGTCGCGAACCCACCGCCGAGTCGTGGTATGAGATCGTCGGTGTCGTGCCCGATCTCGGCGTGAGCGACAACCAGGGCGATTTCGGCCGAGCCCGCATCTTTCAGGCGACGCTGCCGCGGGAGACGGGGCCGCTTCGGGTCGCCATTCACGTTCGCGGCGATCCGCAGGGTTTTGCGGTGCGCCTCCGCGAGCTCGCGCACGCGATCGATCCCGCGCTGCGCGTGATCGATCCGAAACCGCTGCCCCGTCTGGCGGAGTCCGTCAGCGGGTTCTGGATTGCGCTCCTGATCGGCTTCACGGGCGTGACGCTGATGCTGTCGCTCGCCGGCGTCTATGCGGTGACGGCCTTCTCCGTCGCCAGGCGGACGCGGGAGATCGGCGTGCGCGTCGCGCTCGGCGCGCAGCCGCCGCAGGTCCTGGCCACCGTCTTCAAGCGCCCACTCGTTCAGATCGCGCTGGGGATCGGCGTTGGTGCAGTCCTGGGGCTCGGTCTCGCCAACAACGACCTGTCGGATGTGCATCTCGATGATTTCGGCAGCACGGCGGTCTTCGCGCTGTCGACGATCCTGTGCTGTGCACTCGCATGCATCGTCCCGACTCGACGGGCGCTTCGCGTTCAGCCGACCGAGGCATTGCGCGAGGAGTCGTGACATGACAAGCCACCTTCACGTTCGCGGCGCGGCTCGAGGTTCCGTCCGAGCCGGCACGAGCGACGTGATCCGACTCGACCGGGGCCGGGCCGAGCCGCTCGCACTGCTCCTGCGGGTGGGGGAACCCGGTCCCGTCGGTGTCGTCGGCGACGAGCTCGAGCGGCCTGTCCTGCCTCGAGCCCCCGGAGAACTCGTCGGCGGTGGCCGCCAGCGGGCCGGTGCAACGATTCGCGCAGCGCTCAGACGATGGCTTCTGCAGGGGCATAGAAGCGCCAATCGTCGCCCATCAGGTCGCGGACGCGGTGGATGGGGATGGGGTGCCAGCGGGAGTCGCGGGTGCGCTTGCGGCTGGTGTTGCCGACGTGCACCAGGGCGGCGTACAGGTCCGGGTCGGGGATGACGACGATGCAGCCCGGCGGCAGCGACCACAGCCAGCGCGTGTCCTCCCCCTCGTCGAGCTCAGGGAAGGGGCGCTGCTCCCACACGCGGCGGCGGAAGAGCAGGGTGCCGCCCGCCACCCACGGGCGCGAGCGGTCGGGCCAGCGGTACTCCCAGGCGCGCCCCGCCACCGGGTCGAAGAAGCGCACCGTAGCCAGGCCGCAGACCTCCGCCCTTTCGGCCTCCCGCAGCGCCCGCACCTGCGACGACAGGCGCCGGTCGGGCATCCAGTCGTCGTCGTCCCAGTGCGCCAGCAGTTCGCCGCGCGCGAGCGAGCACGCCAGGTTGCGCTTGCCGCCCAGCGTGCGCTGTCGCTCCACGCGGTGGTAGCGGATGTGCGGGTCCGGCGGGATCAGGTCCTCCACCGGCTCGGCGCCGTCGTCCACCACCACCAGCTCGCGGCGGGGGTGGTCCTGCCGCAGGAACTGCTCGACCGCGCGCGGCACGTAGCGCCGCCGGTCACGCGTGGGCATCAGGCACGACACCAGGGGAATGCCGGAGTCGCCCTCGCCGCCCTCCCGGGGCGCGTCCCCGCTCGTCCGCACCGACGGCGCGACGGCGGCGACGACCGGAAGCGGGCGCTCCACGCGGGCGCCGGTTCCCGAGCCGGCTCGATGGCTGGCCCCGGCGCCGGGTGCTCCATCCCCGTCCATCCGCTCCCCGGAGAGCCCCGAGAGCGCGCGCACCTCGCGCTCGACGCGGTCCACGTCCAGGGCGCGCAGGCAGTCGACCCGCTGGGAGCAGGCGCGCAGCTTCGCCGTCTGCCAGCACGGCTCGCAGGGGAGACCCGCGCGCAGCACCACGACGTTGGAGGGGAAGGTGCCCAGGATCCGCTCGGAGGTGGGCCCGAAGAGGAGCACCGTGGGGACGCCCACCGCGGCGGCCACGTGGCCCAGCCCGCTGTCGTTGGCCACCACAGCGCCCGCCGCCGCCAGCGCCTCGGCGGTCTGGCGCAGGGTCAGCCGGCCGGCGACGGAGCGGACGTGGCCCGGGAAGGGGAAGGGGGTGCCGTCGAACCCGCGCAGGTCGTCGTGGGTGCCCACCACCACCACGTCGGCGAAGCGCCCGGCCAGCGCGGGGAAGTGCGGCCAGCGCTTGGCGGCCATCTCCCCCGTCTTGCATCCCGGTGCCAGGACCAGGGTGGACCGCGTGACGCCGTGCTCCGCCGACGGCGCGACCGGCAGCGTGCAGGCGGGGCGCTCGCCGGCGGGCCACCCCAGCGCCTCGGCGAACGCCAGGTACCACGCCTGCTCGTCGCGCCAGAAGAGCGTGTCGGGTGGGCGTGGAAGCGCGCCGCGACGCCCCGCGTACAGGCGCCCCAGCCGCGACCAGTAGAACGGCGGCACTGCCGGAACGAGCCGCTCGTACCCGTTGCGCGGGAAGGCGCCCGCGCGCACCCGCCGCACCACGCTCCACCCGGCGAAGAGCTCGGCCGCCTGCGGGTAGTCGGCGTGCAGCAGGACGTCCACCTCGTAGCCCAGGCGGTCGAGGGCCACCAGCAGCGGCGTGGCCAGCACCAGGTTGCCGACCCCCGCGGCCAGGTGGACCAGCAGCGCGCCGTCCGCACTCTCCTCAGAGCGCATGGATCGCCCGCTCGTGCGGGAGCACGTACCGCTCGTTGAACAGGTGCCACTCGATCGGCTCGTCGCAGAGCAAGGGGCGCAGCTGCAGCATCCCCGGATCGTCGTGCTTGAGGATGCCGTCCTTCTCCCCGTCGCGCCGCTCGGCGAAGAAAGCGCCCAGCTGCGCGTCGCCGATCAGGCTGACCTTGTGCGTGCGGAAGAGCCGGTCGCGCATCACCCGCCAGAACCGCCGGATGCCGTGGTACTCGCCCACGATGAAGCGCAGCCTGCGCAGCGTCTCCTCGCCGGCGCACCCCAGCGAAGAGTGCTCGCACTGCTCGCAGTCCATCTTCAGGATGTCGACCTCGTCGGTCCCCATGCGGTTCAGCACCGCCTCCAGCAGGTGGTCGAGGGTGATGGGGCGCACGCGCTGGCTGCTGCGCTCCAGGCCCCGCCCCCCGGGATCGACGACCAGGGGGTGCGACGACGGGACCACGGTGGAGCCGCCCGCCCAGCCGGGCCCCGCCCTGGGCGTGCCGCGCAGCAGCCGGAGCGTGGCGGGACCGGGGCGGGGCCGGGTCCCCGTGTCGTCCTCGTACAGGTGCTCGGCGGTGAGCGCGCGGGTGAGGATGCGCACTCCCGTGAGGTCGCGGGTGTTGGTCCGGGCCAGCCCGGCAAGCTCGCGCACCGCCTCCAGCCCGAACACGCGCGCCTCGGGGAAGTACTCCTTCACCAGCCGCGTGACGGCGCCCACGTTGACGCCCGCCTCCACCACCAGGCGCACGGGCGGCGCGCCGGTGCTCTCGATGTAGTTGCGGATGGTGGAGAACTTGTAGCAGTCGTTGCCTTCCATGGGCCTTCGGGGTTCGAGTGGTCGGTCGCGCGAGAAGTGCGGGGTGCAGGCGCGAGAGTGGGGGTGCCTCCAGGTGCACGGTGCCGAGTCCCGGGTCCACTCCACTTCGCACTCAGCCCTCTCCCGGTGCGTACACGTACACCTTCCACCCCATCCGCCGCGTCAGCGGGTGCCGGCGGAAGTACGTCTCCACCACGCGGTGCAGCGGATCCTGCTTCCAGCCGGCGGCCAGGAAGCGGGCGTGCCACCACTTGCGCGTGCGCATGGTGAGGTGCGTGGCGTCGTTGCCGCGCGGCACGTAGGCAGCCTGCTCGGCCTCGGTCTCGAAGCTGGGGATGCAGGCCACCAGCGCCGTGTCCGTCCACTCCCGCGCGCGCGGCAGGAACGCGTCGAGCTGCGCCCCGGTGAGCGTCTGCAGCAGCTCGGCCGCCACCACCACGTCGAAGCGGCGGTCGTAGGCGGCCTCGTCCACCGACGCGCGGCGGAGGAACTGCCGCGCCGCGCCCTCGGCGTGGTCGACGGCCCAGGCGCTCCCGTCGAAGCCCCACGCGTCCTTCCCCCGCTCGCGCAGCGCCCGCACCAGGAACCCCTTGGCGCACCCCGCGTCCAGGAACGACGCGGCATCGGGGAGGAGCTCGGCCAGCATCCCCGCCATCTCGCCGAACAGCCCGCCGAAGAGCGCCCAGCTGTATCCCCGCGCCCAGTTGCTCTTGCTCCCGGTCTCGAAGTAGTCCTCGTCGTACCATTCCACCGGGATCGGTCCCGTGGGCGCGGGGAGCGGCGCGGGCGGCGGCGCCGCAGGCTCCGCGCCCTGCCCGCGGCGCCAGCGCACCTGGCCGGCGCGGCACAGCACCTCGGCCAGGCGCTCGCGGGCGACGGCGCCCACCGCTTCCAGCGAGAAGTCGGCGCGGATGCGCTCCGCGGCCGCCGCGGCCTTCGCCCTCGCCTCGTCGCGCCGGTCGAACACCTCGCGCATCCGCTCGGCGGCGTGGCCCACGTCGGGGTCGGCCCAGCGCATCCGCGGGCTGTAGTAGACGTATGGCTGCCGCACCGGGGCCAGCGTGCAGCGCACCAGCGCGTGGGCGTCGGGGTCCAGGTAGTCGAGCGGGCCCGAGTAGGCGGTGGCCACCACGGGCTTCCCGCGGCAGGCGGCCTCGAAGAGCGGGTAGCCCCACCCCTCGCCGCGGTGCAGCGACACGTAGCAGTCGCCGCGGCGGTACAGCGCCTCCACCCCCGCTTCGCTCCAGTTCTCGGCGCGCACCTCCACCCGCGCGCCGGACGGGTGCCGCGCTCGCGCCTCGTCCAGCGCGCGCCGGGCGACGTCGGCCGAGCCGGTGTCCACCTTCAGCAGGAGCACCGCGCGGTCGCCGGCGCCGAACGCCGACAGGAAGGCGTCCAGCGTTTCCGCCGGCCCCTTGCGCTCCTGCCAGGCGAAGAGGGAGTAGAAGACGAACTCGTCGTCGGCCACGCGCAGGAACGGGCCCGGGTCGGGGGTGTCGCCGTTGGCGTGCGGCGGGAACACGGGGTGGGGGAGGCGGAACACCGGGCGCTCCAGCTCGCGCTGGAACACCTCCACGTTGTAGGCGCAGGGGAGCCACACGTCCTGCACGTGGTTCAGCGCGTTGCGCCACTGGCCGGGCATGGCGTCGGTCTCCCACACCGTCATCCCCACCGCGTTGCGGACGGGGAAGGCCAGCCGCGCCCATTGCGGCGGGATCCCGTGGAAGAGGTGCACGTCGGGGCTCGTCCGCCGCCCCAGGAGCGAGGCCACCAGCTCGTCGGCCGGGCGCTCGCGGCGGCGCGCCAGGTCCACCACCGACAGGTCGACGCCGGCGCGGTGCAGGGCGTGGACGTACGCCCGGGCGGTGTGCCCGTAGCCCGAGGCGTCGGTCAGGTAGCCGTAGTAGGCGACGGAGAGCGTTTCCATGGCGGCGCGTGCGTACGATCGAGGTTCGGGTTCGTGCGCGGTCCGGTCGGCGACGGCTTCAGGCGGGCGCGGCCTCCGCCGGCCGCGGGAGTTCCGCCCGCAGCCCGGGGAGGTGCTCGCACAGCCGCGCCAGCACCTCCGCGGCGGCGAGCGTGCGCAGGCACTCCAGGCGGCGGTGGCAGTCGCGCCGCCCCCACGGCTGGCGGCGGCAGGCCGGCTCGCAGGAGAGCCCCCTGGTGACCGGGAGCATGTTGGGCGCGGGGAGCGCCTCGCGCGCGGGGCTGGTGATGCCGAACACCCCGAAGACGGGGATGCCCAGCGCCACCCCCAGGTGCATCAGCCCCGAGTCGTTGGACACCAGCGCCGCGCACTCCGCGAGCAGCGCCGCCGTGTCGGGGAGCGACAGGGCGCCGGTGAAGTCGCGGGCGTGCGCGGGCCAGCGGAAGGGGCGGCCGAAGTAGGTGCCGTCGACCCGGCGGTCCTCCTCGGCGCCCACCACCACCACCCGGGGGAGGAGCGCCGCCAGCTCGGCGAAGCCATGCCACTTCTTCCACGGCCACCCCGCCTTGCACCCGGGGTGCAGCGCCACCGTCCCCGGCTCCAGGCCGAAGCGGCGGCCGGAGTGCACGGCGAGCGGCGGCGGGACCGGCCCGGTCCACCCCAGCTCGCGGGCGAGGCGCTCGACACAGGCGGGGTCGCCCTCCGTCACCCAGCGCCGGTCGAAGGCGAGCGTACGGGCGGCCTTCACCAGCGGCGGCAGCTGCTGGCGGCTCCACCAGGTGAAGGTGGCCACGTCGTAGCGCGTTTCCGCGAGCCCCTCCGTCCGCGACGCAGCGCCCTGCGACCAGCGGCTGGGGACGAAGAAGAGCCGCCGCACCCCGGGCGCGCCCTCCAGGAGCGACACGGTGCCGGCGTAGTCGGGCGCCACCAGCAGGTCCACCTCGTAGCCCAGCGCGCGGAGGACACCGACCAGCGGGGTGGCGCGCAGGATGTCGCCCAGGCCGCCGGCGGCGGTCACCAGCGCCTGGGGATGGGGGTGCAGGCTGGACGGTTCCGGTGTGGACATCCTTCACCTCGAACGGTGCGGGGCCGGGGCGACGGGCTGCTCCGTCGAGCAACGCGGGACAACCACTCGACGGAGGTCGGGTGAAGGGGCGCACATGCTCCGCCGCTGTGGCGTCAGGCGAAGCGGTCCTGGTAGTTCACCGTGCCACCGGCCCGCTCGCACGCTTCGCGCACGCGCACTGCATAGCCGCTGCCCTCCGCGTAAAACGCACTGTCGAAGGGGCCCAGATCCACCTGGAGTTGCCGGACGCCGTCGGCCACTTCGGCCTCGTGGAAAGCGGGCGGGGGGGCGCCGGCCTCGCCGCGGGCCGCCTGCAGGGCGCGCCCCTCCACCCGGGATCGGGCCCGCGCGCGCTCCTCCTCGTCGTCGAAGTCGGCGATCACCAGGCAGGGTAGCCGGGCGTCGTCGCGCACCCGCTTCTGGTCGGTCCAGCTGTCGTCCTCGGCTTCGGTCTCCACGATCGGCTCGCCGGTGTCCTCCAGCTCCACCGCGCGGTCGGCCGTGAGGTGCGCGCTCCACACCACCTGCCACACGTCACGCCAGTCGTCGGAGTCGAGGAAGTCGGAGAAGTAGCTGCTGCGGTACGGCTTGATCTCCCAGCGCTCGGCCCTCGCGTCCACCCCCAGCGCGTCGAAGAGGGCTTGGGCGAACTCGCGCGTCCCGTCGGCGATGGTGTCGCCCAGCTCGTCGAGCAGGATGCAGTGCACGCTGTCGGGCGCCCCGGCGTCCACGTGCGCGTGCCAGATGTAGGTCGGCATCATTTCTCCCCTCTGCCGGTGGTTCGGTTCACTTCTTGTCGCCCGGGCCGCGGAAGCCCTCTCCCACGTCGAACTCGTAGCCCGACTCGGTCGTGGCGCCCTCGGACAGGTTCACGCTCTTCGGCATCACCTCCAGGTCGGCCTTGTTGCTGTGGAACGTCAGTCGATACCCCTGGTCCTTCAGCTTCCCGCTGCTGTTCCAGTGGTCCACCACCTTGTGCTTGTGCTCGATGGTGGCCCGGGTGTTCCCCGCGTTCACGTACCATGCCCCGCCGTACTGGTACTGGCTGGGGTCGGTGGGGTGGCGCATCCCAGGGTACCCGCCGGCCGATGTCTGGCCCACCACGGTGGAGAGCTGCTCGCGCATCATCGTGCGCACGTTGGAGCGGTAGCGCGTGCCGTAGAAGCGCGCCCGCAGTGTGCGCCCGGACCGTGGGTTGGTGTTCTGGTACTCCTTCTTCAGGAAGTACTTGTTCCCCACCGCCTCCACGTACTTGGACGGGTGCTCGGGCAGCGGCTTCTCGGCGCTATCCAGCGTGGGGTTGATGGTGCCCCGCACCCGGTAGTACGTCTTCGCTCCCTTCTCGCGCACCTTGCGCAGCTTGAGCTTGCGCAGCCGGTAGCGCGCCTTGATCCCCGGGAGCTGCCCCTGGATCTGGCGGCGCTTGGCGCCCGGCCGGAAGAGCGCCTCGGCCTCGCGCAGCGCCGCGCGCAGGGCCTTCAGCTTCTTCTGCTTGTTCTGCTCCTTGTCCTTCTTCTTCTTCCCCTTTGGCTTTCCGGGCCTCCCGGGCCTGCGCGGCTTCTTCGGCTTCGTGGGCCGGGCCGGCTTCGCCGGCTTCTTCTTCGGCGGCTTCGCGGGCTTTGCCGGTTTCTTTCCGGGCTTGGTGGCGGCCGGCTTCTTCTTTCCCTTCTTCTTGAGGCCCGAGGCCGCCTTCTTGGCCGCCTTCTTCACCTTGGCCACGGCCTTCTTGGCCACCTTCTTCAGCTTGTCGAGGATGCGCTTGGCGATGGCCTTCACGCGCCCGCCCACCGCCTTCGCGGCCTTGCCCAGCTGGGCCAGGAGCCAGTTGGCCACGAAGTCGATGACCACCACGGCCGCCGCCGCCAGCGCCGAGGCGAACTGCGGCCCGGCGTTGCCGGGCTTGACCGCCTTCAGGAAGGCGATGAAGCGGCTGAAGGCGGTGATGATGCGCGAGACGGTGCCCCAGGCGGCCTGCAGCCCCTCGATGATGGCCATCACCGCGCCGGCCGCGGGGACGATCATGGACACCAGCTTCTTCAGGAGAATCTCCACCAGCGCGGTGGGAATGGCCGACTTGAGCGCCTCGAAGGCCATCTTCCCGATCGCGGCCAGCGTGATGCCGCCCTTCTTGAGCGCGTCCCAGACGGCCGGGCCGACGCCGAGCACCTCCTCGAGCTTGGAGTTGAACCAGTTCTTGACCTCGGTCTGGAAAGCGGCCCACAGGTGGTTCTTGATGCCGTCCACCACCGACGCGCCCAGGTTGCTGATCCACTGCCCCGGCCCCGCGGCCACGTCGGAGATGAGCGCGACGAAGGCGCCGATCGCGTCGGCAACGGCCTTGGCGGCGGCGATGGCGGCGTTGACCACCGCGGCGTAGGCGTCCACCGCGGCAAGGAGCCCCTTCTCCAGCAGCCCCAGCGCGGCGTCGAGCGCCGAGCCCAGCGCGTCCAGTGCGGCCACCACGTCCTTCTTGAGCTGGTCGGCGAGCTCGTTGACCTTCTTCTCCGCCGCCTCGACGAAGCCCTTGATCGTGGCCCGGAACCGGTCGCGCAGCGCCGGGAAGCCGGCCAGCAGCCGGTCGCCGATGGCGATCAGGGCGTCGCCCACGGCGCGGATGGCGGCCACGATGGCCTGGCGCGCCTTCTCGATCAGCGCCACCGCGGCCTTCTTGGCGGCCTCGATGGCGGCCTTCACCAGCTTGCGGGCCGCGTCGAACGCCGCCTGGATCCCCTTCTTGATCCCGTCGAAGAACGCCTTCGCCTTGCTCTTGATCCAGCCGAAGATCCCGCCCGAGTCGGCCTCCTCCTCGCCCCGGCGGCGCTCGGCGGCCGCCTTCTCCTCGCCCTCGGCCTTCGCCTTCGCGGCCTCCTCGTTGCCGGACTCGATCTCGGCGCGGGCGCCCTCGTCGGCGGTGGAGCGCTCGTCCTCGACCTTGGCCTCGCCCTCTGTGACGGCGGTGTCGGCCTCGGTGCGGGCGCCCCCGGCCATCGTCTCCTGCTCGCCGCTCCACTCCTCGCGCGCCCCCGCCACCTTCCCCTTCGCGTCGGCGCGGGCGGCGTCCTGCCGGGACGCGCTGTCGGCCTCGATCTTCGCGATCTCCTTGTGAGACGCTTCGCGCTCCTCGCTCTCCTTCTTCGCGTGGTCCTGGCGGGCGGTCGCCATCTCGCTCTTCGCGGTGGTGGCGGCCGCGCTGATCTCGGAGCCCTTCTCCTCCTGGGCGATGATGGAGATGGCCGCGTCGTCGGCGCCTCCCCCGCCGCCGCCCGCCGCGGCGGGACCGGCCGCGGCTCCGCCTGCGCCTCCCCCGCCGCCGGCGGCGGGGACGGTGGCCTTCAGCGTCTCCGCCGGGACCACCGGGTAGATCTGGTTCTCGCCCATGTCCCGGGCGACGTCCTGCCGCCCCTGGACCTCCGTCTCGGCGAGGCTGGCATGCAGCTCGGCCTTCTGGTCGCGCGCCTGCTGCGGGTCGGCGTTCCCCTCGAGCTCCACCCGCGGCGGGGGACCGGCGTCGGTCCCCACCTCGGGGTCGCGGGTGGGCAGCCGGCCGAGCCCGGCGGCCACGTCGGTGGGCTCCTCGGGGGTGACGATGGCCTGGGTGGGCGGCGGCGGCGGGGCCGGGAGCGGCTCGGGCGCGGGGGTGGGGACGGCCTCGCCTTGGGGCGTCTCCTCGACGGGCGCCGGCTCTTCGGCCACGGGCGGCTCGCCCCCGGCGGTGAGTGGCGCGCTGCGGGTCTGCGGCGAGCCGGAGGGACGCTCCATCTGCGGCGGGCTGGCCGCCAGCGCCTGCTTCTGCTCGCCGACGTTGGCGGTCGCGGCGGCGGAGACCTTGCCCAGCGCCACGGCGAGCTGCGCGGGCGGCAGCGCCGACACTGCGGCCAGGGCGCCCTCGGGGTCGCTGGCCGGGACGGTGGGCGCGGGCGGCGCGGGCAGGTCGGGCACGGCGCCGCC
>JBEVLE010000484.1:0-24317 GCA_040509335.1 Longimicrobiaceae bacterium | reverse complement strand
GGAGCCGCCCCGTGGACGGCTCCCCCGCGGCAGGCCGACCGCCGGAGCGGCCGCCTCACCCCTCCTGGATGACCCAGACCTTGATCTCCGGGCGCACCTGCGAGTGCAGGCGGATGGGGACGGTGAAGACCCCGAGCGCCTTGATGGGCTCGTCCAGCTCGATCTGGCGGCGCTCCACCTCCAGCCCCATCTCGGCCAGCTTGTCGGCGATGTCGCCGTTGGTGATGGAGCCGAACAGCTTGCCTTCCTGCCCGGCGCGGGCGTTGAAGGTGAGGGAAACGCCCTCCAGCGTCCCGGCCCGCGCGCGGGCGGCCGCCAGCGTTTCCGTCTCCGTCTTTTCGCGCGCCGCCTTTTCCCGCTCGATCTGGCGGACATTGCCCGGGGTGGCCTGGTAGGCGAGCCCCTGCGGGATCAGGTAGTTGCGGGCGTAGCCCGCCTTCACGTCGACGACTTCCCCGGCATCGCCGAGGTTCTCAAGCCGCTCTCTGAGGATGACCTGCATGATGGACGACTCCTTGGGATAAGCAATCGGTCAGGCGCGGGAAACCTGGGCCCCCCGCTTCCGAAGATCCAGCCACGTGTCCCCGAGGCCGACCATCAGGGCGGCGACGAGGACGAACTGCGAGAGGGGCGTCAGGGCGAACACGCCGATGAACAGGGCCACCACCACGGGCGAGACCCGCGTGGCGTGCAGGAACACCCCCATCCCCCGGAGCGCGTACAGCCCGCCCATGAGCGCGAGGGCGTTGGCCCCCACGCGCGTCGGCCCCGGCCCCAGGGGGAGGAGCACCAGCGCGATCCCCGCGATGACGACCCACACGAGGTGGTCGCTGAAGCGGAACTCGCGCAGCGGGCCGAGCTGCGCCCACCGGCCGCCGTGCGGCGCGAACCGGGCGAAGAGCCACCAGCCGAGCGCCAGCCCGGCCAGCGTCTGCAGCGCCGCGAGCGCAGGGAACAGGGTCCACTGCGCCTCCCCCGCCGTCTTCACCGCCCCCGCCAGCACCCCGGTCCAGGACGACCCCGCGGGCGCCTGGGCCGTGAGCTGCGCCGCGACCTGCGCGGTCGCCTCGCGGACGTCACGCTGCACCCGGCCGTCCAGCGCGCCCCACGCGCCGCTGGCCGCGAGCCAACCGCCGACCGTGACGGCGGCCACTCCCAGCGCGGCGAGCGCCCGCGAAAAGAACGCCCACGCGGGGCGGGCCAGCGTCGCGAGGGCGAAGCCCCCGGCCGCGGCCAGCACCCACGCCAGCGTCGCCGACTCGGCCACGTCCGCCGGCCGGAAGCCGGCGAGCGCCAGCGCGAGCCCGGCGATCCCCAGCACCGCGACCGCGGGGCGGCGCGGGGGAAGCACGACGAGCAGCGTGGAAAGCGCGACGGCCAGCAGGAGGAGCCAGTCGAGGACGGGGAAGAGCATCGCTGCGACGACGAGCGCCGCCGCGGTCCCCCACCACCCCCTGCCGGACTCCTCCCGGGGGCTCATTCAGCTCTCGTGACCCGCGATGTACGGCAGCAGGGCCAGGTAGCGCGCCCGCTTGATCGCGGTGCCCACCTGGCGCTGGTGGCGCGCGCAGGTGCCGCTGATCCGGCGGGGAAGGATCTTCCCGCGCTCGGTGACGAAGCGCGACAGGGTCCGCTCGTCCTTGTAGTCGATGGTCCGCATCCCGGACTCGCAGATGGAACAGGCCTTACGCTGTGGACGCATGGTTATTCCTCCTCCCCTTCATCGCCTTCCTCGTCCTCGTCGCGCTTGGGCGCCGGCGGGACGGGGGTTGTGGCCAGGTCTCCCTCGTTGACGACGATGAGGTAGCGGAGCAGCTCCTCGTCGAGGGTCAGGATGCGCTCGTACTCCGGGAGGAGCGCGCCGTCGGTGGTGAACTGCGTCACTACGTAGTACCCGCTGGTCTGGTCCTCGATGGCGTAGGCGAGCTGCCGACGGCCCCAGTGGTCGAGGGCGGTGATCTCGCCGCCGTTCTCACCCGCGATCAGGCCGTGGAAGCGGGTGAGCTTCTCGTTCACCCGCTCCTCCTCGACGGAGGGGTGAAAGATGTACACGATCTCGTAGTCTCTCAATGTCACCTATCCTTTGGACATGAGGCCCCGCGCCGGTGCGCGCGGAGCAGGGACAAAAAAGATGCTGCCCCCGCGGTTCGGGGACAGCAAGGGAATATATCACCGGGACGGCTCATTTACAACCCGAAGGCCACCCGCCGCTTCCGGCGGTGTCGCTCCGGGGCGGTCACCCATCGCCGGGACGGGCTCGCGCCCCGCGCGGGGCGGTTTGACAGCGGCCCGGGCGCCGCACAGCTTGCCGGGATGGACGCACGCCGCCTCGCCGCCGACCCGCTCCTCGCCGACTACGCGCTGCTCGCGGAGGGGAGCGCGCGCATGCTGGTGCGCCGCGGCTACGAGGCCCACGCCGCGCTGCTGGGGCTGCACGGCGCGCCGGAGGCCACGGCGGGGTGGGCGGGCGGCGGGCGGGCGCCCCACCCGGTGGCCGCCCTCCCGGGCGGCGAGGCGGCGGCGGTCCGCACCTTCCGGCGCGGCGGCGCCGTGCGCCACCTGAACCGCGGCCGCTACTTCCTGGGGCACCGCGCCTTCGCGGAGCTGCGCGCGGCGGAGGCGGCGCGGCGCGGCGGGGTGCGCACTCCCCTGCCCCTCGCCGCCACCGAGCGCGGCGCCGGGCTGGGCTACAGGGCGCACTTCGCCACGCTGTGGATTCCCGGCGCGCTCGACCTGGCGGCGCGGCTCGACAGGGACGAGGCGGACGCCGCCGGCGTACTCGCGGAGGCCGGGCGGCAGGTGGGGAGGATGCACCTGGCCGGCGTCGCGCACCCGGACCTCAACCTCCGCAACCTGCTGGTACGCGGCACGGAGGTGTACCTGCTGGACTTCGACCGGGCGCGCGTGTACCCCGGACCCGTCCCGGGCTGCCAGCGCGAGCGCGACCTGCTGCGCCTGGCCCGCTCCGCCCGCAAGCTGCGCGCTCCCCTGGGCGCCGGCGGGTGGGCGGCCTTCCGCGAGGGCTACGGACCTGGCTGGCCACTGCGCGACGACCTGGGATAGCGGGCGAGCGCCAGCTCCACCTTTTCCGCAACCTCGTCGACGGTGATCCGCTGCATGCGCCCGGGGCGGCTTTCGGCACTCGCCGTGTAGTCCTCCCCCGGATCTCCGAACGCGTCCACCAGCAGGTCGTGGAAGCGGCGGTACGGGCCGTACCGCCTGGGGTTGGTGTAGCCCATCAGCGACACCGTGGGCGTCCCCAGCGCCACACCCACGTGCAGCGGCCCGGTGTCCGGGGACACCAGCGCGTCGGCGCGGTCCAGCAGGTACACCAGTCGGCGCAGGTCCCACTCCCGCAGGTCCAGCGGCGGGCGCGCCGACAGGCGGCGGATCTCCGCCGCGGCCGCCTCCTCCCGCTCCGACCTCCCCCCCACCAGCACCGCGCGGGCGCCCAGCTCCCCCTGCACGCGGTCCACCAGCGCGGCGTAGCGGTCCGCCGGCCACTCCTTTGCCGGCTTGCTCGTCCCCACCACCACAGCGACCGTGGGGCGCTCCGACGCCGGGAGGAGGTGGGCGTAGCGCGCCCGCTCTTCCCCGGTGGGCCCCAGCCCCCACTCCCGCACCACCGGCACGCCCAGCGCCTCCACGAACTCCAGGTACTCGTCCTGCACGTGCCCCCGCGGCCGGGGCGGGATGCGGTGCGTGGCGAAGAGCCAGGTGAGTTCGCGGGCCCGCGCCCGGTCGTATCCCAGCCGCACCGGCGCCCGGGTCGCAACGGCGGCCAGCCCGGCCTTGAGGTACGCCTGGAGGTTGAGGACCACGTCGAAGTTGCGGCCGGCGAGCTCGCGGCGGAGCTCCAGCAGGCCGCGCGCGCCGCGCCTGCGGTCGAAAAGGACGATCTCGTCCACCGCCGGGTGGCCACGGACCAGCTCCGCGGAGGAGCGCTGCAGGATCCAGGTGACGCGCGACTCCGGGCGGTGCCGCTTCAGCGAGGCGAGCACGGGGAGCACGTGGACCGCGTTGCCCACGGTGCTCACCATCACCACGCCCACGCGGTCCAGGGGGACGCGGATCACGCCGCCCCGCGGTAGCGCCGGTCCCAGGTTTCCACGCGGGCGAGCACGTCCGCCACGCAGATCCGCTCCATCCGCCCCGGCCGCTTTTCCAGCGAGACCGGGTAGTCCTCGCCGGGGTCGCCGTACGCGTCGACCCGCAGGTCGTGGAAGCGGCGGTACGGCCCCACCCGTTTGGGGTTGACGTAGCCCACCAGCGAGACCGTGGGCGTCCCCAGCGCGATCGCGATGTGCATGGGGCCCGTGTCCAGCGAGACCACCAGCGCCGACCCTTCCAGCACTCCCACCAGCTCGCGGAAGGGGATCCCCAGCGTGGAAACCACCTCCGTGCGGGCGAGCTCGCGGATGCGGCGCTCGGTCTCGAGCTCGCGCGGGGAGCGCCCGCCCGCCAGCACCGGACGCAGGCCGTGGCGGTCGGCGAGGGCGTCGCACAGCTCGGCCCACCGCTCCGGCAGCCACTCCTTGCGCGGGTCGCTCGCCCCGATCACCAGCGCCGCCGCCGGGCGGTCCAGTGACGCGAAGAACTCCCTCTGCCGCGGCCGCTCGTGCTCCCACGGCCCCAACCCCCACTCCACCGGCTCCTCGGGGACGCCCAGGTGGCGCAGGAACTCGAAGTACTGGTCCTGCACGTGCTGCGGCTCGTGCGGCGGGATCCGGTGGGTGGTCACCAGCCAGTTGAGGTCGCGGGCGCGCGCCCGGTCGAAGCCGAGCTTCACCGGCGCCTTCAGCATCGCGGTCACCACCGACGCCTTGAAGTACACCTGCAGGTCCAGCACCAGGTCGAAGCGGCGCCCCGCGAGCCGCTTTCTCAGCGCGCCGAACGCCCGCCACCCGCCGGAGCGCTCGAACGGCACGATCTCGTCCACCGCGGGGTGGCCGCGCACCAGCGAGGCCGGGCCGGGCTGCAGGATCCAGGTGACGTGGCACGAGGGATCGTGGCGCTTGAGAGCCGTCACCACCGCCAGGGCGTGCACCGCGTCCCCCACCGCGCTCATCATCACCAGGCAGATGCGCGGAGAGGGCGGAAGGACCAGGGACATCGCGACGGGACTCACGGGTCGAGGGCTCCCGCGGGCCGGCTCACCGGCCGCGGACGAAGCCTAAAGGTATGCGGCGGGCCGGAGGAAGGGGAGCGTGGCATCCCGAACCGGGGGAGGTTACAATTCCCCCGTCCCGACGGGCGGGGCTCCGGGCGGCCGCCGGCGCGCGCGGATTCACGTGAACACGCGGCACGATGAACGAGACGATCGGCTCCCTGATCGCGCAGCTCGCGCAGACCAACGTGGAGCTCTGGCACGAGGAGGACAAGGCGCGCGTGGACGACGACCACCAGGTCGCCGCGGCCAAGCGCTCGGTGGACCGCCTGAACCAGCGGCGCAACGACCTGATCGAGCGGATCGACGGGGCGGTGATGGAGCTGGTGCGCGAGGCGCAGGGGGCGGGCGACCGTGGCTGAGACGGTCGGCTCCCTCGTGGACAAGCTCAGCATCGTGGAACTGAAGATCTACCACATGCAGGAGCAGGCGGAGCGCGACGACGCCGCGCCGGAGTTCCGCGAGCGGTGCGGAGAGCGGCTCGCCATCCTCCGCCTGCAGCGCGACGACCTGGCCGAGGAGCTGTCGGGGCTCCTCGGCGACATCGCCTCGGGGACGACCGTCCCCAAGGTGTACCGCCAGTTCAAGATGTACAACGACCCGCAGTACCGGCGCGGGGCCTGACGCCATCCTCCTCCACAGCCACGATTCCATGCAGCGAATCCACGTCGTCCCGGGCGTGCTGCTCCTCCTCGCCGCGTGCGCGCCGGCGGCCGTCCCCCCGCCGGCCGTGGCTCCGTCCGCCGCCCCGGCGCCACAGGTGCCCGCCGCCGCCGCCGCGGCGGACATGGTGCTCCGCGGCGGCCGCGTCTTCCTGGCCGACGGGGCCAACACCATCGCGCAGGCCGTGGCCGTCCGCGACGGCAGGGTGGTTGCCGCCGGCAGCGACGCCGAGATCGCGCCGCTGGTGGGCGCGCGCACGCAGGTGGTGGAGCTGGCCGGGCGGCTGGTCACCCCCGGCTTCAACGACGCCCACATCCACTTCGCCTCGGGCGGGGCGTCGCTGCTCGCCGTCAACCTGACGGGCACCACCTCCATGGCGGAGATCGAGCGGCGCCTGGCGGCCGGCGTCGCGGCGGCGCAGCCGGGCGAGTGGGTGGTGGGGCGCGGGTGGGACCACACCCGCCTGGCGCGCGAGGAGGTGGGGCCGGACGGGTGGCCGGGGCGGGCCCTGCTGGACCGGGTGGCCCCGGACAACCCGGTGTTCCTGTCGCGGGTGGACGGGCACGTGGCCTGGGTCAACCGCCGCGCCCTGGAGGCTGCGGGGATCGGCCCGCGGACCCGCGCGCCCCAGGGCGGCGAGATCGTCCGCGACCCGCGCACCGGCGAGGCCTCCGGGATCCTCAAGGAGAGCACCACCGAGCTGGTGGAGCGCCGCATCCCCGACCCCACCCCGGCGCAGGTGATGCGGGGGATCCGCGCCGCGCAGGAGATGGCCGCGCGCACCGGGGTGACCAGCGTGCAGACCAGCGCCACCGCCGCGGACGTGCGCGCCTACCGGGAGCTGCTGGACCGCGACTCGCTCACGGTGCGCGTGTACGCCTGGCACCCGCTCTCGCGGGAAACCATCCGCGACTTCCGGGAGCTGGGGATCACCGCGGGCTCCGGCGGCGACTGGCTGCGCACCGGGATGCTCAAGGGGTACACGGACGGCACGCTCGGCTCGCGGACCGCGTACATGCTGGAGCCCTTCGCCGACGACCACGCCACGCACGGGCTGGCCCAGTACACCGACGCGCAGCTGGACTCGCTGGTGAGCGCCGCCGACGCGGCCGGCCTCCAGGTGATCCTCCACGCCATCGGCGACGCGGCCAACCGGCAGGCGCTGGACGCCTTCGAGCGCGCCGCCCGCGCCAACGGCACCCGCGGCCGGCGCCACCGGGTGGAGCACGCCCAGATCCTGGACCGCGCCGACATCCCGCGCTTCGCCCGGCTGGGGGTGATCGCCTCCATGCAGCCCACGCACGCCACCAGCGACATGCGCTGGGCGGAGACCCGCATCGGCCGGGAGCGCGCCGCCGAGGGCGCGTACGTCTGGCGCTCGCTCCTGGACGCCGGGGCGACGGTGGTCTTCGGGACGGACTTCGCGGTGGAGCCCATGGCCCCGGTGGAGGGGATCTACTCCGCGGTGACGCGCCAGAGCCGCGAGGAGCCGGGGACCCCGCCGGGAGGGTGGCTCCCCGAGCAGCGCCTGACGCGCGAGGAGGCCATCCGCCTGTACACCGCGGCCTCGGCGTACGGCGAGTGGCAGGAGGGGCGCAAGGGAACGCTGCGCCCGGGGATGCTGGCGGACCTGGTGGTGTGGGACCGGGACCTGCTCACCGTGCCCGAGGCGGAGATCCTCCGGGCGGCGCCCGACCTGACGGTGGTGGGGGGCCGGGTGGTCTTCCGGAAGTAGCCCGCCCCGCGGGTCGGAAAAAGGCGAGGGGCTCCCGGCCGGCCGGGAGCCCCTCTCGTCATCTGGCCGGGTCATCCGGCCGCCGTCGCTCGCGCACCATCCGCAGCCCCCCTCCGGTGGGTCGCCTGAAGGGGCTGCGAAGCTCCTGGTCGATCCGCTCGGCCAGGAACACCTTGATCAGCGACTGGTACGGCACGTCCCTGCGGTTGGCCAGCAGCTTGATCTCCTCCAGCATCATCTCCGGCAGCCGCAGGGAGATGGTGCGGGTGGACGGCTTGAGCTCCGGGAGCACCACCCGGCGCGCGCGATTCCAGTCCACGTAGTCGACGGAATCGTGCTCCGCCCAGAACTCCCGCTCCTCCTCCTCGCTCTCGAACTGCGGAAGCTTTTCGCTCACAGGCTGCCGTAGACCTTTCTTTCCTTGCGGCTCATGTCGCGCGCCGAGATCACCCGGACGAGCGCGCCGCGAATGGTGAACACCACCAGGAGCATCCTCCCCCCGTCCGCGTGCCCCAGCGCGAAGAAGCGCTCCTCCCGCTGCGAGTGTCCCTCGTCCACGGCGACGACCAGCGGCTCGTTGAAGAACACCTCCTCGCACTCGCCGGCGGAAACCCCGTGCTTGATCCGGTTCTTTTCGTGGTTCCCCGCGTCCCAGTCGAAGCCCTCACAGGACGCGAGCCGCTCCATCGGCTCCATCAATGTATATTCCTCAAATATACAGGTCAACCCCTCTCTCAGCTCCCCGCGGCAGGGCTGCGTCCCCCGGTGGCGGCCTTTGCCTCCACGGTGTTGTCGTCCGCGTGCTGGTCCAGAAGCTTGTGGTACGGGTCGACTCCGGCGCTGGCGGGCTGCCGGGGCACCACCACGCGGATCCGCTGCGTCCCCGTGCCGATGCGGTGCTTCTGCATGTACAGCACCGGCCCCGCTTCCCTGGGCTTGCCCGCGGGCGCGGCGGCGAACACCCCCACGTCCACCAGGTCGTTCATCCGCACCGGCCCCTCGTTGCCCAGGCTGTCCGCCCGGATCTTGTTTCCCTCCACCTCCAGCACCACCTCGTAGCGCCCGTCGGGGAGCCGAGTGTACGCCGCGGAGCGCGTCCGGTTGCCGTACATGGTGATGGTCTCGAACAGGTCCGTCAGCACGTACCGCAGCGAGTCCGGCGTGGCTTCCTGCAGGTACCGGTAGAACTCCAGCGAGTTGGTGTAGGGAGGCTCCTGGAAGCGCGTGGCGGCCAGGTACTTCGCGATCGCCCCGTTGAGCCGCGCCTCGCCCAGGTAGTCGCGGAGCGCGTACATGGCCACGGAGCCCTTGTTGTAGTGGATGTACTGCTGGTTCTCCACCAGGAGCAGCGGCATCTCCTTCTTGCGCTCCGTGCTCCGCCCGCTGAAGTAGTTGTCCATCTCGTACTTCAGGAACTTGCGCATGTGCTCGCGCCCGTACTCCTTTTCCATCACCATCATGGCGGAGTACTGCGCGAGCGTTTCCGACATCAGGGTGGAGCCCTGCACGTTGCCGCCGATCACCTGGTGCGCCCACCACTGGTGGGCGACTTCGTGCGCGGTCACGTACAGCGGGTAGTCCACGTCCTCCTCGTCCTCCACCCGCGCGATGAACCCGATCCCCTCCGAATACGGGATGGTGTTGGGGAACGACTGCGCGAAGCTCGCGTAGCGCGGGAACTCCAGGATCCTCACCTGCCGGTGCTGGTAGGGCCCGAAGCTGGCCGTGAAGTACGCGAGCGACTTCTTCACCGCGTAGATCATCCGGTCCACGTTGTACTCGTGGCCGGGGTGGTGGTACACCTCGATCGCCACCGTCCGCCCGTCCGGCGCCTGCCAGCGGTCGCGCTTGACCACGTACCGCGCCGACAGGAACGAGTAGAAGTTCAGGATCGGCGCGTCCATGCGGTAGTGGAAGTAGCGCCGGCCGCCCTGCCTCCACTCGCGCTGCAGATACCCCGGTGCGACGGCGATCTGGTCCGCGCTGGTGCTCACCGTCGCCTCGAAGTCCACCCAGTCCGCGTCGCGCGAGATGTAGGTGTTCATGCGGCCCGCGGCGTCGTCCACCGCGGCCATGCGCGGCTTCGGCTTCAGGCCGAACTTGCGGCGCGTGTCGTCGTCGCCCAGCTCCGCGTCGTCCGCGTAGCCGAAGCTGGGGAGGATGCCGCTGTCGAAGAAGGTGCCGTTGCGGACCACGCGCGTGTTGGACACGTCGTTCTCGAACCCCTCGCTGCCGTAGTCCACCTCCCAGTCCAGCTTCAGCGAGTCGCCGGGCTGGAGCGGCGTGGCCAGCCGGTAGATGTAGTACGAGTGGTCCTCGTCGCCGAGCACCCGCGTGGCGGGCCGGCTGAACGCCAGCTTCCGGATCTCCACGTCGTTGGGGACGATGAGGTGCAGCGAGTCCACCGGGACCGTGGTCTTGTTGCGCAGCCGGTACTCGCCGCGGATGCGCGCCCGCGACTCCTCCGGGAAGATGTCGGTCCACACCCGCACCCCCACCACGCGGGGCTGCGCGGCCCCCTGGAAGCGCTTGTACAGCTTCTCGTACTCCGCCCGCGTCTCCTGCCCCTCGCGCGTGGTGGTGTACTCGTTGACGACGTTGGTGTTGTAGAAGATGAACCCTCCCAGCCCCACCACGATCGCGCCCGCGACCGCCGTGGCGGCCAGGGCCGGGCGCCGGAAGCGGAAGCGGGCCAGCCGCGTGCGCCACCCCATGCGCGTCTCCTGCCCGCGCACCCAGAACAGGTTGGTGAGCACCGCCAGCAGGACCGCCCAGGCCACCCAGTACGACTTGAACCAGCCCCACGGCTCCAGCCAGGGCCCGTAGGTGTTCATGTCGGAGTACGTCCCCGTGCTCCCGGAGCCGTACCGGTAGAGGTTGTGCTCCAGCCCGAACTGGCTCATCAGGCCGCTGAACACGAAGTACAGGATCACCATGAGGTGGCCCATGTACTTGTGGTTCACCAGCACGTGCACCAGCATCACGAACACGCACAGGAGGAGCTGGCTCAGCAGCGCGGTCCCGAACAGCGTCCTCAGGTACAGCCCCAGCTCGAAGTTGGTGTATCCCTTGGCCGCCTGCGTCCCGATCCCCGTCACCAGCAGCACGGCCTGCAGCACCACCACCACGAACGCCATGGCCGTCAGCTTCCCGGCGAACGGCACCCAGGTGGGAACGGGGGTGGCGTCCTGCACCTGCTGCAGGCGCACGTCGCGCTCCTGCCACACCAGCTCGCCCGTGTAGAAGGTGATGATGATCAGCAGGAAGAGCGCGAAGCTGGCGTCCAGCATCCCCAGCACCTGGTAGGTGACCGGCCAGGTGGTGGTGCCGTACATCTTCCCCACCTCCTGCGCGGTGATCGCCATGAACAGCAGCGCCGCCGCCAGGATCGCGTAGAAGTAGCGGTTCCCCACGATGCTCCAGAACGACCGCCGCGCCACCGAGCGGTACTGGGCGAGCTGCGCCCCGAAGCCGAATTCGCGCGCGGGCACCGGCAGGGCGATCCGGCGCGGGGCCGCGTACGGCGCGCGGGCGGCCTCGTCCTCCTGCACGACCTTCTTTCGCGAGGAGCGCTCCGCGGCCACGTGCGTGAAGCGGAAGCGCGTGTACACCAGCGCGAACACCGCCACCCCCGCCGCCAGCCAGAGCAGGCGGTTCCACAGGAAGATCCCCTCCAGCGGAAGGAGCAGCTCGTTGCGCTGGGCCGGGCTCCAGTACTTGGTCGCCAGCCCGATGGCGTTTCCGCCGAAGGGGTCCAGCAGCGCCGCCCTGCGCTCGTTCTCCAGGTCGCTCATCAGCGTCCCGGCCAGCAGGTAGCCGAACACCAGCACCACCCCGCCGATGTAGTTGGGGAGCATCTGCCGGGTGAAGGCCGCCAGCGCGAAGAAGATCGCCCCGGTCAACAGCAGCGTGGGGAGCACCACCACCAGGTAGGGCTGCAGGTACCCCGCCAGCTCGAACGCCCCGAAGCGCGCCCGGTCCGTGCCGGGGAACACGGCCCCCGCCATGAGCCCCAGCGGGATGCTCAGCATCACCAGCGCGTTCACCAGCAGCGCGCCCAGGAAGCGGCCGCCCAGGTACGAGAAGCGGGTGATGGGCGCGGTGAAGAACAGCGGGTGGATGACCGCCTCGTAGTCGCGGTACACCGAGTTGCCCAGCAGCGCCGCCGTGACGATGACCCCGAACAGCATCAGCGCCACCGTGAGCTGCAGCGTCACGTACGGCGAGTCCACCTTGATGTTGCCGCCGCTCCCGCCGAACGACACGGTCGCGCTTTCCCACATCCCCCCCGCCATCAGCACCAGCAGCAGCCCGATGCCGAAGAAGATGAGGAAGTACACCCAGGTGGAGATCCGCCGCAGGTAGTAGCCCAGCTCGAAGCGCACGGTCTCCAGGAACGGCCCGCTCACGACGCCGCCTCGGCGCCCGAGAGCGACGCCTCCTGCGCGTGGAGCCCGGCCATGGCCGTGAAGTACACGTCCTCCAGCGTCGCCTCCACCGCGTCGAACGACGCGTCCGGCTGCCCGGGGGCGTGCACGTGGATCACCGTGCGCCCGGCGAAGAGCCGGGTGGAGATCACCCGGTGCGCCGCCTCGTACGCCGGCAGCTCGTCCTTTTCAACGATCTTCTTCCACACCTTGCCCTGCAGCGACTCGATGGCGCCCAGCGGCTCCGCCTCCAGCAGGATGCGGCCGCGGTTGATGATCGCCATGCGCCGGCACAGCTCGCTCACGTCCTCCACGATGTGCGTGGAAAGGATCACCACCGCGCTCTCGCCCAGCTCGCTGAGCAGGTTCAGGAAGCGCACGCGCTCCGCCGGGTCCAGCCCCGCCGTGGGCTCGTCCACGATGATCAGCCGGGGGTTCCCCAGGAGCGCCACCGCGATGCCGAAGCGCTGGCGCATCCCCCCCGAGAAGCCGCCCAGCTTCTTCTTGCGGACGTCGTACAGGTTGGTCTGCTCCAGCAGCGCCCGGACCGTCTCGTTCCGCTGGCGCCGGTCCACGATCCCCTTGAGCACCGCGAAGTGGTCCAGCAGGTCCTCTGCCGAGACCTTGGGATACACGCCGAACTCCTGCGGAAGGTAGCCCAGCGTGCGCCGCAGGTCGTCCTTCTGGCGGAGCACGTCGATGTCGCCCAGCGTGGCGGAGCCGGAATCCGCCTCCTGGAGCGTCGCGAGCGTCCGCATCAGGGTGGACTTCCCGGCCCCGTTGGGGCCCAGCAGGCCGAACATCCCCTGCGGGATGGTGAGCGAGACGTCGTCCAGGGCGCGCACGCCGTTGGGGTACGTCTTCGACAGGTTCTCGATGACCAGTTGCATGGCTCGGGCAGGATGGGGTGCGGGAAGGGAGCGGGTCGGTGCCCTGGCGTACGGGCAGCGCGAGCCGGGTGTTTCAGGCGGTGTGTGCAGGCATCATAGCATCAATACAACAAAACGTCAACGGAATTGGACGGACGGCGAGGTTCGGGCGTGCCCCCGCTGGCGCCGGGGTCGGGCGCTGGCGTCCGCGGGGCTGCCGCCTCGGCGGTCAGCTCCCGGTCCACACCAGGTCGGCGACCAGCGGGCGGTGGTCGGAGCCCACGTCGGGGCCCACCCAGGCGCGGTCCACGCGCCAGCCGGGGCCGGCGAGCACGTGGTCGATGCGCACGCGGATCCAGCCGTTGAAGCGGGTGAAGCCGAAGCCGCGGCCGGCCCGCGAAAAGGCATTGGTGAAGCCGCCCCACGACTCGCGGTAGATGCGGCTTTCCACCGGGAGGTTGAAGTCCCCCGCGACGAGCAGGGGCATCTGCTCCTGCACGATCCAGCGCGAAGCGACGCGCGACTCGATCCCGCGCGAGATGGCGTTGGACTCCACGCGGTCCCCGCCGCGTCCCAGGAGCACGCCCTCCAGCCCCTTGCGCGGCGTTTCCAGGTGCAGGTTCACCAGCTGCAGCGGGCCGCCCGGCGCGTCCAGCGTGTAGCGCGCCGCCGCGCTCGTGCCGCCGATCCCCGCGTCCCGCACCAGGTCGAACCGGCTGCGGTCCATCACCTCCACGCCGCGCAGCGGGAAGCGGCTCAGCAGGCAGAGCTGCCCGTCGCGGCGCAGCGCCCATCCGCCCACCCGTCCCAGCGCCCCGGCCACCGGGTCGGTGCACTCCTGCACGGCCACCACCTGGGGCCGCCACTCCGCCACCCGGGCGATCAGCCGCTCCGCCGCCCAGGGCTCCCCCGCGGCGTTCAGCGTGACCACGCGCACGGTGCCCGGCGCCGGCCCGCCGTGCAGCAGCGAGCGCCAGCCCAGGCGCAGCCCCATCACCGGGAACAGCATCACCAGCGCCGCCACGACGAGGGGGAGCAGGAGCGGGCGGCGGAACAGGACGGCCGCCGGGAGCAGGAGGGCGAGCGGGAGGAGGAGCACCCAGCGCGGACCGAACAGGTACACCGTCGCCGGCCACCAGCGGTCGCCCAGCGTCCAGAGCACCGTGCACGCCACCCCCACCAGCGCGGCGTAGCCCCAGGCGGCCGGGCCCAGCCAGCGCGCCAGGAGCGGCGGCGCCGCGGGGAGCGCCCGGAGCGCGGCGGCGACGCGGCCGCGCAGGTCTGAAAAGGGCCGCTTCGCCGCGGCGCCGGCCGGCGGAGTGGATGCCGCATCCTGGCGGGGAGGCGGCAGGCGGATGGGGATGTGGCGGCCGCAGGGGCAGTGGAGCACCCGGCCCACGTGCTGCTCGTCGGCGTGGAACAGCTCGCCGCAGCGGCAGCGGATGCGGATCACGGCGCGCCGGGGGAGCCGCTTTCCGGTCCCGGCGGCCCCGGCTTCCGGCCGGACGCCAGCACCATGTTCGTCAGCGCGAAGAACGTCCCGGCCTCGTCCGCGGCGCGCCAGCTCGCGTCCAGGCGCGCGACCTCGTCCGCCGTCATCGCGCCCGCGCGCACCGCCTCGTCCGCCGCGGTGTCCATGCGCGACAGGAGCCGCCACAGCGCGTAGTCGGTGACGTACAGCGGCACCACGTCCATGGCGACCTCCTCCAGCCCCGCGCGCCTCGCCATCCCGAACAATCGCCGCCCCGAGTAGCCGTTGGCCAGGCACAGCTCCGCCAGGACGCGCGCCATGCGCCGCTCCAGCTCCACCTCCGGCGTGTCCACCGAGCGGGTGCCCCAGTCCGTGTCCATCACCACCACCCGGCCGCCGGGCCGCGCCACGCGCACCATCTCGGCCAGCGCCGCCTCCGGATCCGCCAGGTGCAGGAACAGGCGCTCGCAGCGCACCGCGTGGAAGCGGTCCCGCGCGAGCGGCAGCGCCGTCGCGTCCGCCCGCAGGTGCTCCACCCGGCCGGCCACCCCCGCCTCCGCGGCGCGGCGGTCGGCCTCGGCGACCATCGCGGGGTCCCGGTCCACGCCGGTCACGCGGCCGGCGGGGCCCACCCGCTCCGCCAGCGGCACCGTGTCCGTCCCGGGGCCGCACCCCACGTCCAGCACCTCCGCGCCGGCGGCGATGCGCATGCGCTCGTAGCTCAGGCGCTTGCCCTCCGCGGCGAGGCGGGCGGCCGCGTCCAGGTAGGCGGGGTCCACGTATCCGGGAGCGTGCGTCACGGGTCCGGGGGCGCAGGGGGGAGGAGGAAGGCGCGGATCTCGTCCGCCACTCGGTCGCGCGCGGAAAGGAAGAAGTAGTGGCCGCCGGGAACCTCCACCACCCGGCCGCGGGGGGCTTCGCGGCGGAAGCGCTCGACCGCCGCCCGCCGCCAGGGCAGGCGGATCCCCCACAGGTATTCCTCGGCGCGCCGGCGGGCCACCGCGTCGGCAGGGTCCAGCCAGCCGAAGTGCGACTCCACCGACTCGGCGGCGACCAGCGCCAGCGCGGGGCAGCACAGCGCCCCATAGGGCGGCGGGTGCGCGGCCACCTCCGCCGCCACCGGGTACAGCAGCTCCAGCCGGCGGATCTCCTCGACCGCCGGGGCGCGCGCGGCCAGGTCGGCCTCCAGCGGCTCGCACCAGAAGCCCGGCACGTAGCGGCGCAGCCACTCGCGCTGCTGGAACGCGTCGCCCAGCAGCGGCCGGGAGGGCGGCGGAAAGGGGTTGCGGACGACCACCCGGTCGCGTCCCGCGTAGTCGACGATGCCGTCCAGGTACACCACGTGGCTCACCCGCTCCGGGTGGTCCGCCGCCAGCCGCGTCGCCACCACCCCCGCGAACGAGTGCGCCACCAGCGCCGCCCGCTCCATCCCCAGCGCGTCCATCGCCCCCCGCAGCTCCGCCGCCAGGGTGGCCACGGTGTACCCGTCCCCGGGCGTCGCCGACGCGCCGTGCGCGCGCGGCGTCACCGCGGCCACGCGGCGCTCCGCCGCAAGGGCGGGCGCCAGCTCGCGGAACACGTGCGCGCTGTGCCCCAGCCCCGGGAGCAGGATCAGGGGGTCGCCGCCGTCGCCCCACAGCAGGCAGTGCAGCCGCACGCCGCCGGGCTCCACGAAGACGCTCCGCGGCTCCGGCGTCATCGCGCGCGGCCCGGCGTGGCCCGGGGTGCCGGCACCGCTACCGCTCCAGCATGGGAATGCGGACCCCCCTGTCGCGGGCGGTCTCCACCGCCGTCTCGTACCCGGCGTCCGCGTGGCGCGCCACCCCCATCCCCGGGTCGTTGGTGAGGACGCGCTCCAGGCGCTCGCGCATCTCCGGGGTGCCGTCCGCCACGATCACCTGCCCCGCGTGCAGCGAGTTGCCGATCCCCACCCCCCCGCCGTGGTGGAACGACACCCACGAGGCGCCGCTCGCCACGTTGACCAGGGCGTTCAGGATCGCCCAGTCCGCGATGGCGTCGCTCCCGTCCTTCATCGCCTCCGTTTCGCGGAAGGGCGAGGCCACCGAGCCGGTGTCCAGGTGGTCGCGCCCGATCACGATGGGCGCCCGGAGCTCGCCGCTCGCCACCAGGTCGTTGAGCGCCACCCCGAACTTCGCGCGCTCCCCCTGCCCCAGCCAGCAGATGCGCGCCGGGAGCCCCTGGAAGGCCACCTTTTCCCGCGCGTGGGTGATCCAGCGGCGCAGGTGCTCGTCCTCCGGGAACAGCTCCAGCACCAGCTCGTCCGTGCGGTGGATGTCGGCGGGGTCGCCGGAGAGCGCCACCCAGCGGAAGGGCCCCTTGCCCTCGCAGAAGAGCGGGCGCACGTACGCCGGGACGAAGCCGGGAAAGGCGAAGGCGTCCGCGAAGCCCGCGTCCAGCGCCTGGGTGCGCAGGTTGTTGCCGTAGTCGAAGGTGACGGCGCCGGCGCGCATCATCTCCACCATGGCCTCGCAGTGCACGCGCATGGACGCCGTGGAGCGGCGCACGTACTCCCGCGGGTCGCGCTCGCGCAGCTCCGCCGCCGCTTCCAGCGACATCCCCGCCGGGACGTAGCCCACCAGCGCGTCGTGGGCGCTGGTCTGGTCGGTGAGCGCGTCCGGGACCACTCCGCGCCGCAGCAGCTCCGGGAGCACCTCGGCGCAGTTGCCCACCAGCCCCACCGACAGCGCCTCGCCCCGGGCGCGGGCGTCCAGCGTCCAGCCGAGCGCCTCGTCCAGGTCGTGCGTCATGCGGTCGCAGTAGCGCGTGTCCAGGCGCCTGCGGATGCGGCCCGGGTCCACGTCCACGCACAGCACCGCGCCGCCGCTCATGGTCACCGCCAGCGGCTGCGCGCCGCCCATCCCGCCCATCCCGCCGGTCAGCGTCCACGTCCCCCGCAGGCTCCCCCCGAAGTGCTGCCGCGCCACCGCCGCGAAGGTCTCGTACGTCCCCTGGAGGATCCCCTGCGTGCCGATGTAGATCCACGACCCGGCCGTCATCTGGCCGTACATGGTGAGCCCCTGCCGCTCCAGCTCGCGGAAGGTGTCCCAGTTCGCCCAGCGGGGCACCAGGTTGCTGTTGGCGATCAGCACCCGCGGCGAGTGCCGGTGCGTGCGGAACACCGCCACCGGCTTCCCCGACTGGACGATCAGCGTCTCGTCGTCCGCGAGGGTGCGCAGCGTCGCCACGATCGCCTCGAACGCCTCCCAGCTGCGTGCGGCCTTGCCGGTGCCGCCGTACACGACCAGGTCCTCCGGGCGCTCGGCGACCTCGGGGTCCAGGTTGTTCATCAGCATCCGCAGGGCGGCCTCCTGCTGCCACCCGCGGCAGGAGATCTCGGTTCCGCGGGGCGCGCGGATGGTGCGGGGTTCGATTTCAGTCGTGCTCATGGTTCGGAGGGCGAATGTAAGTCTGTCGCGCCGGGCGAGAAGGCCCCCTCCCCCGGCCCCTCCCCCAAACCTGGGGGAGGGGAGAACTTCGATCCGGCTGCTTCCCTGATCCGTTGCAACACGGATGGGAGGTCTTTCAACACCTCCTCGTTGCGGACCCGGACCATCCGATAGCCTGCGGCACTCAGGACCGCAGTGCGCTCAGCGTCGCGCTCGACCTGCGACTCGTGCACGGCACCGTCTACCTCTACACAGAGCCGGTGGGACGGGCAGAAGAAATCGACGATGAACCGACCCACGGGATGCTGGCGTCGAAAGCGTAAGCCGTCGAGCTGCTTCCGGCGGAGAAACGACCACAGCCGCTCTTCGGCCGGCGTCAGCTCGCCCCGGAGTTCCCGGGCCCGTTCCTCCGTCGCCCGCGTGGAGCCGCGTACGCGCTTCTTTCCTGTCGTCATGCGCCGTTCTCCCCTCCCCCAGAATTGGGGCCCGGCAGCATCTCACCCCTTCCACAACTCCGCGAGCACGCCTTCGCGCACCAGCGCGGTCGCGGCCTCGATGTCCGGCGCGAGGATGCGGTCGCCGGTGAGCGGCGGGATGCGCTCGCGGACGATCTCGTAGGCGCGCTCCACGCCGCGGCCGGGGCGCAGCGGCTTGAGGAACTCCAGCGCCTGCATGGCGCACATCAGCTCGATCCCCAGCACCGTTTCCGTGTTGCGCAGCACCCGGCGCGCCTTGACGGCGGCGTGGGCGCCCATGGAAACGTGGTCCTCCTTGTTGGCGTCGGTGGGGATGGAGTCCACGCTCGCCGGGTGCGACAGCACCTTGTTCTCGCTCACCAGCGCGGCGGCGGTGATCTGCGCCATCATGAAGCCGGAGTGCAGGCCGGCGTCGTCCACCAGGAACGCGGGGAGACCGGACAGGTCGGGGTTCACCAGCCGCTCCACGCGCCGCTCCGAGATGGAGGCCAGGTCCGCCAGGGCGATGGCGAGCAGGTCCAGCACCTGCGACACCTGCTGCCCGTGGAAGTTGCCGCCGCTGACCACCAGACCCCCCTCGCCCTCGTCCGGGAAGATCAGCGGGTTGTCCGTGGCGCTGTTTGCCTCCACCTCCAGCACGCCGCGCACGTAGGCGAGCGCGTTGCGCGCGGCGCCGTGCACCTGCGGCATGCAGCGGAGCGCGTAGGCGTCCTGCACGCGCGGGTCGCCGTAGCGGTGCGACTCGCGGATCTCGCTGTCCGCCAGCAGGGCGCGCAGGCGCTCGGCGCTGGCGACCTGGCCGGGGTGCGGCCGGACGCGCTGGATGGCGGGATGGAAGGCGTCCGGCGTCCCCTTCAGCCCTTCCAGCGACGCCGCGCCGATCACCTCGGCGGCCTCCACCGCGCGCTCCGCGGCCACCAGGGACAGCGCCCCCAGCCCGGTCATGAACTGCGTGCCGTTGTTGAGGGCGAGCCCCTCCTTGGCCTGCAGGCGCACCGGCTCCAGGCCGGCGCGCCGCAGCGCCTCCGCCCCGGGCAGGATCTCGCCGCCCACCTCGGCGTGCCCCTCGCCCACCAGCACCAGCGCCAGGTGCGAGAGCGGCGCCAGGTCGCCGGAGGCGCCCACGGAGCCCTGCTCGGGGATCACCGGGGTGACGCCGCGGTTGAGCAGCTCCAGGAGGAGCGCCACCACCTCCGGGCGGATCCCCGAGAACCCCTTGGCCAGCACGTTGGCGCGGAGCAGGGTGACCGCCCGCGCCTCCTCGCGCGGCAGCGGCGCGCCCACGCCGCAGGCGTGGCTGCGGATCAGGTTGATCTGCAGTTCCTCCAGCCGGTCCAGCGGAATGGCCACCTCCGACAGGCGGCCGAAGCCGGTGGTGAGGCCGTACACCACCCGCCCCTCCGCAACCGCGCGCTCCACCACGGCGCGCGAGCGCCGCATGCGCTCGGCCGCGTCCGCGGTCAGCTCCACCCGCGCGCCGTGCCGCGCCACCCGCTCCACGTCTTCCAGGGCGAGGCCGTCCCCGTCGATCCCGATCCGATCCGCTGCTTGCATCGTCGCTCCACGCTGAAGGGCGAGACAAGATACCAGGCCGCTCTTTGGCGAACAACGGAGCCCCCGGAAACGGAGCGGGCCGCCCCCGGGTGGGGACGGCCCGCGTACGCGAGCGGCGGGCGGAGCCGGTCAGGCGGGATTGCGGCTCAGGCGCGGCTCGTCCGGGCGTGCCTGGTACGCCCAGTCGAAGATCATCAGCGAGTTGCCGCCGCTGCTCCCCAGGATGGAGGCGCGGACCACCGCGTAGTGGATGCGCCCGTCGCTCCCCCGCACCCGGAACACGTAGCTGAACTCCGGGTCCACCGCCACGGGGTTGCGGGAGTAGCCGGTCGTGGGCGCCTGGAAGGCGGCGCGGCACTCGGCGTCGCGCCCCGGGCCGCAGACCAGCGCCGTGGTCAGCCCCGCGCTCACCACCTCGGTCTCGCCCAGCGGACGGATCTGCCAGCGCCCGCCCGCGATCTCCAGCCGCCACTGCGCCTGCGGCGAGTCGCCGGACAGGATGGGATCCTGGTCGTCCGCCGCGGGGAAGCGGAAGCCGCTGCGCGCCGTGCTGTCGCCGTACGCGTACACCAGCTCGCCGTGGAAGTCCGGCCGCGGCACGCCGGTGATCACCGGGCTCAGGTCGCTCACCTGCCCCAGCGTGTCCAGCGCGGCGACGCGGTAGCCGTAGACGCTGCCGTTGCGCGCCCGCAGGTCCAGGAAGCCGGTGGCGTCGGTCTCGCCCACCTGGTAGAACGGGTTCACCGGCGCGCCGTTCAGGCTGACCAGGAGCACCTGGTACTTCCACAGGTCGTCGCCGGAGCCGCCGTCGCGCCAGCGGACGTACAGCGAGTTGTCCAGCGCGAACACGCTGTCGGCCCGCGGCGCCGGGGGCGGCGAGAAGGTGGGGACGTCCACCGCCACGCGGAAGTCGGAGGGCGCCTCGGCGCCGGTGCGCTCGTCCGCCGTGGAAACGAAGTACTCGTACGTGCGCCCGCCCACCACGTTGATGTCCACGAAGCGGCACTCGCCGCCCTCGCACGAGGTGGTGGTCCCCACCAGCGCGAAGCTCGCCTGCCCCGAGCGCCGCCCGTAGACGCGGAACGGGTCGCCCTGCCAGTCGGCGGGGAGGCTCCACTCCACCAGCACCGAGGGGTGCCCCACCGGGCGCCCGGTCTGCTGGTTCCAGCCCTGGAAGATCCACTCGTAGCGGGCATCGACGTCCTCGGGCCCGTCGATGTCCGGGATGTAGCCGTCCGGCGAGTTGATGTCGATGTCGCACCCGGCGAGGACCAGGGCGGCGAGGAGGAGCGGGGAGCGGGCGCGTGTGAACATGGTGTCCTCGAAGGTCCGGAGCGGTCGCGGACGCCGGCGCGGCATCCACGCCCCGGGAAAAGGCAACTGTCATTCCGGGAGGACACCGCACCCCGCCGGCAAAACCAAGCCGATGCACCGCAACCGGTTAAGAGAAAAATCCCGCGCACGGACCGAAAGCGCGGGACCCCGGCGGTGTCCGCGCGGAGAGATCATGGTGTCGCTCCCGTGAGACAAGCCGCGCGGCGGGGGCCCCCACCCGGCGGCCTTATAGCCGCCACCCTCCCCCAATTCTGGGGGAGGGCTTGCCGTAGATCGGACATGGGTGCAAGCCGCGGCGGGCTGCGTGTCGTGCAGCTGCCGTTCCGCAGTACCCCCCAAATCTTCTGCGGAGGGAGACAGCCGGCAGTTTTGGCTGGCTCCCGCAGCCGGAGCGGAGACCCGCCGGCTGTTTGGCGGGGCTCCGCGACCCGCGTAGGAAACAGGCCGGCTGTTTGGCCTGGTTCCGGAGCGGCCCCAACGCAGAAGGCCGCCCCGACACCCGGAGCGGCCCTCGATGAACCCGCCGAAGCATCCAGAACTATTGGCGCCGGTCCACGCCGATGTCCCGCTCGTTGTAGTCCACCTTGAGGTCCGGCAGGTCCTTGAGGTGCACCGAGAACTGGAACGACGTGTTCCCCACCGGAGTGCGGTAGAAGCTGAAGTTGGCCTGCCACCGGTACAGGTCGCGCACCAGCGTCAGCGAGTGGGCCCCGAACTCCGCGTCGGTCATGTTGTAGCTGGTGGCCCAGTTCACCGCCCAGTTGGCCGTGGGCGAGAACGAGAGCGTCCCGTTGAGCGTCTGGTTCTCGCCGCTGTTGCCGAAGCCGCTGAATGCGTTGGGCCGCGGCCGCACCAGCTGGTAGTTGACGTTCATGCTCCACGGCCCGCCCCCCGCCTGCTGCGGGTTCGCGGTGGAGGTGGTGGTCGCCGGCCGCTCCCCCGGGGCCCGCGTGGAGTCGCCCGGCACCATCCTGTCGCCCGGGGTCATGGACTCCCCGGTGCCCTGGCGCCGCCCGAAGCCCAGGAGGCGGAAGATGGCCGAGTTCTGCCCCAGCGTGAAGCCGGTGCTGAGCGTGGAAAGCTGCGGCGCGAACGCCCCGCGGACGAACGGGTCCCGCGCCACCTGGTTGGCCGCCGAGTCCTGCCGCGTGGGGTCGCCGAACAGGTCCACGCCGAACTGGATGGTGAGCCCCTGCAGGAAGTCGGAGCGCAGGCTGCCGGACACCTGGTCGGAGGTGAAGCCGTTGAGCCCGCGCGACGCGCGCGCGAAGTCGTACTCCAGCGCGCTGGCGTTGATGGCGAGCAGCGTGACCTTGCGCGCGTCCTGCGGCGTGGGCGCGGCGCCCCCGGCGGCGCGGGTGCTGTCCGAGGCGGTGTCGCCCGGCTGCGGCCGCGAAGGGGAGCGCAGCTTCGCCTCGAAGGTCTGGTCCAGCGTCAGGGAAAGGCGGTTCTGCGTTTCCCCCACCTGCGTCCCGAAGATGGAGTCCTGCAGCGCGGTGGAGGCGACCTTGGGCGAGTACGTGTACGACAGCCCCGGCCGGATGTGGTGGCGGATGCGCTCCACGCCGCCGACGCCCGGGAAGAAGCCGAACAGGTCGGTGTTGAGCTGGGCGCCGAAGTTGGTGCGCAGCGGCCCGGCCACGTACCCGTCCTGCCCGGTCACGCGCTGGCTGGCGGTGTCGCGCCGGACCTCCTGCGAAAGCGACAGGTTGGGGGCGATGAAGGTGGACCCGACCAGGTTCTGCTGGTAGCTGATGGCCGAGCTCCACTGCCCCTGGTCGTTGGCGAACGAGATCGTGTCCGTGCCCGCGGGGAGGATCAGCGGGCGGGCCGCGAAGCCCTGCAGCGCGTTGCGGTTCAGCGACGCGCTGTTGCTCAGGCTCAGGTTCCCCACCCGGACGGAGTTGCTGAGCTGGAACTGCGCCCGCCGCTCCTCGGTGCTGCGGAAGGCGCGGGTCAGCAGCTGCTCCTCGAGGGGGACCTCGATCCCGCTCTGCGAGCCGGTGGCCGCCAGGGTGACCGTGACGTCGTTGTACCAGCTCGCCTGCTCGGGCGAGGCCGAGCGGAAGAGCGTCAGGGCGTTGGGCGTGATCCCGAAGCTGGGGAACGTCCACTCCACGCGGTCGTTGCCCAGCGACTGGCGGCGCTGGGCGCCCATGTTGGCCTGCCCCCAGTCGAAGCGGCGGTCCAGCGAGAAGCTGGAGGTGAGGTCCTGCGTGGCCTCCAGCGGGTCGATGCTCCGCCGCCGCACGTAGTCGGACGACGAGGCGTAGCTCCCCTGGAACGCCATGTTGGTGCGCTCGTCGGGCTTCCAGCTGGCGTTGCCGGCCAGCGTGCGCTGCCGGGGGCCGTCGTCGGGAAAGTACTGCCGCCAGCTGGCGCTGCCGTTCAGGAAGCGGCGGCGCAGGTTGAAGTCCAGCGTCCCGGTGAGCGAGGTGTACGAGTTGCTGCGCCACTCGCTGGCGACCTGGCCACCCATGTACTGGTTGATGGCCCAGTAGTAGCCGACGTTGGAGATCTGCCGCTGGTAGCCGGACGAGGTGCGGACGATGTCGTTGATCCCGAAGCGCGGCGTCAGGATCCCGCTGCGCCGGCCCCGCTCCATGTCCTGCACGATGAAGGGGAGCCAGGCCACGGGGACGTTGCGGAAGTACAGCACCGCGGGCCGCCCCACCAGCAGGCGGTCCTTGATCACCATGGTCTTGCCGGCCTCGAAGTGGTACTGCGGCTCCTCCCGCTCGTCCGAGGTGAAGGTGCTCCCCTGGGCGTAGATGCGGTTGGTCTCCTGCTCGGCCGCCACCTTCTGGCCGCGCACGTACCAGGTGGCCCCGGAGGCGTACTGGGTGCGCCCGCCCTCCACCAGCGCCACCTTGCGCTCCAGGTCGTACACCAGGACGTCGCCCTCCAGGTTCTGCCCCTCGCCGCTCACCTTGGGGTTGCCCAGCGCCGTGGCGACCTTGCTGCGGTCCTGGTACACGATGGTGTCGGCGTTGAGCGTCTGCCCGGCGCGCTGCACCTCGGCGGAGCCGCGCAGCACCAGCACGGCGGAGTCGGCGGTGAACTGCGCGTCGGTCCCCTTGTACTGCACCGGGGTGTACCCCTCCAGCTTGAGCAGCTCGTCGAAGACGGGGTCCGGCTCCTGGGGGGCCGCGGGCGTGGTGTCGCGCCCCGCGCCCGGGGCGCCGGGCGCCCGGGGCGTGCGCGCGGTGTCGC
>JBEVLE010000483.1:0-4362 GCA_040509335.1 Longimicrobiaceae bacterium | reverse complement strand
GCCCTGGCGGTGGTCGCGGCGGGGACCGCGTGGGCCGGGCACGCCGCCGCCGTGGAGCGCGGGCGGGCCGTGGCCCTGCTCGCCGACGGGCTCCACCTGCTGGGCGCGGGGGCGTGGATGGGGACGCTGGCGCTGCTGCTGGGCGT
This sequence comes from Longimicrobiaceae bacterium, assembly GCA_040509335.1. Lineage (GTDB taxonomy): Bacteria > Gemmatimonadota > Gemmatimonadetes > Longimicrobiales > Longimicrobiaceae > JAFAYN01. The sequence continues at coordinate 4,216 of JBEVLE010000483.1, read as the reverse complement.
GGGGATCCCCGCGGCGCTGCGCGCGCCCGCCGGGGGGCGGGGCGCGGGGATCGCGGCGCTGGTGCGCGCCTTTTCCCCCGTGGCACTGGCGGGGGCCGGCGCCGCCGCCGCCACCGGGGTGGCGAGCGCCCTGTTCCACCTGGGCGCCCCCGCCGAGCTGTGGGGCACCGGCTACGGCCGCGCCCTCCTCCTCAAGCTCGTCCTGCTGGCGCTGGCCGGCCTGGCCGGCTTCCGCAACTGGCGCGTCCTCACCCCCGCGCTGGAGGGCGACGCCGGGGTCCGCGCGCTGCGGCGCACCGTGGCCGCCGAGGTGGCCGTGGGCGTGCTGGTGGTGCTGGTCACCGCCGTGCTCGTGGCGCTGCCGACGCCCTGAGCGGCCGACCGGCGTGTGTCCTCCGCGCCGGCCACGCCGTCCCTCCTGGAGTACACCCGCGACACTCCGCGGCCCCAGCGGCGCGCCCGCACTGGCGAAAGCGGGCGGAGGCACGTAATTTGACGCCTTCCTCCGAATTTCGTGGCCGGTCCGCGTCCCGCGGATCCCGGCCGCACCCTGCGCAGGAACCGACCGCGCCCGCTGGCTGTACCACGCAGGCCCCCCGCCGCACGCGCAGCGGGACCACCGTACACCCGACACCGACACCCCCATGGCCAGAAACCCCACGCAGGACTTCGGCTCCCCGGCGGCCACGCTCGATCCCCCCGGGTCGGGGAGGGGCGGGCCGGAAGACACCGGGTTCTTCGGCCACCCGCGCGGGCTGGCGACGCTGTTCTTCACCGAGATGTGGGAGCGGTTCTCGTACTACGGCCTCCGCCCCCTGCTGGTGCTGTTCATGGCCGCCGCCATCAACGAGGGCGGCTTCGGCTTCGACCGCGGCCAGGCCTCGGCCATCGTGGGGATCTACGGCGCCTGCGTGTACCTGGCCTCGCTCCCCGGCGGCTGGGTCGCCGACCGCCTCCTGGGGCTGCGGCGCGCCATCTTCACCGGTGCGGTGCTGATCTCGCTGGGGCACCTTTCCATCGGCCTTTCCGGCTTCGCGGTCAGCAAGGTCCCGTTCTTTCTGGGGCTGGTGCTCATCGTGCTGGGCACCGGGCTGCTCAAGCCCAACATCTCCGCCATCGTCGGCGACCTGTACCCCGAGGGCGGCGCCCGCCGCGACGCCGGCTTCTCCATCTTCTACATGGGGATCAACGTCGGCGCCTTCTTCGGGCAGCTGATCACCGGCATCCTGGGCGAGCAGGTGGGGTGGCACTACGGCTTCGGCGCGGCCGGCGTGGGCATGCTCTTCGGCCTGATCGTCTTCGCGCTCACCGCCAAGAAGACGCTGGGCGGCATCGGCATGGAGCCCACGCGCGACCCCGACCCGATCCGGCAGGCGCGGCAGGAGCGCACCATCAAGCTGGTGCTGGGGGTGGGGCTGGCGGCGCTGGTGCTGGTCTTCGCGCTCGCGGCCACCGGCGCGGTCACGCTGGACGCCCAGGCCATCGGCCAGTACATGACGTTCATCATGCTGGCGATGGTGGTGCTGTTCTTCATCTTCGTCTTCCTGGCCGGCGGGCTCAGCACCGACGAGAAGAAGCGGGTGGGCGTCATCTTCGTCCTGTTCCTCTTCGCCACCGTGTTCTGGGGCGCGTTCGAGCAGGCCCCCACCTCGCTGAACCTGTTCGCCGCCGACTTCACCGACCGGCAGCTGGGCGGCTTCGAGATCCCGGCCACCTGGTTCCAGTCCATCAACTCCGCGTTCATCATCCTGCTGGCCCCGCTCTTCGCGGCGCTGTGGGTGGGGATGGGGCGGCGCGGCAGGGACCTGTCGTCCCCCGGCAAGTTCTCGCTGGGGCTGGCCTTCGCGGCGATCGGCTTCCTCATCATGATCTTCGCCGCCAACACGGTGGTGCAGAGCGGGGGCGCCATCAAGGTGTCGCCGTGGTGGCTGGTGGGGAGCTACTTCTTCCAGACGGTGGGCGAGCTCTGCCTGTCGCCGGTGGGCCTGTCCTCCATGACCAAGCTGTCGCCGCGCAAGTACGTGGGGCAGATGATGGGGATCTGGTTCACGGCCTCGGCGCTTGGGAACCTGATCGGCGGCCTGGTGGGCGGCCACGTGGACCCCGAGAAGCTGGACCAGATGCCGCAGCTGTTCACCACCACCACCATCTCGCTCACGGTGGCGGCGGTGGTCCTGGCGCTGCTCTCCATCCCCATCCGCCGCATGATGGCGGGGACGGCGGCTGCGGGCACGGCCACGCACTGAGCCCGCGGACGGGCCGTCGCGGCGGGGCGCCTTCCGGATCTCCGGGGGGCGCCCCGCCCGCGTTCCGGCCCCCGCGCGTCCGCACGCGCCTTGCAGCACGCGCTCCCGGGGGCGGAGGGCGCGGGCCCGGGGCCTGGATTCCAGAACGGGGCGGGACAGCATGCACAGGACCGACGAAGAGATCGCGGCGGAGCTCCAGCGGCGGGGGCTGGAGGTGGAATACCTGCGGGAGCTGGCGTCGGCGCTGGGCTTCGCGGAGGAGGAAGGGTGGACCGAGGAGGTGTTCGGCGCCATCGAGGTGGCGGAGATGGACGTGCGGCGGCGGGCGGCGCTGCGCACCCTGGACATGGGGAGCGACCGCGACCCCCCGGGAGAAACGCTTGACAGCGGGACGACTTAGGCACAGCGTACAGCCACGCCCTGCAACCCGGCCCGCATGTTCCACGTAGATCCGAACGACCCCACCCCCGCCGAGGTGCAGCTGGTGCGCACCATCCGCTCCGCCGTGGGCGCGGGGCTCCTGGAGCCCGGCGACCGGCTCCCCACCGTCCGGCAGCTCGCCGTGGAGCTGCGCGTCAACGCCAACGCGGTGGGGAGGGCCTACGACGAGCTGGCGCGCCAGGGCGTGCTGGAGGAGCGTCCCGGGGTGGGGACGCTGGTCCGCTCTTCCCGCGAAGCCATCCGGCGCGAGGAGCTGTACCTGGAGCTGTGCGCCCTGGAGGACTCGTTTCTCCGGGAGGCGGCGGAGCTGGGCTTTTCCCTGGACGACGTCATCATCCACCTCGACAATCGCCGCACCCCGTAAAAGGAGGGCACCATGCCCGCGACCGATCTCGCTCCCGTCCGCACCCCCACCTCGCTGGCCACGGCCAGGGGGCCGCGCCCCAACATCCTGGCCGCCGTGAGCCTCGCCGCCCCCACGGTGGCGGGGATCGCGACCGCGGCCGCCATCGGCAACCTGCTGCCCGCCGTGTTCGGGCTGGTCCTGGGGGGCGTCGCCACGCTGTCCCCCAAGATCGCGCGGCAGTGGGAGCGCGCGGTGGTGCTGCGCTGGGGGCGCTACGTGGGGCTCAAGGGGCCCGGCCCCTTCTGGGTGATCCCCTTCGTGGACACCATCCCCGCCTGGATCGACCAGCGCACCGTCACCACCAGCTTCGCCGCCGAGGAAACGCTGACCTCCGACACCGTCCCCGTGAACGTGGACGCGGTGCTCTTCTGGACGGTGTACGACCCGGAAAAGGCCGCGCTGGAGGTGCAGGACTACGCGCAGGCGGTGAGCTGGGCCGCGCAGACGGGGCTCCGCGACATCATCGGCCGCACCTCGCTGACCGAGCTGCTGCGCGGCCGCGAGCGCATCGAAAAGGAGCTGGGTGCGCTGATCGACGAGCGCACCACGCCCTGGGGCGTCACCGTGCACTCCGTGGAGATGCGCGACGTGGTGATCCCCACCTCGCTCCAGGACGCCATGTCGCGCGAGGCGCAGGCGGCGCGCGAGAAGCAGGCGCGCATCATCCTGGGCGAGGCCGAGGTGGAGATCGCGCAGCTCTTCGAAAAGGCGTCGCACGCCTACCAGGGCAACCCCACCGCGCTGCAGCTGCGGCAGATGAACATCCTGTACGAGGGGCTCAAGCAGAAGGGCGGGATGATGGTGGTGCCCAGCAGCATCGTGGATTCCATGGGCGCCTCCGGGGTGCTGAGCGCCGCCGCCATCGCCAAGCAGGGGGCCGCCGAGGCGGAGGAGCGCCGCGCGCAGGACCAGCTGCGGATCGTGGAGGAGTGAGCTGATCTGAACTGCGGGTTCGGGCGTGCCCCCGGCTGGCGCCGGGGTCGGGCTTCGGCTCCGTAACGCACGAAACAACCGTGCGTAACGGAGTCGAGCCCCGGCGGAAACAGCCCCGTCGGGTCTCGCCCCTTCGGGCCGTAATCCCTCACGCTGGGCACGACGACGAAGCCCCACCCTCCGCGCGGAG
>JBEVLE010000482.1:0-7515 GCA_040509335.1 Longimicrobiaceae bacterium | reverse complement strand
GCCTCGCCAAACAGCCGGCGAGTCTCCCTGCGCCGGAGTGAGCCCCGCCAAACTGCCGGCGGGTCTCCCTCCGCACAAGATTTGGGGGTGGGGCGGGCGCTACTCCGCTTCGGCGTAGCCCACGCGGAAGGCGAGCGGCCAGCGGACGCGGCGGGGCGCGTCGGGGTCGCCCCAGCCGGGGCGCAGCTCCTCCACCAGGGCGTCCACGGGGTCCGTGCCGTGGGCGGCGACGTACCGGGTCGTGGCGGACCAGGTGCGCAGGTAGCCCGCGAAGCCGTCCAGGGTGAGGTCCGCCTCCATGGACAGCGGCGGCGGCGCGATCTCGCGGAAGGGAAAGGCGAGGGTGGCGTAGCCCTCCAGGATCAGCCGGCGCTCCGGCGGCCAGTACGGGCCCACGGCGCCGTCGATGAAGGCGACGAGCGCGCGGTCCAGCGCCGGGTCGGGCAGGGCGGGGTTGCCGTAGCACCAGGCGGCGAGCAGGCCGCCGGGGCGGAGGACGCGTCGCGACTCGCGAAAGAACGCGGGCACGTCGAACCAGTGGAGCGCCTGGGCCACCGTCACCAGGTCGACGGCGTGGTCGTCCAGGCCGCTCCGCTCCGCAGGCGCCACGCGGAAGTCCACCCCGGGGTGCGGGCGTGCGGCGGCCACCTGCTCCGCGCTGGCGTCCGTCGCCACCACGCGCCCGAAGTGCTCCGCCAGCCCCAGCGCCGCCTGGCCGCTCCCGGTGGCGCAGTCCCACGCCAATCGCCGCCCCGGCGCGCGGTCCGCCAGCCACGCGAACAGCGCCGGGGGGTACCCGGGGCGGAAGCGCGCGTACCCCTCCGCCACGCCCGAGAAGTGGTCCCGGAATTCCTCGCTCACACGCCTCGCCGGAAAAGGTGATGCGCCGCGCTCACGCGATGCGCTTGGAGATCCTGGCGCGCACCATGGGTACGGGCTCGTCGTCGTCCTCGCGATGCTCCTCCACCACGTCCAGCCGCACCGTGAGCCCCTGCTCGCAGGCGCCGCGGATGGCGGCGTTGAGCGCGGTCGCGGCCTCCACCACCGAGTCGGCGAGCGGCTTGATCCGGGTGATCGTCCCCTCCAGTTCGTCTTGCATCGCCGGCGCTCCGGTTCGGGTGGGCCCACGCTTACGGGCGTGAGCGCCGGCGATGCATCTACCGAACCGCGGCGAAAGCGGCCCGGCCGCGGGCTACTGCGCCGTGCAGATGGTGACGGACGGGTTGCACCCGCTCTCGCTGCACAGGCAGTTGGTGTTGGAAACCCCGGTGAGGGGCACGGACCCGCTGCGGGTGAGGTCGCGCACCGTCTCGCGGCTGAGAACGAGCTTGCGGACCTGCTGGGCGTGGTTCTGCACGGGAGCCTCCGGAGTGCCGGGTGGGTGGATGATTCGTGTCGCGAAATATGTTTGGGGGTCGGCCCGGATGTAAAGGACCCCGGCCGCCCCGTCCGCGGCGGCGGGAGGTCCGCTCCGGCCGTTGCATACGTTGAGGTGCGGCGGCCGCGCGCGTACATTCAGCGTGCGGCGCCGCGCCGCCCCACGCAGAATCCCGCTCGCCGGAGGTGGACCCTTGACCGACACCGTGTCCAGGATCGTCGCGGAGCTGCGCGGCGGGCTGGAGGAGCTGTACGGACCGCGCCTGGAGCGCATGGTCCTGTTCGGCTCCCAGGCGCGCGGCGACGCCACCCCCGAGTCCGACGTGGACGTGCTGGTGGTGCTGCACGGCGAGGTGCGACCGGGCGAGGAGATCGAGAGGACAGGTTCGCTGGTCTCCGGCCTCGCCCTCGATAGTGGAATCTCGATCAGCCGGGTCTTTGTCTCGGCTGGGCAGTTCCAGGACGAGCCGACCCCGTTCCTGCGCAACGTCCTCGGGGAAGGGATCGCGGTATGACGGAAAAGCAGCGCGGGTTCCTGCGGAAGGCACGTGAGAGCGTGAGCGCGGCACGGCTCCTCAGCGGGGAAGGCATGCACGACTTCGCGGTTTCCCGGGCCTACTACGCCATGTTCTATGCGGCGGAGGCGCTCCTCGCCGGGCAGGGGCTGTCTTTCTCCAAGCATTCGGCCGTACACGCCGCTTTCGGGCAGCACTTCGCGAAGCCCGGCATCGTCCCCACTGAAATGCATCGGTTCCTCCTCGACGCATCCGATGCCCGCACGGTGGGCGACTACGATGTCGGCCCGGCGCTCACGGCCGAGGATGCCGCCCTGCACATGAGTCGCGCCGACGAGTTCATCCGCGTCGCCGAAGAGACCATCGACCGGCCCGCGGCGGGAACCGACTGAGGTCCGCCCCCGCATCCGCTGCTCCCCCGACCACCTCCACGCTCCTCGCTCCCATGCTCCTTCCCTCGTTCCGCCGCTCCGCCGCCCTCGCGGGCACCCTCCGCGCCGCGCTCCTGGCCTTCGCGGCCCTGCTGGCCGCCGGCGGCGGCGCGGCCGCGCAGGACGCGGCGCTCCGGGGCACGGTGCGCGAGCGCGCCGGCAACCTCCCCGTGGCGGGCGCCCAGGTCTCGCTCCCCGCGCTCGGCCGGGGCGCGCTCACCGACAGCCTGGGCCGCTTCGCCGTGGAGGGGATCCCGGCCGGCACCCACGACCTGCAGGTGCAGCGCCTGGGCTACGCGCCGCTGCAGATCAGGGTCACGGTCTCCCCCGGCGCCGCCGCGGAGCACACGCTGCTCCTGGCGGCGGCGCCCACCTCCATGGCCCCGGTGACGGTCACGGCCATGGCCGTGCCGGCGCGCATGCGCGCCTTCGAGGCGCGCCGCCAGCGGGGGACCGGCTTCTTCATCACCCGCGAGCAGCTGGAGCGGCAGGGCGACCGCAAGCTCGCCGAGATCATGCGGCGCGCCGTCCCGGGGCTGCGCATGGTGTCCAGCGGCGACGGAAGCGGCACTTTCATCGCCACCGAGCGCGGCACCGGCACCACCCCCGGGGCGCTCAGCGGCAAGCCGCCGCGCCCCTGCTACGCGCAGGTGTTCCTGGACGGCATGCGCATCTACGGCCAGAGCTGGGGCGCCGACGCCACCAGCCCGCCGCCGGACCTGAACTCCTTCGCCTCCCACGGGATCGAGGCCATCGAGTTCTACCGTCCCGGCGGCGCCACCCCGCCCGAGTTCCGCACCGACACCTCGCAGTGCGGCACGCTGGTCATCTGGACGCGCGACCGCTGATCCGGCTCCACACGCGTTGAACGACGGTGCCCGGCAGGCTACATTGGACGATCCAGCGGTGCCTGAGCCCGTCCTGACGACCGGAGGTACGTCGATGAAGCAGGTGCATCAGCTCACCGCCATCATCGAGCGAGAAGGCGACGGGTACGTCGCACTTTCGCCCGAGCTGGACATCGCCAGCCAGGGCGATACGATCGAGGAGGCTCGCAGGAACCTCGTCGAAGCCCTGGAGCTGTTCTTCGAGACAGCGGATCCGGAAGAAGTTCGGGACCGGCTGCGCGGGGAAGTCTATGTGACCCGGCTCGAGGTGGCGGTTGGGTAGACTGCGCGTCCTTTTCGGGCGTGAGGTTTGCCGGATCCTTGCACAGCACGGCTTCGAGCAGGTGCGGCAGCGTGGCAGCCACGTCGTCATGCAGAAGCGGATGCACGGCTCCACGATCACCGTTCCCGTTCCGGATCACTCCGAGCTGCGGACCGGGACGCTCCTTTCCATCATTCGCCAGTCCGGTCTTGCTCGCGCCTTTTTTGAAGAATGACCGCCTGAACGGCTTCCCGGAATCAACATGAGCAGCATCGCCGAGATCTTCGAGACCATGGAATACGGACCCGCTCCCGAGAGCGCGTCGCTGGCCGACCGCTGGCTGGACGAGCGGGACCGGACGATGAAGCTGTTCATCGCCGGGGAGTGGCGCGAGCCGCGGTCGGGGGAGCGCTTCGAGACCACCAACCCCGCCAACGGCAGGGCGCTCGCGCGGCTGGCGCAGGCCGGGCCCCAGGACGTGGAGGACGCCGTGGGCGCCGCGCGCGGGGCGCTCGCCGGCTGGCGCGCCATGGGCGGCCACGCCCGGGCGCGCTACCTGTACGCGCTGGCACGCCAGCTCCAGAAGCACTCGCGCCTCTTCGCCGTGCTGGAGTCGCTGGACAACGGCAAGCCCATCCGGGAGTCGCGCGACATCGACATCCCCCTGGCGGTGCGGCACTTCTACCACCACGCCGGGTGGGCGCAGCTCATGGAGACGGAGCTCCCCGGCGCCGTGCCGGTGGGCGTCGTGGGGCAGATCATCCCCTGGAACTTCCCGCTGCTGATGCTGTCGTGGAAGATCGCCCCCGCGCTGGCCATGGGGAACACGGTGGTGCTCAAGCCCGCCGAGTTCACCTCGCTCACCGCGCTCCTGTTCGCCGACGTGTGCCGCGAGGTCGGGCTTCCGCCCGGCGTGGTCAACGTGGTCACCGGCGACGGGCGCACCGGCGCGCTCGTCGTCGAGCACCCCGGCGTGGACAAGGTCGCCTTCACCGGCAGCACCGAGGTGGGGCGCATCATCCGCATCGCCACGGCGGGGAGCGGCAAGAAGCTGTCGCTGGAGCTGGGCGGCAAGTCGCCCTTCGTGGTGTTCGAGGACGCCGACCTGGACAGCGTGGTGGAGGGCGTGGTGGACGCCATCTGGTTCAACCAGGGGCAGGTCTGCTGCGCCGGCTCGCGCATCCTGGCGCAGGAGGGGATCGCCGACCGGCTGGTCGCCAAGCTGCGCGCCCGCATGGAAACGCTGCGCGTGGGCGACCCGCTGGACAAGGCCGTGGACATCGGCGCCATCAACTCGCCGCAGCAGCTCCAGAAGATCCAGGAGCTGGTGCGGCAGGGGCAGGACGAGGGCGCCACCCTGTGGCAGCCGTCGTGGAGCTGCCCGCAGGAGGGGTGCTTCTTCCCGCCCTCGCTCTTCACCGACGTGTCCCCCTCCTCCGTCGTCGCCCAGGAGGAGATCTTCGGGCCGGTGGTGGTGCTGATGACCTTCCGCACCCCCGGCGAGGCGGTGGAGCTGGCCAACAACACCCGCTACGGGCTCGCCGCCAGCGTGTGGACGGAAAGCGTCAACCTGGCGCTGGACATCGCGCCCAAGCTGGTGGCCGGCACGGTGTGGATCAACTGCACCAACGTCTTCGACGCGGCCTCCGGCTTCGGCGGCTACCGGGAAAGCGGCTTCGGGCGCGAGGGCGGCAGGGAAGGGCTGTGGGAGTACGTCAAGCCGGGGTGGCAGGAAAAGAAGAAGGGCAGGGAACAGGGAACAGGGAACAGGGAACAGCCGGCAACGGCAACGGCTGAAGCGGCTGGGTCCGAGGCCGTGGCGGTGATGCCGGCGGGGCCGCCGCCCATCGACAGGACGGCGAAGCTGTACGTGGGCGGCAAGCAGGCGCGGCCCGATTCCGGGTACTCGCTCCCGGTGCGCGGCGCCGACGGACGGCAGCTGGGCGAGGTGGGGCGCGGCAACCGCAAGGACGTGCGCAACGCCGTGGAAGCGGCGCACAAGGCGGCGAAGTGGGCCCGGCAGACAGCGCACAACCGCGCGCAGGTGCTCTTCTACGTGGCCGAGAACCTGGCGGCGCGCGGCGAGGAGTTCGCGCGGCGGCTGGCGCAGGGGAGCGGCGACGAGGCCGCCGCGGCGCGCGAGGTGGACGCTGCCATCCGGCGGCTGTACACCTGGGCCGCGTGGGCGGACAAGTACGACGGGCTGGTGCACCAGACCCCGTTCCGCAACGTCACCCTGGCCATGAACGAGCCGCTGGGCGTGCTGGGCATCGTGTGCCCGGACGAGGCGCCGCTGCTGGGATTCGTGTCGCTGGTGGCGCCGGCGGTCGCGGTGGGCAACACGGTGGTGGCGGTGCCCTCGGAGCGCTTCCCGCTCGCGGCGACCGACTTCTACCAGGTGCTGGACACCTCGGACGTGCCGGGGGGCGTGGTCAACATCGTCACCGGGCTGCGCGAGGAGCTCGCCGCGACGCTGGCGGCGCACGACGACGTGGACGGCGTCTGGTACTTCGGCACGGGGGAGGGGAGCACCGAGGTGGAGCGGCTGTCCGCGGGGAACATGAAGCGCACCTGGGTCGACTACGGACGGGGGCGCGACTGGTCCGTGGCGGAGCAGGGCGAGGGGCGCGAGTTCCTGCGCCAGGCGACGCAGGTCAAGAACATCTGGGTGCCCTACGGCGAGTAGCCGCAGGCCGCCGGTTTCGGCCCCCGCGCGGGGTTTCGCGCGTTACCGCATCGCGAGATTGGCTTGTGATTTCGCGTGCGCTGCAACATTATGGCGGCGACGTGGCGGGCGCCGACCGCGCAAGCCGTTGAGCGAACGAATGAATCGTGAGCGCAGGCGCGCTGACGCCCCGTTGGGGCCAAGAGGGTGACCATGGATACGAAAGCGGTGGGTAGCCAGACAGCCAAGCTCTCGATCGGCAACGAGGCCTGGGACTTCGACATCATGCAGGGCACGACCGGCCCGGACGTGATCGACATCTCCAAGCTCTACGAGAAGACCGGGCGCTTCACCTACGACCCCGGCTTCACGTCCACCGCCTCCTGCGCCTCCTCCATCACCTATATCGACGGCGACGAGGGCGTGCTCCTCTACCGCGGCTATCCGATCGACGAGCTGACCGACAGCCGCGACTTCCTCGAATGCGCCTACCTGCTCCTCTACGGCGAACTGCCGACGCCGGAGCAGAAGGAGGATTTCGTCTACCGCGTCACGCGGCACACGATGATCCACGAGCAGATGTCGCGCTTCTATTCCGGCTTCCGCCGCGACGCGCATCCGATGGCGATCATGTGCGGCGTGGTGGGGGCGCTCGCCGCCTTCTATCACGACTCGACCGACATCCATGATCCCTACCAGCGCATGGTGGCGTCGATCCGCATGATCGCGAAGACGCCGACCATCGCCGCCGCGGCGTTCAAATATTCCATCGGGCAGCCCTTCATCTATCCGAAGAACAGCCTCGATTACGCGTCGAACTTCCTGCACATGTGCTTCGCCGTGCCGTGCGAAGAGTACAAGGTCAATCCGATCCTCGCCCGCGCCATGCGCCGCATCTTCATCCTCCATGCGGACCATGAGCAGAACGCTTCGACGTCGACCGTGAGGCTCGCCGGCTCCTCGGGCGCCAATCCCTTCGCCTGTATCGCCGCCGGCATCGCTTGTCTTTGGGGCCCGGCGCATGGCGGCGCCAACGAGGCGGCGCTGCAGACCTTCGCCGAGATCGGCACCAAGGACCGCGTGCCGCAATACATCGCCAAGGCCAAGGACAAGAATGACCCGTTCCGCCTCTCCGGCTTCGGCCACCGCGTCTACAAGAGCTACGACCCGCGCGCCAAGGTGATGCGCGAGACCTGCTACGAGGTGCTGGAGACGCTGGGCGTCAACGACCGGCAGCTGGAAGTGGCGATGGAGCTGGAGCGCATCGCCCTTACGGACGACTACTTCATCGAGCGCAAGCTCTACCCGAACGTCGACTTCTACTCCGGCATCACGCTGCGCGCGTTGGGCTTCCCCAACAACATGCTGACGGTGCTCT
>JBEVLE010000481.1:0-4707 GCA_040509335.1 Longimicrobiaceae bacterium | reverse complement strand
CTCCACACCCGTCACCGTGGTCTTCTTGTCCGCGCCGAAGCCCACCAGCGCCACTTCCTCGCCCACCTTGACGATCCCGCGCTCGATGCGCCCCGTGGCCACCGTGCCCCGGCCCGTGATCGAGAACACGTCCTCGACCGGCATCAGGAACGGCTTCTCGGTCTCGCGGATCGGCTCCGGGATGTAGCTGTCGAGGGCCGCCATCAGCTCCTCGATCTTCGCCACCCACTCCGGCGCCCCCTCGATCGCCTTGATCGCCGAGCCCCGGATCACCGGCGCGTCGTCGCCCGGGAACTTGTACATGCTCAACAGCTCCCGGACCTCCAGCTCCACCAGGTCCAGCAGCTCGGCATCGTCCACCAGGTCGCACTTGTTCAGGAACACCACCACCGCCGGCACGTTCACCTGGCGCGCCAGCAGGATGTGCTCCCGGGTCTGCGGCATCGGCCCGTCCACCGCTCTCACCACCAGGATGGCCCCGTCCATCTGGGCCGCCCCCGTGATCATGTTCTTCACATAGTCGGCGTGGCCCGGGCAGTCCACGTGCGCGTAGTGCCGCTTCTCCGTCTGGTACTCCACGTGCGCGGTCGCGATCGTGATGCCGCGAGCCCGCTCCTCGGGAGCCTTGTCGATGTTGTCGAACGAGACGAAGTCCGCGAGCCCCTTCGCCGCCTGGATGCGCGTGATCGCCGCCGTCAGCGTCGTCTTGCCGTGGTCCACGTGTCCGATCGTGCCCACGTTCACGTGCGGCTTGGTCCGCTCAAACTTAGCCTTGGCCATGTTCCGATCTGGTCCCGGTTCAGGGAAATTAAACGAAGGGAGGCTCGCGAGAGCTCACGATGGGATTCGAACCCATGACCTCTTCCTTACCAAGGAAGTGCTCTGCCGACTGAGCTACGTGAGCCCGATCCCCCGAGTCGGGCCCACCCGGACCCGAACGACAAACGGGAAGGCTCCCGGCCTGGCGCCGCCGCGGCGCGCGGGTCCGGAGCGCTTCCACCCCACCCCACCTCCCGCGCCCGCAGGAATGACGCTCGCACGATCTCCCAGGCGCAGGCGGACAAGAGAGGTAAGATACCTGTGCCGAACCGGTATGTCAACTCCCCGCGACGTCCATTTTGCTAGTCGATGGTCTTGGAAAAGCGGCTCACGCTGAGCCCCACGATCGCCACGGACATGAGGACGAGGACGGCGGCGTCGGGGAGGAGGGCGGGGAGCGCGGCGTCGCGCAGGAGCACGCCCCGCAGCACCTGGAGGTAGTGGGTCAGCGGGAGCAGCTCGCTCGCCCAGCGGATGGGCGCGGGCATGGCCTCGCGCGGGAACATGAAGCCGGAAAGGAGGATGTTGGGGAGGAGGAGCATGAAGCCGAGCTGCATGGCCTGGGCCTGGGTGCGCGCCACGGTGGACACGAAGAGCCCCAGCCCCAGGCTGGCCATCATGAAGGCGAAGGTGACGGCGTACAGGGCGGGGAGGCTGCCGCGCACCGGGACGCCGAACAGGAAGCGCCCCAGGAGGAGGACCACGGTCATCTGCACGTAGCCCACCAGCACGAAGGGGATGATCTTCCCCAGCATCATGCTGGTCTTGTCGATGGGCGTGACCACCAGCTGCTCCAGCGTTCCCCGCTCCCGCTCGCGGGTGATGGACAGGCTGGTGATGAGGATCATGGTGAGCGACAGCAGCACGCCGATGAGCCCGGGGACGATGTACACCTCGCTGCGGAGCGCGGGGTTGTACCACGGGCGCACCCGCACCTCCAGCGGGGCGAGCGGCGTGGCGCGCCTTCCCGAGAGCGCCGCGGAGCGCGCCTGCGCGGCGAGGGCGGCCCCGGAGATGGCGGCCGCCGACGACATGGGGTCTGCGGCGTCCACGATGACCTGCGCGGACGCGGTGCGGCCCCGCTTGACGTCCCCGGTGTAGTCGGGCGGGATCACCAGCGCGGCCTGGGCCCGGCCGCTCTCGATGGCGGCGCGGAGCTCATCGCGCCCCTCCACGCTCCCCACCAGGCGGAAGCTGCCGGTGTTTTCCAGCACGGCGGCGAGGGCACGGCTCTCGGAGGAGCGGGCCTCGTCCAGGAGCACCGTGGGGACGTGGCGGACCTCGGTGCGGATGGCGAAGCCGAAGAGCACCAGCTGCATGGCGGGGATGGCGAGCATCAGCGCCAGCGTCATGCGGTCGCGCCGCATCTGCACGAACTCCTTCCACAGCATGGGCCACAGGAGGGAGTGCCGGACCCGCTCCAGGGTGCTCATGCGCGCGCTCCCTCGTCGCGGCGCTGCAGCTCGATGAACACGTCCTCGATGCTCGCGAGCCCGAACTGGCCGGTGATCTCCGCCACGGTGCCCAGCGCGATCAGGTGCCCGCGCGACAGGAAGGCGATGCGCTCGCAGCGCTCGGCCTCGTCCATGTAGTGCGTGGTGACCAGGATGGTGGTGCCGCCGCGGGCCAGCTCGTGGATGATCTCCCAGAAGCGGCGGCGCGCGGCGGGGTCGACGCCGGCGGTGGGCTCGTCCAGAAAGAGCATGCGCGGGTGGTGCGAGGTGGCGCAGGCCAGGGCGACGCGCTGCTTCCACCCGCCGCTGAGCGTTCCCGTGAGCTGTCCGGCCCGCTCCTCCAGGTTGAGCTGGTGGAGGAGCTCGGCGACGCGCTCGTCGCGCCGGCGTCCCACCAGCCCGTAGATGCCGGCGTAAAAGCGGAGGTTCTCGGCCACGGTCATGTCGTCGTACAGCCCGAACTTCTGCGACATGTAGCCGATGCCGCGGCGGACGCCCTCGGGGTCGCGCGCCACGTCGTGCCCCACCACGCGGGCCTCGCCGGAGGTGGGCATCACCAGCCCGCAGAGCATGCGGATGGTGGTGGTCTTCCCGGAGCCGTTGGGTCCCAGCAGCCCGAACACCTCCCCCGCCCCGATCTCCAGGTCCAGCCCGTCCACCGCGACGAACCGCCCGAATGTCTTGCGCAGCTTCGCCGCGCGGACGGCGGGCTCGCGGGCCGGCGCCGCGGCGACGCTCACGGGGCCTCCGGGAGCGTGACGGTGGCAGGGAGCCCGGCCTTGAGCATCCCCGTGGTGTCGCGGAGCTCCACCTTGACGCCGAAGACCAGGTCGGCGCGCTCCTTCTCGGTGAGCGCGACCCGCGGGGTGAACTCGGCGCGGTCGTTGATCGCGACGATGCGCCCGGGGAAGCCGCGGTCCTCCACGCCGTCCAGCCGGGCGGTGACCGTCTGCCCCACGCGCAGCCGCGGGAGCACGCGCTCGCCGACGTACACGCGCACCCAGGGGCGCCGCGGCTGCCCGACGGTGACCACCGGCGTCCCCGCGGCGACCACCTCGCCCGGCTCGGTCCAGCGCCCCAGCACCACGCCGTCCTCCGGCGCGACGAGCGTGAGGTCGCCGGTGGTGGCGCTGGCGGACTGGAGCGCGGCGCGAGCCGCGGCCACCTGGCCGCGCGCGGCCTCGACGCTCCCCTGACGCGCGCCCTGGTCCAGCAGGCGCAGCGCCTCGCGGGCGGAGTCGCGGCGGGCGTCGGCCTCGGCGGAGGCGGCACGGGCGGCGTCCAGCTCCCGGCGGGCGACGGCGCCGGCGTCGGCCAGGGTGCGCATGCGGGCCAGGTCGCGGCGGGCGCGCTCGGCCTCGGCGGCGGCGGAGCGGAGGGCGGCCTGGGCCTGCTCGCGCTCGGCGGGGCGGGCACCGGCCAGCAGGTCGCGCAGGTTGGCCTCGGCCACCTGCACGCCCGCGGCGCGCCCGGCCACGTCGCCCGGGAGGGAGGGGTGCGTCAGCACGGCGAGGGTGTCGCCGGCGCGCACGGTGTCGCCCTCGTCCACGCGCACGGCGACGACGCGCGCCGGCTGGGTGGGGGCGACGTCGAGCTCGGTCATCTCCACGGTGCCCACGGCGGTCTCGCCACCGCGGTCGCCGCAGGCCGCGGCGAGGAGCAGGACGGCCGCGGGCAGGGCGTGTCTCGTCATCCGCTCTCCGGGGGCTCGGTCGTGGGCGGTGCGCCGGGGCGCGCGGCCAGCGCCGCGAGCGCGAACTCGGCGGCGTGGCGGCCGTAGGCGCGCATCGCCTCCTCGTCGGGGCCCTCGGGGCCGCTTTCCAGGAGGATGCCGACGACGGGCCTCGCGATGTGGAAGTAGGGGACGAGCGAGACCACAGAGACCGCGGCGAACCGCGGGTCCATGTCGCGCCGGAAGAGGCCGGCTTCCTGGCCGCCGCGGATCAGCTCGCACAGGCGGCGGAAGAGGGTGTCGGAGAGCCGCGCGACGTACTCGCCGGCGTGCGTCATCCCCTGGTCCACCAGCTCGCGCGCGAGGAGCCGCGGGAAGCTGGGGTGCTCCACCATGATGTCGGACTGGATGCCGACCAGCGCGCGCACCGCCGCGTCCGGCGCCGGCTTCGTCGCGAGCTGCTGGCCGCCCCTGGCGATGATGCTCTCGAAGAGCCTGCGCAGGAGGGCGCGGTAGAGCCCCTCCTTGTTGCCGAAGTAGTAGTGGATCAGCGCCGGGTTCACGCCCGCCGCGGAGCCGATCTGCTTGGTCGTCGTCGCGGCGAAGCCCTGTCGGGCGAAGAGCTCCTCGGCGGCGGCGAGGATGCTGTCGGAGGTTTCGATCTCACTCATGGGTGTTAATTAATCGTTCAATTAATGAATGTCAAGTTATTCGCTCGGCTGGATCGAGGCGGAGGGGACGGCGGCATCGCGCGATGCCGCC
>JBEVLE010000480.1:0-10084 GCA_040509335.1 Longimicrobiaceae bacterium | reverse complement strand
GTGGCGCTGGCGTCCGCGGGGCCCCCACCCGGCTCGCTCAGGCTCGCCACCCTCCCCCAATTCTGGGGGAGGGTTTTCTGTTCCGCGGCATTGTCGTTCTCCCCCTCTCCCAGCATTGGGAGAGGGGGCCGGGGGGTGCCGTCGCCGTCGCAGGCTGTTCCCTGTTCCCTATTCCCTGTCCCCTCCTTGCCTTATCCCCCCGTTTCCCGCAAACTACCTGTTTTGGCCGGGGTACGCGGCGCGGGGCGCCGCGCGGCCGGCGCAACCGACGCGGGAGAACGACGCTGTTCGAGTTCAGCATAGATGCCACCGAGGGCGCCGCGCGGGCGGGCACGCTCACGCTCCCCCACGGCGAGGTACGGACGCCGGTGTTCATGCCGGTGGGGACGCAGGCCTCCGTGAAGACGCTGGTGCCGGACGAGGTGGAGGCGCTGGGGGCGCAGATCATCCTGTCGAACACCTACCACCTGTACCTGCGCCCTGGGCCCGAGGTGGTCCGCGAGATGGGCGGGGTGGGGCGCTTCCAGTCGTGGCGGAAGCCGGTGCTCACGGACTCCGGCGGCTTCCAGGTGTTCTCGCTGGCCCACATGTCCAAGATCCGGGAGGAGGGGGTCACCTTCCGCAGCCACATCGACGGCTCCAAGCACCTGTTCTCCCCCGAGCGGGTGATGGAGATCGAGCGCGCGCTGGGCGCCGACGTCATCATGGCGTTCGACCAGTGCCCGCCGGGGCAGGCGGACCGGGCCCTCGCCACGGAAGCGTACCAGCGCACGCTGCGCTGGCTGGAGCGCTGCCGCGCGCGCTTCGCCGAGGTGCGGGAGGAAGACCCCGACGGGCCCGTGCAGACGCTCTTTCCCATCGTGCAGGGGGGCGTGCACCCCGACCTGCGCAGGGAATCGGCGCGCGGCACGCTGGCGGCGGGCGAGTGGGACGGCATCGCCATCGGCGGGCTTTCCGTGGGCGAGCCAAAGCCCACCATGTGGGCCATGCTGGAGGCGCTGGAGCCGGAGCTCCCCCGGCGGCTCCCCCGCTACCTGATGGGCGTGGGGTACCCGGACGACCTGCTGGAGGCGATCGGGCGCGGGGTGGACATGTTCGACTGCGTCGCGCCCACCCGCAACGGGCGCAACGGCGCGGTGTGGATCGCGGGCGAGGGGCAGGTCAACATGAAGGGCACGCGCTTCCGGACCGACCCGGGGCCGCTGGACCCGGAGTGCGACTGCTACACCTGCCGCAACTTCACCCGCGCGTACCTGCGCCACCTGCACGTGGCGGACGAGAAGACGGTGCTCCGGCTCTTCGCGCTGCACAACGTGCGCTTCCTGGTCCGGCTGGGCGAGCAGGCGCGCGATGCGATCCGCGAGGGGCGCTTCCACTCCTGGAGCCGCGCCTGGCTGGAGCGGTTCCACGCGGGCAACGCGGCGCGCCGCGGCTGACGCGACACACACTTCCGAGAACGGACACGCAAACGATGGCTTCCATCGCGCTCCTCCAGGCCTTCGGCGACTCTTCCGGCACGATGCTGCTGGTGCTCCAGATCGCCCTTTTCGTCGGCATCTTCTACTTCCTGCTCATCCGCCCGCAGCGCGCGGAGCAGGCGCGCCACCGCGAGATGGTGGCCTCGCTGAAGCGCGGCGACCGGGTGGCGACCATGGGCGGGCTGGTGGGCGACGTGGTCGCGATCAACGACGACGTGCTCACCCTCAAGACCGGCACCGCGCAGGTGGTGGTGGAGCGCGCCAAGGTCGCGCGCCTGATGGGCGACGCTCCCGCCGCCGGCGCCGCGGAGAAGTAGGCCGATGCCGCTGTTGAACATCGAGATGCTGGGCTCCGAGGTGCTGCGCACCCCCGCCGTGGAGGTGGCGGAGGTGGACGACGAGCTGCGCCGGCTCATCGGCGACATGTTCGAGACCATGTACAGGGCCGAGGGCGTGGGGCTGGCCGCGCCGCAGGTGGGGATCTCCCGCCGCGTCATCGTGGTGGACGTGCACGACGACGAGGTCGAGCCCTTCGCGCTGGTCAACCCGCGCCTGGTGGAGTCCAGCAGGGAAACGGAAAAGGGCGAGGAGGGGTGCCTGAGCATCCCCGGCCTGTCGGCGGCGGTGGAGCGGGCCGCCCACGTGGTGGTGGAGGGGCTGGACCGCGACGGCAACCCGCTGCGGGTGGAGGGCGGCGGGCTGCTGGCGCGCTGCCTCCAGCACGAGATCGACCACCTGGACGGGGTCCTGTTCATCGACCGGGTGGGGCCGCTGAAGCGCAAGATGCTCCTCCAGAAGTGGAAGAAGCGGGGATGAGGGTCCTTTTCTGGGGGACGCCGGAGTTTTCCCTCCCCGCGCTGCGCGCGCTGGGCGAGGAGGGGCACGAGGTGGTGGGCGTGGTGACGCAGCCGGACCGGCCGGCGGGGCGGGGGCGGGGGATCTCCACGTCGGCGGTGAAGGCGGCGGCGCTGGAGGAGGGGATCCCCGTGCTCCAGCCGGAAAGGGCGCGCGGCCCGGAGTTCCTGGACCAGCTCCGCGCGCTGGAGCCGGAGGTGTCGGTGGTGGTGGCCTACGGGCAGATCCTCCGCCCGGAGGTGCTGGAGCTGCCGCCGCGCGGATCCATCAACATCCACGCCTCGCTCCTCCCCGAGCTGCGCGGCGCGGGGCCCATCCAGTGGGCGGTGATCCGCGGCTTCGAGACCACGGGCGTGACCATCATGCGCATGGAGGCGGGGCTGGACTCCGGCCCCATGCTGTTCCGCGTGCAGGAGCCCATCCGCCCGGACGAGTCGGCGTCGGAGCTGGCGGTGCGGCTGTCGGAGATCGGGGCGGAGGCGCTGATCGAGACGCTGGCGCTGCTGGAGGAGGGGACGCTGGTGGAGGTGCCGCAGCAGCACGAGCTGGCCACCTACGCGCCCAAGCTGGACCGCGACACGGCGCGCCTGGACTGGACTCTCTCCGCGCCCGAGGTGGCGCGCTGGATCCGCGGCCTGGACGACGTCCCCGGCGCCTGGACGCCGCAGGGCGACCGCGGCCCGCTCAAGCTGTTCCGCCCCGCCGTGGAGGCGGCCTCCGGCGAGCCCGGCACGGTGCTGGACGCCGACCCGCAGGCCGGCATCCTGGTGGCGTGCGGCGAGGACGCGGTGCGCGCCGCCCAGGTGCAGCCGGCGGGCAAGCGCCGCATGACGGCCGGCGAGTGGGTACGCGGCCGCGGGATCGCGGCCGGCGACCGGCTTGGCTGACCGCCGGCTCCCCCGCTTCCACGCCGTCACCGACGACGCGACGCTGGCCCGGCCGGGCTTCGCGGCCGCCGCCCGCGCGGTGCTCGCCGCCGGCGGCCCGGACCTCGCGCTTCACCTGCGCGGCCCCCGCGCGGGCGGACGGGTGCTGTGGGAGCTGGCTGCATCGCTCGCGCGGGCGGCGAACGACCACGGAGCCCTGTTCGTGGTGAACGACCGCGTGGACGTGGCGCTCGCCGTGGGCGCCGGCGCGGTGCAGCTCGGACGGCGGTCGATGGCTCCGCCCGACGCCCGGCGGCTGGTCGGGGACGGGCTGCTGATCGGCGCCTCCGTCGGCTCGGCGCGAGAGGCCGCGGACGCGGCGGTGGCGGGCGCCGACTTCCTGCTCGCGGGGAGCGTGTACGCGACGCCGACGCACCCGGGGCGCGAGGGGATTGGGGTGATGGGGCTGGCGGACATCGCGGGGCTGGGGACGCCGACGGTGGCGATCGGCGGGATGACGCCGGAGCGTGTGGCGGAGGCGCGGGCAGCGGGCGCGCGCGGCGTGGCCGCGATCCGCGCCGTGTGGGACGCGGACGATCCCGCGGCGGCGGTGGCGAGGTTCCTGGAGGCATGGAAGGATGCTGACGACTGACACGGCGCAGGTGACGGTCCGGCTGAACGGCGAGCCGCGCGAGGTGCCCGGCGGCCTCTCTGTGGAGGGGCTGCTGCTGCACCTGGAGCTCCACCCGAAGCTCGTGGTGGTGGAGCACAACGGCGAGATCCTGCGCCGCGACGCCTACGCCGACGCGCCGGTGCAGGGCGGCGACGCCCTGGAGCTGGTGCACTTCGTCGGGGGTGGCTGACGGCGCCGGAGGACGGTGCCGTTCGTCGTTCCCGCAGTACCCATAGCAATCTGTTCGGAGGGAGACAGCCGGGCAGTTTCGGCTGGCTCCCTCCGGCGCAGGGAAACCCGCCGGCCGTTTGGCGGGGTTCCCGGAGCCCGCGGAGGAGACCGGCAGCAGTATCGCCGGGCTCCGTAGCGGCCCGCCAGACCCAGCCGAAGCACTCAAGAATCCGAGAGATAGACACGATGGCGACCGTGGAAGCAGAGACGAATACCTGGGACGAGCCCCTGGTGATCGCGGGCCGCGAGCTGCGCTCCCGCCTGATGGTGGGCACCGGCAAGTACCGCGACAACGCGCAGATGGTGGACGCGATCGAGGCCTCGGGCGCGGAGGTGGTCACGGTGGCCGTGCGCCGCGTGGACCTGGACCGCAGCAGGGAGGAGGGCGTCCTCCACCACCTGGACCCGGAAAAGTTCCTGCTGCTCCCCAACACGGCCGGCTGCTACACGGCCGAGGACGCGGTGCGCTACTCGCGCCTGGCCCGCGCCGCCGGCTTCACGGACTGGGTCAAGCTGGAGGTGATCGGCGACCAGGAAACCCTGCTCCCCGACGCCGAGGCCACGCTGCGCGCCGCGAAGGAGCTGGTGGCGGACGGCTTCAAGGTGCTTGCCTACACCAACGACGACCTGATCACGGCGCTCCGCCTGGAGGACGCCGGGTGCGCGGCGGTGATGCCGCTGGCCTCGCCCATCGGCAGCGGGCTGGGGCTGGTGAACCCGTACAGCGTGCGCACCATCAAGCACCGCCTGTCGGTGCCGGTGATCGTGGACGCGGGCGTGGGGACCGCCTCGGACGCGGCGGTGACCATGGAGCAGGGCGTGGACGGCATCCTGATGAACACGGCGCTCGCCGAGGCGGAGGACCCGGTGCGGATGTCGCGCGCCATGCGCCTGGCGACGGAGGCGGGGCGCCTGGCGTACCTGGCCGGGCGGATGCCGCGCCGCGAGCGGGCGGTGCCGTCCAGCCCGCGGAAAGGCATGCTGGACTAGGCGGAGCGGACGATGACGCCCAAGGTGACCGCGCCGCGCCTGGCCGCGCTGGAAACGCTGCGCCGCGTGCGCGACGGCGACCTCGCGGACCGCGCCCTGGAGCGCGCGGCGGGGTCGCTGGAGGAGCGGGACCGCGCCTGGACTCAGGAACTGGTGTACGGTACCTTTCGCCTCCGTGGCCGCCTGGATTTCCTGCTGGACGCGCTGGTGAAAGGCGGCGTGGCCGCGCTGGGCCCGGAGGTGCTGGACGTGCTCCGCCTGGGCGCCTACCAGCTCCTGGAGATGGGGAGCGTGCCGCCCTACGCGGCGGTGTCGCAGTCGGTGGAGCTTGCGCGCGAAGCGGGGGAGGGCAGGGCCGCCGGGCTGGTGAACGGCGTGCTCCAGTCGCTGCGGCGGCGCGGCGCCGAGATCCGCTTCCCCGACCGGGGGCGCGACCCGGTGGCGTGGCTCGCGGCGTGGCACTCGCACCCGCGCTGGCTGGTGGAGCGCTGGGTGCGCGCGTGGGGCGCGGACGGGGCGGAGGCGCTGCTGGAGGCCGACAACCGGCGCCCGGAGCTGTACCTGCGCCCGCTGCGCCTGGAGGTGGCGGAGGCGCGGGAGCGGCTGGAGGCGGCGGGGATCGGGAGCGAGGCGGTGCCCTTCTCGCCGGACTCGCTGCGGGTGCTCCCGCCCGCGGGGGCGGTGGAGGCGCTGGCGGCGGTCCCCGCGGTGGTGCAGGACCCGGCCTCGGCACTGGTGGTGCGCTACGCGGCGGTGCCGGAGGGGGCGCGGGTGCTGGACCTGGCGGCGGCGCCCGGCGGCAAGGCGCTGGGGATGGCGGAGCGGGCGGGCCTGGTGGCCGCCGCGGACGTGTCGTTCGGCCGGCTGCGGCGGGTGCGCGAGAACGCGGCGCGCGTGGGCGAGCCGCTGGCGTGCGTGGCCGCGGACGCGCTCTTTCCCCCCTTCCGCGCGGCCTCCGCCGACCTGGTGCTGCTGGACGCGCCCTGCACGGGCACGGGCACCCTGCGCCGCCACCCGGACGGGCGCTGGCGGGTGCGCCCGGAGGACCTGGCGGCGCTGGCGGCGCTCCAGCGCGAGATGCTGGAGCAGGCGGCGGCGCTGGTGCGCCCGGGCGGGTGGCTGGTGTACTCCACCTGCTCGCTTGAGCCGGAGGAGAACGGGGAGCAGGTGGACGCCTTCCTGGGCGCGCACCCGGAGTTCGCGATGGATCCCGCCGGGGGTGCGGTGGACGACGGGCTGCTCGACGCGCGCGGACGCCTGGTGGTGCTCCCGCAGCGGACGGGCGTGGACGGGGCCTTCGCGGCCCGGATGCGGAGACGAACTTGAACGGAACCGGCGGCAAGCGCCTCGCCTTCCCCTCGGGGCGGCCCGGCCTCCTCCTGCGGGTGCTGGGGATCGGGCTGGGGGCGTTCGTGGTGGGCTACGCCTTCACCACGCTCCTGGTGTTCCCGGGCTTCGGGCGGCAGGCCATCGTCACCGTCCCCGACCTCCGCGGCCGCACCTTCGGGGCGGCCCGCCGCCTCGCCGACGACGCGGGGGTGGAGGTGTCGCGCGGGCCCTGGCTGTACCACCCCTCGGTGGATTCCGGCGCCGTGCTGGCGCAGAGCCCGCTCCCCGGCCAGGAGGTGACGCGCGGCGCGATGGTGCGGCTGACGCTCAGCGCCGGGCGCGAGCGCCGCCCCGTGCCGCAGGTGACGGACCTCACCGCGGCCCAGGCGCAGGACCTCCTGCGGCGCACCGGGTTCGCGGTGCGCGTCCGCCGCGTCCTTTCGGAGCGCGCCGAGGGGCGCGTCCTGGGGGTGAAGCCGGAGGCGGGGACGACGCTGCCGGTGCTTTCCACCGTGGAATTGACGCTCAGCGCGGGGCCGCCGGTGGTGGTGGTCCCCATCGTCGCCGTCCCCGACCTGGCCGGGATGCCGGAGCCGCAGGCCCGGGCCGCGCTCCGCGAGGCGGGGCTGCGGCTGGGCGAGGTCGGCTACGAGCCGGGCTCGTCCATTCCGCTCGGCGGGATCGCGGCGCAAAGTCCCGCCGCCGGGGACAGCGTGCGCGCGGGAAGCTCGGTGCGCGTGACCATCTCGGGGAACCCGCCGACCGGCGTGGCGGTGCCGCCGCCGCCCGCGGACTCGGCCCCGGCGGAGCCGCCGGCCGAGCCCACCCCGCCGTGAGCCGGAGCAGGAGGCCGCATGCGTAGACCGGATCGCCAGGGGTGGGTGGTGGGAGTCTTCGTCCTCCTCCTGGCCGGGCTGCTGGGGGCCGGGTGGCTGGTGCGCGACCGCTTCCTCCCCGTGGAAGTGGGCACGGCGGCCCCGGACTTCGCCGCCCGCGACATGCGGGGGCGCCCGGTGTCGCTGGAGCAGCTGCGCGGCCAGGTGGTGCTCGTCAACATCTGGGCGACGTGGTGCGGCCCCTGCCGCGACGAGATGCCGTCGCTCCAGCGGCTCCACGAGCACCTGGGCGCGCGCGGCCTGCACGTGGTGGCGGTGAGCGTGGACGGGGCCTCGGCGGCGGAGCGCGCCGCGGGCGACCCGCGGCAGCTGGTGGAGGCCTTCGCGCGGGAGATGGGGCTGGACTTCACCCTGTGGCTGGACCCCTCCGGCGAGGTGCAGCGCACCTACCGCACCACCGGGGTGCCTGAGTCGTTCCTGATCGGGCGGGACGGCACCATCGTCAAGAAGGTGATCGGGGCCACCGAGTGGGATTCCGGCGCCAACGTGGAGCTGGTCGAGCGCCTGCTGAAGAGCTGACGCGTGCGTCTCTCCCTGCGCACGGTCGCCCGGAACTGGCAGCTCAAGCTGGCGGCGCTCGCGCTGGCCATCCTCCTGTGGGTGGTGGTCAGCGCCGAGCAGGTCACCACGCAGTGGATCCCGGTCCCGGTGCGCGTCGCCGCCGGCGACCCGGACCGCGTGGTGACCGGCGGCCCCGTCCCGGGCCAGGTGGAGGTGCGCTTCGCCGGGCCGGGGCGCGAGCTGTGGGAGCTGGCGCTGGAGCGCCCCGTGCTGGTGCTCCCGGTGGACGGGGTGCGGGCCGACACGCAGGTGTTCGAGCTGGAGCCGCGCATGGTGCGCATTCCCAACGGCCTTTCGGTGACGCCGCTGGACGTGCGGCCCGGCAGCGTGCGCGTGCTGACGCAGCGCCTGGTCACGCGCGACGTGCCGGTGCGCGTCCGCCTGGCGCGGCGCTCCCGCGACCGCTTCGTGGTTCTGGACACGCCGCGGGTGAGCCCCGCCACCGTCCGCGTCACGGGCCCGGCGGACCGGGTCGCCCGCCTGGACGCGGTGGTGACGGAGCCGCTGGAGATCGGCGCGGCCGACTCGACGTTCCGCCTCGCGGTGCCGCTGGACGGCGACTCGCTGGGCGGCGTCCGCGCGTCCGCCCGCTCGGTGGAGGTGTCGGCGCGGGTGGACCGGGTGGTGGAGCGCATCTTCCCCGACATCCCGGTCACGCGGCTCGTGGGCGCCCTGGTCGCGCCGGAGCGGGTGGACGTGCGGGTGCAGGGCCCCTCGCGCCTGGTGCGTGCCCTGGACGCGGCTTCGCTCCGGGTGACGGTGGGCGTGGACTCGCTCCCCGCGGTGCTCCCCGCCGGCGGCGCGCCGGCCCCGCTGCGCGTGGGCGGCGTCCCCGCGGGCCTCGCCGCCCGCGCCGTCCCCGCCGTGGTCCGCATCTCCCCCGCCGCGGCCCCGGCGCTTCCCGCGCCGGACAGCGCCGCCGCGCAGCCGCTGGAGGACGGCCGGTGAGCGGCCCGCCGCTGGTGCTGGGGATCGAGACGTCGTGCGACGAGACCTCCGCGGCGGTGCTCCGCGGGGAGACGGAGCTGCTGGGGCACGTGATCTTTTCCCAGGACGTGCACCGCCTGTACGGCGGGGTGGTCCCGGAGCTGGCCTCGCGCGTGCACCTGCGCACCGTGGACGACGTGGTGGAGGGCGCGCTCCGCGAGGCGGGCGCGACGCTCGCCGACGTGGACGTGGTGGGGGTGACCGCCGGGCCGGGGCTGGTGGGGGCGCTGCTGGTGGGGGTGGCGTGGGCCAAGGCGGCGGCGTGGGCGGGGGGGAAGCCGGTGGTGGGGGTGCACCACATGGAGGCGCACCTGTTCGCGGCGCAGCTGGAGCACCCGGAGGCGGAGCCGCCCTTCGTGGCGCTGCTGGTCTCGGGCGGGCACACGCTGCTCCTCTGGGTGCCCCGCTGGGGCGAGTACCACCTCCTGGGCGCCACGCGCGACGACGCGGCCGGCGAGGCGTTCGACAAGGCCGCCAAGGTGCTGGGCCTCCCGTACCCCGGCGGCCCGTCCGTGCAGAAGGCCGCCGAAGATGGCGACCCCCGCCGCCACCCGCTTCCGCGCCCGCTGCTGCACGGCGGCCAGCGCCCCGGCGAGCCGGACTACTACGCCATGTCGTTCAGCGGCCTCAAGAACGCGCTGCGCCTGCGCGTGCGCGAGGTGGAGAAGCAGGGCGCGCTCGCGGACGAGGTCCCCCACCTGGCCGCCGCCTTCCAGGCCGCCGCCGTGGAGGTCCTGGTGCGCAAGACGATGCGCGCGGTGCAGGCGCAGGGATGCCGCCGCGTGGTGCTGGGCGGCGGCGTCGCCAACAGCCGCGCGCTGCGCGAGGAGATGCGCCGCGCCCTGGGCCCCGCCGGCGAGCTGTTCGCTCCCTCGCCGCGCCTGTCCACCGACAACGGCGCCATGATCGCCCGCGCCGCCCTTTTCCGCTGGCAGCGCGGCGAGACCGCCGGGCTGGACCTGAACGCGCGCCCGGACCTGCCGTTTCCCGGGCTGGTGCGCGGGGACGGCAGGGAACAGGGAACAGGGAACAGGGAACAGGGAACAGGGAACAGGGAACAGGGAATAGCCTGCAACGGCACCCCCTCCCCCGGCCCCTCCCCGCAAGGGGGAGGGGAGAACGGCGACTGAGCCCCTCACCCCCCGACCCCCTCTCCCACAAGGGGAGAGGGGGAGCACGACAGTGCGGAGGCACAGGCAGCCCTCCCCCAGAATTGGG
>JBEVLE010000479.1:0-14687 GCA_040509335.1 Longimicrobiaceae bacterium | reverse complement strand
CGCCGCGCCCGCCGGCGCGCCGGCGGAGAGCGCCGCCGGGGCGGAGGACGGCGTGGTGCCGGTGGAGTCGCTGCTCTTCCGGGGCGGCGCCGCGCTGCGCGAGGCGCTTGCGCTCCGCCCGGAGCTCGAGGGGCTGGCCGCCGGGTCGCCGGAGCTGCGCGGCCGGCTGGAAGAGCTGTTCGACCTGGTCTCACTGGGAATGGAAGAGCCCGCGGGCTCCTGACGAATGAAGCTGAACGCAAAGGCGGTCCTCGGGATCGCGGTGAGCCTCCTCCTCCTCTGGTGGGCTCTCCGCGATGTTTCGTTTGCGGAGGTGGTGCACGAGATCCGCAGCGCGGACCCGGTGCTCTTTTTCCTCGCCGTGGCCGTCGCCACGTCGGGGCTGGCGATCCGCGCGCTGCGCTGGAAGACGCTCCTCGCGCCGGTGGCGGCGGAGGTGCCCTTCCGCCCGCGCTACGCGGCCGTGTCCATCGGCTTCGCCGCCAACAACCTGCTCCCCGCCCGCGTGGGCGAGTTCGCGCGCGCCTTCAGCCTGGGGCGCCTGGCGGGGGTTCCCATCGGGGCGGTGTTCGCCTCGCTGGTGATGGAGCGGGTCTTCGACGGCATGGCCGTCGTGGGGCTGCTCTTCGCCGCCATGGCGGCGCCCTCGTTCCCGGCCACCGCGGAGATCGGCGGGGTGGACCCGCGGGTGGCGGCGCGCGTGGTGGCCGGCGTCACCGGGGCGCTCGCCGTGTTCCTGTTCCTTCTGGCGGCGGCGCCGGAGCGCTCGGTGGCGGTGGCGGAGCGGGTCGCGGACCGGGTGCTCCCGCCCAGCATGCGCCGGCCGCTGGTGGACGCGCTGCACTCCTTCCTGGGCGGGCTCGGCATCCTCCGCGACCCCCGGCTGCTGCTGGTGTCGATCGCCTGGGCGCTGGCGCAGTGGCTCTTCCTGGCGCTCTCCTTCTGGCTGGCCTTCCGCGCCTTCGGGATCACGCAGGTGCCCTTCGCCGGCGCGGTGTTCCTCCAGTCGCTGGTGTCGCTGGCGGTGGCGGTGCCGTCGTCGCCGGGGTTCTTCGGGCCGTGGGAGGCGGGGGCGAAGCTGGGGCTGGGGCTGTGGGGGGTGCCGGCGGGGCAGGCGGTGTCCTTCGCCATCGGCTTCCACATCGGCGGCTTCATCCCGGTGACGCTCATCGGCCTGTGGTACGTGTGGCGGCTGGACATCCGCTGGAAGGACGTGGAGCGCAGCGAGGAAACGGTGGAGGAGATCGTGGAGCGCGACGAGGTCACCTCGGCGCCGGCGGTGCCGGAGCGATGACCGTCCGGGTGGAGGCGCCGGCGAAGGTCAACCTGCGGCTCCGGGTGCTGGCCCGGGAGGCGTCGGGCTTCCACTCGCTGGAGTCGCTGTTCTGCTCCATCTCGCTGGCGGACACGGTGGAGGTGCGCGCGGGGGAGCCGGGGATCCGGCTGGAGGTGCGGGGCGGGGTGGAGACGGGGCCGCCGGAGCGCAACCTGGTGGTGCGCGCGGCGGAGCGCTTCCACGCGGCGCTGGGGACGCCGCCCGCGCTGGAGGTGGCGCTCGCCAAGCGCATCCCCTCGGCGGCGGGGCTGGGCGGCGGCAGCTCGGACGCGGCGGCGACACTGCGCGCGCTCAACGCGCTGCACGGCGAGCCGTTCGGGCGCGCGGAGCTGCTGGCGATGGCGACGGAGCTGGGAAGCGACGTGCCGTTCTTTTTGTGCGGCTCCGCGCTGGCGCTGGGGTGGGGGAGGGGGGAGCGGCTGCTGGCGCTCCCGGTGCTCCCCCCGCGGCCGGTGCTGGTGGCGCACCCAGGCGTCGCCATGCCCACGGGCGAGGCGTTCCGGCGGATCGCGGAGCGCCGCGGAGACGCGTGGGAGCCGGAGGCGTTCGCGTTCGGGATGGAGCTGCTGGGAGGGTGGTCCGGGGTGTCCGCGCTCGCCGCGAACGACTTCGAGGCGCCGGCGCTGGAGGCGATCCCGGAGCTCGCCGCGGCCAGGGAGGCGATGCTGGCACCCGGGGCGCTCGTGTGCCTGCTGGCGGGGAGCGGCGCGTCCATGTTCGCTGTGTATCCGTCCACGGACGAGCGGGACGACGCGGAGCGGCGGGTGAAGGCGCTCGGCATGGCCGCGTGGACGGCGCAAACGCTGGCGGAAGAGCCGCCGGTCCGGGTTGACCCTCCCGGCGGTAACGGCTAGCTTTTCCGGTCTGCGCCGGCCTTTTCGGGCCGGCGGCTGCCCCCTGGTGTAATGGCAGCACAGCGGTCTTTGGAACCGTTAGTGGAGGTTCGAATCCTCCGGGGGCAATCTCTCCACATCCCGGGCCTGGCCTCGACTTTCGGGGCCGGGCCTTCGGTTTTCCCTCCGCTGGACGGCTACGGTCGTTGCTACGGTTTTGCTGCGTCTACCTGCCAGCGGCCCGTCGCTTACCACCCAGGACGACCCGCAGCGTGGTCTCCGGATCGGGCTTCTGGTAGTGGCCGAGCTGCGTGCCCGGGTGCCAGTCCCCGGCCTCCGCAACGTCGACCAGCGGCTCGTCCTTGCGGGCCGATCCCCACGCTCGGCGCATGGAGTGGTACCCGAACCCGGTCTCCGGCTCCAGCGAGGCGCTCCACGCCCATCCCATCGCCTCGTTCACCCGCCCTACGAGCTTGGCGGCGAACCGGAGACTCGCAGCCACCTTGTCCCCGTGGCGGCGAAGGTACTCGGCGAGCGGGTAGTCCGCCCGGCCGATCCGCACCCGGACACGGTCGCCCACCACGTCCGCCTGCGAGTGGAGGAACGCCAGGCGCTCCGCGTGGGAGACGGCCAGCTCCGCCCGGTGCAGGAGGTCCAGCGCATGCTGGGGCTGCCACGGCCCGCCGACCTTCGGCCGGTGAACTTCTGCAATCGCCTGATAGAGCACGAGCGGGCGATCCCCGATCTCCTGGTCCGTACGATTCACGCCTTCGCCGGGGCTCCCGAGCCATCCACCCGGGCAGGCGTACTTCGGGGCGCGGACACCTGCGGAGCTACGCGAAGTCACGGCGAGGATTCAGCATACGAGGGGCTCGCGCTCGTTGAGTTTCAATCCGGCAGATCGGGGGCGTCTCCAGTCGAATGGAGTTGCCTAAATATTGCTTGACTGTCGTACTTTATGCGACAATAATGGAAGCTGGTGAAGGGTGGGTGCTGGGTCACCAACCTCAATGAGAGCTCCCCCATGGCCACATACCCGGCCTTCCCCTCTGATACCCACGTTCAGGAGTCGTACCGACTCTCCCCGCTTCAGCATGGAATGCTCATCCAGACGCTGCTCGCGCCGGCGTCAGGGGTGAACATTGAGCAGGTGGTCTGCCGGCTCAACGAGCCTGTCGATTCGGTTTCACTCGAGAAGGCATGGTCCGAGGTGGTGCAGAGACACGCTATCCTCCGGACTCGCTTCCGCTGGGCCGATGTCGCGGAACCCCTGCAGGAGGTCCTCCATGATGTGCGGCTAGCGATCGCCTGCTGCGATCTAGCAGGGATTGCACCTTCAGGGCACGACGGGTGGTTGGACGCATATCTCAAAGCGGACCGCGCGCGCGGTTTCGACCTGTCAAAGGCACCAGCGATGCGGCTAGCGCTCTTCAAGCTTTCCTCGGAAGAGCACGTGCTGGTGTGGACCTTCCACCACATTCTGCTTGGCGGCGGGTCGATTGCTGCCGTATTTCGCGAGGTGTTCGCGCTGTACGACGCCGCTCAGGATGGAACTGAGGTGGACCTTCCCGCCCCCCGTCCCTTCCGTGACCACATCGCCTGGCTGCTCGGGCGCGATCCCGCGACCGACGAGGCATACTGGACCGCCTATCTGCTGGGTATAGACGCACCGGCACCCCTGCTGGGTAGCCGAAACGCACCGCGCGGACCCGAACTGGAGCTTGGCTTCGACGAACGCGAGATCCAGCTTTCTCCGGGCGCTGACGCCATGCTCCGTGAGTTCAAGCGCAAGCGGGGGGTAAACGTGAACACCCTGCTCCAGGGGGTGTGGGCCGTGTTGCTGGGCCGCTACACGGGACGCGACGAGGTGGTGTTCGGGCTGGTGCGCGGGGGGCGAGCCACAGGAGTGAAAGGAGCGGAGGGGATGGTCGGGCTGCTCATCAACACCGTTCCCGTTCGTGTGCCGCTCCCCGCCGATATGTGCGCGTCCGAGTGGCTGATGCAAATCGCGGCGGGGAACGCTACCCTGCGCTCCCACGAGCATGCCGCCCTTCAGGACATCGCTCGATGGAGCGGTCTCCCGAAGAACACGCCGCTCTTCGACACCATCTTCAGCTATCAAACGGAATCTTTCAGGCAGGCTTTCCGGGCCATGGGCGGAAGGTGGTGCGGGCGGAGCATACGGATCGTCCAGCATGCCGGGTACCCGCTGTCGGTGGCGGCCTCGGGCGTCGCTCCGCTACAGGTGCGGCTAGGATACGACGCCAAACTCTGGGACTCCGAGGCGGTGGACCGGATGCTTGGGCACTTGGAGCGGGTGCTGGAGCAGGTGACATCGAACGCCGACACGCGCCTTTCTGAGCTGGAACTCCTGGGCGAGGCGGAGCACCGGCAGGTGCTGGTCGCGTGGAACCAAACGAAGTGCGCCTCCCCCCTCACTCACGTCCACACGCTCATCACTGAGCAGGCACGCCGAACTCCAGACGCTGTTGCGCTCCTTCATGGCGGTAGCACCCTGACCTATGCCGCCTTGGATCGCAGAGCCACGGTCCTCGCCCGGCGCTTGGGTGCACTAGGCGTCGGTCCTGAGGTCCTGGTGGGGCTCTGCGTGGAGCGCACCCCCGAGCTGCTGGTGGGCGTGCTGGGGATCTGGAAGGCGGGCGGCGCCTACGTTCCCCTGGATCCGAGCTACCCGGCCGAGCGGCTGGACTGGATCATCGCCGATGCGGGGGTGCCGGTAATCGTCACCACTGAAAGTGCGGCCGGGGCGCTGCCGGAGCACGGCGCGGCTGTGGTGCGGGTCGATCAGCTCCCGGATGAGGCCCCAGACGAGACGCCGGAGGAACCCACCTGTGCCGAGAGCTTGGCGTACGTCATCTACACCTCCGGCTCCACCGGCTACCCGAAGGGGGTACTGGTGCAGCACGGCTCGCTCGCCAACCTGCTAGCCGCCACGCGGGAGGTTTTCGGCGTCCGCGCGGGCGACGTCATGCCACCCCTGGCGAGCTACGCCTTCGACATCTGGCTTTTTGAGACGCTCCTGCCGCTGACCTCAGGTGCGGCCGTTCGCCTGGTGGGACGTGAGCTCGTGACAGATATCCCCTCGCTACTCGTGGAGGTCTCGGACGCCACGCTCCTGCACGCCGTGCCCGCGTTCATGCGGGAGATCGTGCAGGTGGGGCGTGCGGCACGCCTGCTGGGCCGGCTGCGGCGAGTCTTTGTCGGCGGCGACCTGGTCTCCGCCGACCTGCTCGCGGAGATGCGTGCAACCCTCCCTGCGGCGGAAATCCACGTGCTGTACGGCCCCACCGAGGGGACTATTCTTGCCTCTGCGCGCGCAGTCCCTACGGAGATGGGTGTGGAAGGACACAGGATCGGTCGGCCGTTGGGGAATGTGCGCCTGTACATCTGTGATCCGCAGGGGAGTGCGCAACCCGTGGGCGTGCCGGGCGAGTTGCGGATGGGGGGGAAGGGGGTAGCGCGCGGCTACCTGGGCCGTCCGGAGCTGACGGCGGAGCAGTTCGTCCCGGACCCTTTCTCAGGGGAGAGCGGGGCGCGGCTGTACCGCACGGGCGACCGGGTGCGCTGGCTGGCGACAGGGGAGCTCGAGTTCCTGGGGCGCACTGATGCGCAGGTGAAGGTGCGGGGCTACCGGATCGAGCCGGGAGAGATCGAAGCGCGGCTACTGGAGCACGAAAGCGTGCGCGAGGCGGTGGTGGTGGCACGCGAAGGCGACGCAGGAGACAAGTGGCTGGTGGCGTACTGGGTGGGGGAGAGGGAGGTGGGAGTGGATCGGCTCCGAGCGCACCTGCAGGAACGGTTGCCGGAGTACATGGTGCCGGCAGCGTACGTGCGCCTGGAGGTACTGCCGCTCACCCTAAACGGGAAGCTGGACCGCAGGGCGCTGCCGCCGCCGGAGGGGGATGCGTACGCACGACGTGGATACGAGACACCACTGGGAGCAGTGGAGGTGACGCTGGCCGAAATCTGGGCGGAGGTGCTCAGAGTGGAGCGTGTGGGGCGGTGGGACCACTATTTCGAGTTGGGCGGGCATTCGCTCCTGGCGATCAGGCTGATCGAGCGGATGCGGCGTGTAGGGCTGTACACGGACGTGCGGGCGCTGTTCACCGCGCCGGTGCTGGCGGAGCTGGCGCTGGCGGTGAGCTGGGAGTCTCGGGAGGTGGAGGTCCCTGCGAACGGGATTCAGGAGGGATGCGAGTCGATCCTGCCGGAAATGCTGCCGCTGGTGGAGCTGAGGCAGGAGGAGATCGACCGGATCGTGGCGGGGGTACCGGGTGGAGTCGGGAACGTGCAGGACATCTACCCGCTGGCCCCGCTGCAGGAGGGTATCCTCTTCCACCACATGATGTCGCAGGTTGGCGACCCGTACCTCCTCTCGAACCTGACCACGTTCGACACGCGCACGCGTCTGGAGCAATACCTTGCAGCATTCCAGGGAGTGATCGATCGCCACGACATCCTGCGGACGGCGATGGCGTGGGAGGGGTTGCGGGAGCCGGTGCAGGTCGTCTGGCGGCGTACGCGTCTGTCGGTGGAGGAGGTGGAGCTGGATGCGGGGGAAGGGGATGTAGCCGGGCAGCTGTGGAAACGGTGCGACCCGCGGCACCACCGAATGGATCTGAGGCGGGCGCCGCTGCTGCGGGCGTGTATCGCCGAGGACCGCGCGACGGGCCGCTGGCTGCTGCTCCTACAACTGCATCACCTGACGAGCGATCACGAGTCGCTGGAGGTGCTCCAGGAGGAGATCTCGACGCACCTGCTGAGCCGCGAGTCGGAGCTGCCCCCCCCGCTTCCGTTCCGCAACTACGTGGCGCAGGCGCGCCTGGGGGTGAGCCGACAGGAGCACGAGTCATTCTTCCGGGAGCTGCTGGGGGACGTGGAGGAGACGACCGCGCCATATGGCCTGCTGGATGTGTGGGGGGAGGGGCGCGGAGTCGAGGAGGGGCGGCTTGAAGTGGAGGCCGACTTGACCGCACGGCTGCGCGGCCGTGCGCGGGCGCTGGGGGTGAGCGCGGCGAGCCTTTTCCACCTGGCGTGGGCGCAGGTGCTGGCGCGGCTCACCGGCCGAGAGGACGTGGTGTTCGGGACTCTCCTGTTCGGGCGCATGCAGGGGGGAGCGGGCTCGGACCGGGTGATGGGACCGTTTATCAACACGCTGCCGGTGCGGATCCGCGTGGGGGCTGACGCGGTGGAAGCGAGCGTGCGGCAGACGCATGGGTTGCTGGCGGAGCTGTTGCGGCGCGAGCACGCCTCTCTTGCGCTGGCGCAGCGGTGCAGCGGCGTGGCGGCACCGGTGCCGCTGTTCACCTCCTTGCTGAACTATCGCTACAGCGGTAAGGCAGGACGTTCGCACGAGGAACGGCAGGCGAGGGTGGGGATCGCACTAGTCCGCATGGAGGTGCGGACGAACTATCCGGTTATTATGGCTGTGGAGGACCGTGGGGAGGAGTTCTCGCTGGCAGTGCAGGTAGCGGCACCAGCGGAGGCGGTGCGGGTGTGCCGCATGATGCATACGGCACTTGAGCGGCTGCTGGAAGCGCTGGAGGTCTCCCCCGGCCGGGCGATCGGGAGCATCGACGTGCTGCCGGAGACGGAGCGTCGGCAGGTGGTGGAGGAGTGGAACGCCACCGACTCCCCGTTCTCGGACGGCGCCTGCCTGCACGAGCTGGTCGAGGCCAGGGCGCGCCACGCCCCCGGCACGGTCGCGCTCGCACACGGCGCGCGCACGCTCACCTATGGCGAGATGGACCGGGCTGTGGAGCACCTGGCGCGCAACCTCCGCGCGCACGGCGTCGCCCCCGAGACCCGGGTGGCACTCTTCCTGGAGTCCGCCCCGGAGGCGGTGATCGCCCTGCTGGCCGTGCTCCGGGCCGGTGGCGCATACGTCCCGCTGGATACCGGGAGCCCCCCGGAGCGCCTGGCGTTCCTTCTGGAAGACTCGGGTGCGCGCCTGGTGCTGACCCGCTCGGCGCTCGCCGGCCGCCACCTGGCCGCTGCCGCGGAGGTGGTGTACCTCGACGATGAGGGGACCTCCCTCTCCCCGGTTCCCTCCTCTCTCCCCGAGTGTGAACCGGCCCCGGTCGGGGCGACCGCCGACAACCTGGCGTACGTCATCTACACCTCCGGCTCCACGGGCCGCCCCAAGGGCGTCCTGGTCCCGCACCGCGGCGTCTGCAACTCTGCCGAAGCGTACGTGCGGGTCTACGGGATCGGGCCAGGCTCGCGGGTGCTGCTGTTCGCGCCGCTCCACTTCGACGCCTCGGTGCTGGACGTGTTCACCGCGCTCTGCTCCGGGGCGACGCTGGTGCTGGCCTCGCGCGAGGAGCTGACGCCGGGTGAGGGGCTGGCGGAGCTGCTGCGGCGCGAGCGCGTCACGCACCTGAAGATCACGCCCTCGGCGCTGGCGGTGACGCCGCACGCCGGGCTGCCGGAGCTGGAGGTGGTCATGGTGGGGGGCGAGACGTGCAGCGCCGAGCTGTTGGCGCGCTGGGCGCCGGGGCGGCGCTTCTACAACGGCTATGGGGCCACCGAGCACAGCGTGCGGTGTACGGCTGAGCTGTGCGGCGACGCGACGCGGTCGCCCCCGGTGGGGTGCCCCATCGCGAACGCGCGCCTCTACGTGCTGGACGCGCGGCTGGAGCCGGCGCCGCCGCGGGTGCCCGGGGAGGTGTACATGGCTGGGCTGCCGGTGACGCGGGGGTACCTGGGGCGGCCGGACCTGACGGCGGAGCGCTTCGTCCCCGACCCGTACACCGGGGTGCCGGGGGCGCGGATGTACCGCTCCGGCGATCGGGGGCGGTGGCTACCGGAGGGGACGCTGGAGTTCGTAGGCCGGAGTGACTTCCAGCTCAAGGTGCGCGGGTTCCGGATCGAGCCGGGGGAGGTCGAGGCGGCGCTGCTGGAGCACCCGTCGCTGGTGGACGCGGTGGTGGTCGCGCGCGGCTCTGCGGTGGAGGAGCGGTACCTGGCCGCGTACGTGGTGGCGCGCGAGGGGGCGGAGGCGCCCGGGGCGGCGGAGCTGCGGGAGCTGCTGCGGGAGCGTCTTCCGGAGCACATGGTGCCGGCGGCGTACGTACGGCTGGAGAGGCTCCCGCTGACTTCGAACGGGAAAGTGGATCGGGGGGCGTTGCCGGGGCCGGAGGGGGATGCGTACGCGCGGCGGGGCTACGAGGCGCCGCTGGGAGAGGTGGAGGAGACGCTGGCGGCGATCTGGGCGGAGGTGCTGGGGGTGGAACGGGTGGGACGGTGGGAGCACTTTTTCGAGCTGGGGGGCCACTCGCTGTTAGCGATGCAGGTGGTCTCGCGCGTCCGGCAGAGGCTCGGTGTGGAGGTGCCCCTGGGGGAGGTATTCCGCCTGTCGGTGATGGCGGAGTACGCGCGCGCCGTGACGATGGCGGCTCGGGCGGATCTGCCCCGGATCGAGGCGGTGGATCGGACGGGGCCGCTGCCGCTGTCCTTTGCGCAGCAGCGACTCTGGTTCCTGGAGCAGTTGGGCGGCCTGGGAAGCGCGTACCACATGCCCTGGCGACTGCGCCTGCAGGGGGCACTCGACGTGGACGCCCTGCGTGGGGCGCTGGAGCGGATCGTGGCGCGTCACGAGGCGCTGCGCACGACTTTCCCCCTTGTGGAGGGCCAGCCGGTGCAGCGGATCGTCCCGGTGGAGGAGAGTCGCTTCCACTTCGTGGAGCATGACCTGTACGGGACAGCGGAGTCAGTGGAGGAGCTGCGGCGCCTGCTCCGGGAGGAGTGGAGCACACCGTTCGACCTGGAGCGGGGGCCGCTGATCCGGGGGTGCCTGATCCGGCTGGGAATGGACGAGCACGTGCTGGGGGTGACGATGCACCACATCGTCTCAGACGGGTGGAGCATGGGGATGTGGGCGCGGGAGCTGAGCGTGCTGTACGCCGCCTTCCACAGCGGGGAGGCGGACCCGCTGCCGGCGCTGGCGGTGCAGTACGGGGACTACGCGGTATGGCAGCGGCGCTGGGTAGAGGGCGAGGTGCTGCGGGCGCAGGCCGACTACTGGAAGGCGACGCTCGCCGGCGCGCCGGAGCTGCTGGAGCTGCCCACCGATCGTGCGAGGCAGGCTTTGCAGGACCACGCCGGTGCATCGCTTGGCGTGGAGCTGAGGGAGGAGCTGACGGCAGGGCTGAAGGGGCTGAGCCAGCGGCAGGGGACGACGCTGTTCATGACGCTGCTGGCCGGCTGGGCCGTGGTGCTGAGCCGGCTCTCGGGCCAGGAGGACGTGGTGATCGGGACGCCCACGGCGAACCGGGGCCAGGCGGAGATCGAGGAACTGATCGGGTTCTTCGTCAACACGCTGGCGCTGCGGCTGGACCTCTCGGGCTCGCTGACGGTGGGGGAACTGCTGAGGCGGGTCCGGGAGCGTACGCTTGAGGCACAGCACCACCAGGACATTCCCTTCGAGCAGGTGGTGGAACTCGTGCAGCCGGTGCGCAGTCTTGCGCACAGTCCACTCTGCCAGGTGACGTTCGCCTGGCAGAACGCCCCCTGGGGTGAGCTCACGCTGCCGGGCCTTACAGTGGCAGGGATGGGCAGGGCTGGGCAGGAGGGGAACGTGAAGTTCGACCTGTCGCTCACGCTGGGGGAGTCGAAAGGACGGATCGTCGGCAGTGTGCATTACGCGACCTCGCTGTACGAGCGTGCGACGGTGGAGAGATACGTGGGATACCTGCGGCGGGTGCTGGAGGCAATGGCGGCAGACGAGCATCAGGCTGTGGGCCGGCTGTCGCTATTGCCGGAGGCGGAGCGCAGGCACCTGCTGGAGACCTGCGGGACACCCGCCCTCGACCATCCGCGGACGTGCCTGCACGAGCTGTTCTCCCAACAGGCCGGGCGCACGCCCGACTTGGTGGCGCTGGTCCACGGCGAGCGGACGCTCGGCTATGCCGAGGTGGATCGTCGTTCCAGCCAGATCGCCCACCTTCTCCGGCGGCGCGGTGTGGGCCCGGAGGCACGCGTAGGGCTCTGCCTGGAGCGCGGCCCGGAGCAGGTCCTGGCGGTGCTGGGCATCCTCAAGGCCGGCGGCGCCTACGTGCCGCTGGATCCCGCCTACCCCTCCGAGCGCATTGCCTATACGCTGGACGACTCCGGCGCCTCCGTCCTGATTACGCAGAGCAGCCTTCTGAATGTGCTGCCGAGGTACTCGGGCCAGGTCCTTTGCCTCGACTGGGAGCCGAATGGCGCGGCGGACCAGGCACAGCCGCTCACGCCGGAACTCGGCGGGGACGTAGGGAATGCGGCGTATGTGATCTACACCTCCGGCTCGACGGGTCGCCCCAAGGGGGTGGTGGTCGAGCACTCCAGCTTCACGAGCACGCTGCTGAGCACGCGCGACACCTTCGGGCTCGGTGCGGGGGAGGTGTTTCCCGTCCTGGCGAGCTACGCGTTCGACATCTGGGCCTTCGAGGTCTTCGCTCCGCTGCTGGCCGGCGGTCGGGTGCACCTGCTGGAGCAGGAGGTCGTACAGGACGTGGAGCGCCTGAGCCGGGAACTGGCGGTGGTTACCGCACTGCACGCGGTTCCTGCGCTGATGCGCGAGGTCGTCCTTCACGTGCAGAGCGGACCGGGGACGCTGCCGGGGATGAGGCATGTCTTCATTGGCGGTGACGTGATCGCGCCGGAGCTGCTGGAGGCGGTGCAGGCGGCCTTTCCGGCCGCGCAGGTCTGGGCGATGTACGGACCGACGGAGGGGACGATCATCAGCTCGGGGACGCCACTACGGCCAGGAGTGAGCTACGACTGGCAGATGGTGGGTCGGGCGCTGCCGGGGGTGGGGATGTACGTGTGCGGCGCGGGGGGGGACCTGCTCCCGGAGGGAGTGCCCGGGGAGCTGCTGCTGGGGGGGGGCGGCATAACCCGGGGCTACCTTGGGCAGGGCGAGCGGACAGCGGAGCGCTACATCCCGGACCCGTTCAGTGGCGGAGCAGGAGCGCGGCTGTACCGGACGGGAGACCGGGTGCGGCGGCGCGGGGACGGAGAGCTGGAGTTCCTGGGGCGGGTGGACCATCAGGTGAAGGTGCGGGGCTACCGGATTGAGCTGGGGGAGATCGAGCGGGGGCTGCAGGAGCACGAAGAGGTGTGCGAGGCGGTGGTGGTCGCGCGGGAAGAGGGTCCGGGAGACGTGCGCCTGGCAGCGTACTACGTGAGTGAGGTGGCGATCGGGGTGGACGAGCTGCGGGGCCACCTGTTGAGGAGGCTGCCGGAGCCCATGGTGCCGGCGGCGTACGTGCGCCTGGAGAGGCTTCCGCTGACGCCCACAGGCAAGGTGGACCGGGGGGTGCTGCCGGCGCCGGAGGAGGATGCGTACGCGCGGCGGGGCTACGAGGCGCCGCTGGGGGAGGTGGAGGAGATGTTGGCGGCGATCTGGGTAGAGGTGCTGAAGGTGGAGCGGGTGGGGCGGTGGGACCACTTCTTTGAGCTGGGGGGCCACTCGCTCCTGGCGATCACGCTGATCGAGCGCATGCGGCGTGTGGGGCTGTACGTGGAGGTGCGGGCGCTGTTCACCACGCCTGTGCTGGCCGAGTTGGTTAGAGAGGTGAAGGTAGAGCCCGTAGAGGTGCAGGTGCCGCCGAACCTGATCCCCAACCTTAACGACCCAGGCCGAAATCCCAACGTGGTGGAGCTGTACGTATGAGTGGCAACGAACTGCTGGTACGGCTTGCCGAAGCGGGATTGCAGCTTCGAAGGAGCGGCGACCAACTCGTGGTGACTGGTGAAAAGGACAGGGTGACCCCCTCTCTCCTCGCAGAGATACGCGACCAGAAGCAGGCGCTCTTGTCGATCGTCGCCACGATCAAGACCGAGTCCCCGGCGCTCCAGTTCCGGCTCGAACCGGAGATGCTGCCACTCGTGGACCTGAGCCAGGCGGAGGTCGACCGGATCGTGGCGGCAGTACCAGGCGGAGCGGGGAACGTGCAGGACATCTACCCGCTGGCACCGTTGCAGGAAGGGATCTTCTTCCACTATCTGATGTCACAGGAGGGGGATCCGTACCTATTGTCGAGGGTGAGCGAATTCGATACCCGCGAGCATTTGGAGCAGTATCTCGCAGCGCTGCAGGCGGTGGTCGACCGGCACGACATACTGCGCACGGGCATCGTGTGGGAGGGGTTGCGGGAGCCGGTGCAGGTCGTCTGGCGGCGCGCGCAACTGCCGGTTGAGGAGGTAGAGCTGGATGCGGGGGCCGGGGATGCGGCCGAGCAGCTGTGGCGGCGGTACGATCCGCGGCGCTACCAAATGGACCTGAGGCGAGCGCCGCTGCTACAGGCGTGCATTACCGAGGACGTCCCAAGGGGTCGTTGGCTACTGCTCCTGCTGGTGCATCACCTGACGAGCGACCACCAGTCGCTGGAAGTGCTCCGAGAGGAGATCTCGGCGTATCTGCAGGGACGGGTCTCGGATCTCCCCTCGCCTCTCCCCTTCCGGAACTACGTGGCGCAAGCGCGCCTGAGGGTGAGCCGGGAGGAGCACGAGGCATTCTTCCGGGAGCTGCTCGGGGACGTGGAGGAGCCGACAGCGCCGTACGAGTTGCTGGACGTGTGGGGGGAGGGGCGCGGGATCGAGGTGGCGCGGCTCGAGGTCGAGCCAGACGTGGGCGCACGGCTGCGCAGCCGTGCGCGGGCGCTGGGGGTGAGCGCGGCTAGCCTGTGCCACCTGGCGTGGGCGCAGGTGCTGGCGCGGCTGACCGGGCGGGAAGACGTGGTGTTCGGGACGCTGCTGTTTGGGCGTATGCAGGGGGGGAAAGGCTCGGACCGGGTGATCGGACCCTTCATCAACACGCTGCCGGTGCGGATTGCAGTGGGTGTGGAAGCGGTGGAGGTGAGCGTGCGGAGGATGCACGGATTGCTGGCGGATCTGTTGCGGCACGAGCACGCCTCGCTGGCGCTGGCGCAGCGGTGTAGTGGGGTGCCGGCGCCGAGCCCGCTGTTCACTTCCCTATTGAACTATCGCTACAGCGGCAAGAGCGGGCGTTCGCACGAGGAACGGCCGGCGCGGGGAGGGATCGGAGCAGTTCGAAGCGAGGAGCGTACGAACTATCCGGTCAACGTGGCTGTGAACGATCATCGGGGGGCGTTCTCGCTGGCGGCGCAGGTGGCGGCACCGGGGGAGGCCGTGCGGGTGTGCCAGATGATCCACACGACGCTGGAGCGGCTGGTGGAAGCGCTGGAGGTCTCGCCTGGGCAGGCGATCGGGAGCATTGACGTGCTACCGGAGGCGGAGCGTCGGCAGGTGGTGGAGGAGTGGAACCGGACGGAGCGCGACTATGCCGACCCGCCGGCTCACGCGCTCTTTGCGCAGTGGGCTCGCCGTGCTCCGGAGGCCGTTGCACTCCTGGAGGGGCGCGGCGCGGTGACTTACGGCGCACTGAATCAGCGGGCGGAGATCCTCGCCCAGCGCCTGCACATGCTGGGAGTCGGGTCCGAGACCTCCGTGGGCCTGTGCGTGGAGCGCACGTCCGAGCTGCTGGTGGGCGT